>JBIOVV010000076.1:0-32143 GCA_044867925.1 Solirubrobacterales bacterium | reverse complement strand
CGACGGGGAGATCGAGGGCTACGGCAGCGCCGCGACCCGTAGGGTTCTGATCAGCCATGAGGAGCTTGCTCTCCTTGTGGTCAGGCTCCCGGTTGGCGTTAGCGCGCCGCCGGGAGCCGCTTTGTATCGGCGCTTGCCAGACTAGCAGCGCCGTATAATTTTTTCTACGGACGTTCTCTCTATTCGCCCCGGAGGAGCTGGCCGATCCGAGTCCAGTGCAGCCCGACCTCTTTGGAGATTTCCCGAAGGGACAGGCCGGCTTTCTGTGCTCGCTTGAAGTTCTCCAAGCGCTCCGCATGAGCTTTGTCGATCTTGCGCTGGAAGTTGGCCTGTGCCCGTCGAAGGTCTTTGCGAGCTTTCTCCTGTTTGGCGTCGGCCATCCCGCGCAGCCTAGAAGCTGCGGACCCTCCGGTGCGATCGAGCGCGTGCACTTGCTCACAGCGCTTCTCCGATCGCTCGGCGGGCGTTCTCTGTTGTCCACCGCTCAAGCTCGGTAACTGGGACCAGGCGCTTGCGCCCTCGCCGGATCAGCCGCAGCTCGGGTGCGACGTTGGCATTGAAAAAGTCCGGTCCGACCCCGATTGCGGCAGCGGCCTCAGCCGGCGTCAGGGCGATGCGGGGGATCGAGGTCGTTAGCTTCTTCGCCATCTCTGCCTATATGTCAAAAAGGAGCGGCTCATCTGTCGGTTTCTTCTAAGCCGAGCGAAAGCCCCAAACGCCCCGCATTTCTTTCGCCGCGATCGCCTCATGCTTAGTTGTCCGGCGAGGGCGGGCAAATGCGCCACCAATTTCAGCGCCGATAGCTATCTCAGCCACACGAGACAGAGCTAGGCAGCCCCCAGCGAGCAGGCCAGAGAGCTAGAGCCAGGGACACGACAGAGGCAGGCCCACGCCACTCACAGGCAGCCGAGCCTCCAGGCACCTCTACAGCCCCACCGCCATCACCCTCACGCCACATCACTGTCCGGTGAGGCGGGGCAAAAGCCCTCGGCGCTCGGCTTCAAGGAAGTGGCGCACTTGGCCGACCTCAGCGGACAACAGGGGTACATGCCCCTGCTCCGGAAAACCGACAGATCCGCCCGCCGGATTTGACAAGGGCTCTGATGCTCAGCATTGGAAAGCTCGGAACCGGCCAGGAGAGCTACTACCTGGAGAAGGTCGCCGAAGGCGCCGAGGACTACTACTCCGGCGAGGGCGAGGCAGAGGGCCAGTGGCTCGGCGACGCGGCGGCCGAGCTTGGCCTCTCTGGAACGGTCGAGCCCGACCAGCTGACGGCGATGCTGACCGCCAACAATCCCGCCACGGGAGAGCCACTTGGCCTGCGGGCGGTCGGCGGCAAGGGACCGATTCCAGGCTTCGACCTCACCTTCTCGGCCCCGAAGTCCGTCTCGCTCACCTGGGCGCTCGGCGGCTCGGAGGTCGCTGCCGAGGTCAAGGTCGCCCACCAGCGCTCCGTTAAAGCCGCTCTCCGCTACATGCAGCGCGAAGCCTGCTGGACACGCCGGGGCGCTGGAGGTTCCGAGTTCGTCAAGGGAAACGGCTACCTCGCCGCGGGCTACGTCCACCGCTCGTCCCGAAACGGCGATCCCCAGCTCCACACCCACGTCCTCGTCGCCAATGCCACCAAGGGGCCGGACGGGCGCTGGTCGCGGCTCTACCACCCCGCGATCTATGACCACGCGACGACCGCCAGCTATCTCTACGAGGCCAACCTTCGCCACGAGCTCAGCCGTCGCCTCGGCGTTCGCTGGCAGGAGGTTCGCAACGGCATCGCCGAGATCGAGGGCTTCGTCGATGAGCACCTGCGCGCCTTCTCAACCCGCCGCGCGGAAATACTCGAGGCGGCTGGCCCTGACGCCTCGGCGCGCTCGATGCAGGTCGCAACGCTGGCAACTCGCAAGGCCAAGGAGCGCGACCTGGGCGAGGGGACGCTGCGCGGGCGCTGGGAAGCTCGCGCGAAGGAGATTGGCCTGAGCAAAGAGGGCATCGCTTCGACTCTCGGCCGAAGCGAGCCTGAAAGGACACAGCTAACCGTCGAGCAGCTCGACCGCCAAGTCACCGCCCACGCCTCCCACTTCGACCGCCGCGATGCCGTGCAGTCCGTAGCGAACCTGCTCCCCGATGGCGCCCCGGCTAAGGAGGTCGAGGCGGTTTCAGATGCCTTCCTCGCCTCCGAGTCGGTGGTCACCGTCGCCGAGACCGCCAAAGGCACCCGCTACACCACCAAGCGCATCTGGGAGCTGGAGCGCAAAGCGCTGAAGACGGCCGAGCGGATGGCGAAGGACTCGCGTGGCGAAACGGGCGAGTTGGTCGCCGCCAGGGTGATCGCGGCCCGGCCGACCCTGAAGCCCGACCAGCGTGAGATGGTCAAGCGCCTGCTCGCTGGGCGGGAGGGCATAACCGTGGTGATCGGCGAGGCCGGGACCGGCAAGAGCTTCGCCACCGTCGCCGCAGCCGAAGGCTGGGCTCAGGCTGACTTCAGATTGAGAGTCGCAGCGCCGACATGGCGCGCTGCAAACGTCCTTCGCGGCGAGGGCCTTGAGGCGACGACCGTTGCGGGCCTGCTCAGAGACCTTGATCGCGGCGAGGTCAATCTCTCCTCGCACTCGGTCCTTCTGGTCGATGAGGCCGGGATGGTCGGCTCCGAGCATCTGGCCCGAGTGATCGGCCACGCCGATGACGCCCAAGCAAAGCTGGTCCTGGTCGGAGACCCCGAGCAGCTTGGTCCGATCGAGGCGGGCGGGTTGTTCTCCGCGATCGCGGAGAGGACCGATCCCGTCCACCTGCACGAAGTGATCCGCCACAACCACGACCTTGATCGCGAAGCTGCGAAGCGCATCCGTGAGGGTGAGGGACGGGAGGCCCTGAGCCTTTACCGCTCCGCCGAGCGGGTGACCGTCGCACCCGACGCCGAGCAGCGCCGCGTGGCGATGGTCGAGGACTGGTGGCGCTCCTATTCCCAGGGCGAGGACGCGCTGATGGTGGCGAAGCGAAACGTCGAGGTCGAGCGCTTGAACGCGACGGCGCGCGAGCTGGCCCGATCCGAAGGCAGGCTCGGCGCAGAGGAGATCGAGGTAGGCGGCGCACCCCTCGCCCCCGGCGATCGAGTCATCACCCGCGTCAACGACCGCGCCGGCGGCATCTACAACCGCGAGCGCTGGGAAGTCACCCAGGTGGACGCCGAGAGAGGACGGATCGTCCTCGATGGCATCGACCAGGCTCGCCGGGTTGAGGTCGGGCCGGACTACCTGTCCCGGACCACCTTGGGCGGCGAGGCTCCCGCGCTTCAGCACGCCTACGCGGTAACGACCTACTGCGCTCAGGGCACGACCGTCGACCGCGCCTACGTCATGGCCGACCCGTCGATGGACAAGCAGGAGTTCTACGTCGCCACCTCGCGCACACGCGAGCAGACCTACCTGTACGCGACGCCGGAGATCCAGGCCGAGCGAAGCGAGTACGCGCCAGCCGGCTCCGAGCGGGATGCAATCGCTCACGTTGCCGAAGCTGCCGAGCGGGACCGCGCTCAGACCGCTGCCCACGACGAGGCGCTGCGCGCAGAGTTGGCGAAGCTGCCCACAGCGGAGATCGCGGCGAGGCGAAGCGAGCTTGGCACCCCGGCCCGCCATGAGGCCCGCGACCAGGAGAGCTACGAGCGCCAGCGCCAGGCGGTCACGAACCTTCGCGGCCAAGCCGAGCGGGCCGCCGCCGACCGGGAAGCAGCCGAAGCACTCGGCAGGCGCGAGCGCCGCGAGGAGCTGCCCTATGCCCGCACACGAGAGGCGATGTTCAAGGAGAAGCTGGCCAGGGAGATCGAGAGGCTTGAACAGATGGAGCGACCGGGCACGGAAGCCCGGCGAGAGCGCGAGATTGCCGATCAGCTTCTCGCCACCCGTTCAGCGCAAGCGCTCGCCGCCGCCCGGATCGAACCCTCCTCCTACATCGTCAAAGAGCTAGGGCAAAGGCCCGCAGATCCGGCGAAGGCCAGGACTTGGGATCGTGGCGTCCAGGGCATCGAGAGCTACCGGCTCGAACACAGAGTAAAGGACACGCGCAACGCCTTCGGCCGCGAGCCGCAGGACGCGGTAGCGCGAGCGGTTCGCGAGGCAGCCCGGCGACGGCTTGTCGATACTCAGCGCAGGCTTGGCCTTGAACAGCAGCTTCGGACCGGGCAGAGGACCAGGAGCATCGAGCGAGGCTTCGGGATCGGTCGGTAAGCACCCCGACCCGCGCGATTGAAGCACCGCGCTCGCGGCCGTCAACCCCTTCGGGGTCGGGCGCTTCGCGCCCTTGACCGCCGCTCTCGCGGCGCTGGTTTGGCGGGTAGGTCGGGGCTTGGTTGTCAGTTCCTACGGCTACTGGCTGTGGTGCGGGCCTGCCGCAAACATCTGCGCTCGGGGGTGACGAGCTTCTAGGTCACGCTCATAAGTGGCCAGCGAACAGGCACTTGATCACATTTTGTTTATGATCACTCGCTCCAAATGTTCACAAACCTTCGCGTTAAAAACTTTAAGGCTTATCGGGATTCGAAGGATGTTCCCCTGAAGCCCCTTACATTCATTGTCGGGGCGAACAACTCGGGTAAGTCATCACTTCTTCATGCCATGCTGCTCTTGGCCCAAACCCTCGATGACAGTACATCTCGGCAGGCCCTAGTGACATCGGGAACCTATGTTGATCTTGGTGGCTACTTTGACATTCTGTGGGGCGGCCAGCGCAGCAAAGCACGATCCTTCTCTATAGACCTCATGTTGCATCCTGAGGGTGCGGACCGACGCTACGCATTCCGTCGCGGAAAAGGCATCCCACATAGGCTGGAGACTTCCTTCACTTTTGATGCAAAGAAGAACGCGATAGTCGTTTCGAAGGCGTCCGTACGAGGGGACGAAACTACCTTCAGCTCAGTTCGGCGAGTTGGTGCTGGATATACACATCTTGAAGCTCCCAAAGCAGCCAAAAAACGGGTGGAGGTGGAATTTCGTCACTTCCTTCCAATGCTTCGGCCATCGTCACAAGTCAACTATCGACGAAAACGTGATGACGAACTCATTGAGTACGTCATGACATCTGACGATGCGTGGTTTACGTGGGTCAACGAGTTTGGACGCGTTGCACACGTCGCTCCTCTGCGCCAACCGGTGCCACGGTTTGGGATACTCGGAAAGTCTCTGACATCGGAGCTTGGGCCAGGCGGCGAGAACCTTCTACGAGTGCTTCGTGCAAGCGACGATCTTTCATCATCCGGTGAGCAGCTCGCATCAGAGGTAAGCCGATGGGTCGCCGACAACTTCAAGATGCTTCAAAGTCTTGAGTTGGTCAACGTCGATGAAGCTGGGACCATACTTGCTCTATTGGGGGATGAGCGAGATGGCTTTTCGGGAATCAACCTCGCCAATATGGGAGAGGGTCTCTCTCAGCTTCTGCCCATTGTAGCTCGCGTTCTCACAACCCCTGAATATGGGTCTTTGCTCATCGAGCAGCCAGAGCTACACCTTCATCCCGCAGCACAAGCTGACCTTGCTGATTTGTTTATTTCAGGTGCGGAAGGTGGAAAGAAACAGTGCATTGTTGAGACTCACAGTGAGCACCTATTGCTGCGTCTTAGGAGACGTATCGCCGAGGGTGCGGTAGATCCGGCAATCGTAGGAGTTCTGTACGTAGAGCGTGATGGATCTCAGTCAATTGTGCGCTCACTTGATCTAGATAGCACTGGCCAATTTGAAGATTGGCCTAAAGGTTTCTTCGATGAGCGATACAGAGAAGCGTTGGCAATCGCTGAAGCTGGCAGCTTGAGCTAAGACGTTAGGTATGCGCCATTTGGTGATTGACGTTCAGGTTCTTCTGATCGCCTCCGGTCGGTCTAATCCTCCGGATGATGGATCGAAGGTGGCGTTGTTGAACGCGATGCACGAAGCGGACACCGCGCGGTTGGTCTGGGATGCGGAGGGACTGATCCAGTCCCAGTACGAGCAAAAGCTTGGTGAGACGACCTTTGCGAGACAGTGGCTGGAGGAGTTGATTCTCGGAAAAAAGATAGTCGAGGTCGACCGGCGCAAGTTGACGAAGAAGGAGAGCTTGACTATCCGAGAAACGGGTCTCGTCGGTGAGGATCTCAAGTTATATGTGCGAACGGCAGCTAATAGCCCCGACCGAAAGCTTGTGTCGCATGATGCGGACTACGATGAGGCGACCAGGAAGGCTCTCAGGAAGAGCTTGGATGTCTCAGTTTGTTCGGCAGAGCAAGGAACCGCACATTGCTGTGAGGGAGGAGTCGGCACCGGATAGGCCGAGGAGACTGGTCGCCTAGGTCGGCCGTGCCACCGTCGTGCCACCCTGAGCCACCGTCACAATCGGATGCAGCCGGAGCCAACCGGACTCGCCCGCGGCCTCGCAGGGACTCCGCAAACCGCGCTAGCAAGCTAAATTTGAGGCTATAAGCGGAGGGGGAGGGATTCGAACCCTCGAGACACCTTTCGATGTCTGCCGGTTTTCAAGACCGGTGCATTCAACCGCTCTGCCACCCCTCCGGGGAGTAGGCGATCCGTCGATGCTAGACGCGACGGCCTACGACCGGGAACGCTCTAGATGATTGTATTGTCTGCAATGCGTCGATTGCTCATACTTGCCTCGGCGATGGTCTTCTTCGACGTCGTCTTCTTCTCGGCCATCGCGCCGCTGCTTCCCGACTACGTCGCCGATCTCGGCCTGAGCAAGGCACAGGCCGGGGTCCTGTCCGCTTCCTATGCCGCCGGGACGCTGGCCTTCTCGCTGCCGGCCGGCCTGCTTGCCGCGAGCTTCGGCCCCCGACGCACGGTGATCGTCGGGCTGCTCCTGCTGGGGGTCTCCAGCGTTGCCTTCGGCTTCGCCGAGGAGTTCGTGCTGTTGGACCTGGCGCGCTTCGTCCAGGGAGGCGCGGGGGCCTTGATCTGGTCCGGCGCTCTGACCTGGCTGATCAGCGTCTCGCCGCCGGAGCGCCGCGGCTCGATCATCGGCACCGCGCTCGGCACCGCGGTGGCCGGTGCCCTGCTCGGCCCGGCGCTGGGCGCCGTGGCGGCGACGATCGGGACCGAGCTCGTCTTCAGCGCGGTCCTGGGGGTGGCGATCGCGCTTGCCGTCTATGCCGCTCGCCTGCCCGAGGCCGAGGCGCCGGAGCCCCAGAACCTGCACGAGGTTGCCGCGACGATGTTCAGCCGCCCGATCGTGATCGCGACGACCTTCGTCGCGATCCCCTCGGTGATGTTCGGGGCGGTCGAGGTGCTGGTGCCGCTGCAGATCGACGATCTCGGCGGTGGCCATGCGCTGATCGCCGGCGGCTTCATCGCCGGCGCCGCCCTCGAGGCGGTTCTGGCCCCGATCGCGGGCCGTTACTCCGATCGGGTGGGGAGGCGGCTGCCCTTCATGGTCGGCCTCAGCATTTGCGCCCTCGCCATGGCGGCCGTGGCAATCGGGCAGGCGATGGGTGTGGTGATGGCGGGCCTGATCCTGACCTCGCTGGGTGGGGGCATCTGCTTCACGCCGGCGTTGACGATGCTCTCCGAGGTGGCCGAGGCGAGTCGGCTGCATCAGGGCTTTGCCGCCGGGCTCTCCAACATGGCCTGGGCAGCGGGTCAAGTGATCGGTGGCCTCGCCGGCGGCGGCGCCGCCAGCGTCGCGGGCAACGCGGCGCCCAGCCTGGCGATCATCCTGTTGCTGATCGGCACCGTCTTCTATGCCTTTCACGCCTTGGCGCCGCCGACCATCCGCGCGGCGGCGGGCTGACCGGTCTAGGCTCCCGCGAGATGGCTTCGGCGAGTGGCGAGAAGGCGGGTGGGACAGCGATCTGGCGCAATTGGGCCGGGGATCAAACCTGCACGCCTGCCGAGCGGCCGCGGCCCGCAAGCCGGGACGAGCTCGCCGAGTGCGTCGCCGCCGCCGCGGCCGTGGGCCGCAAGATCAGCGTCGCGGGCAGCGGCCACTCCTTCACCGAGACGGCGCTGACCGACGGCGCGATGATCGACGTCGGGAGCCTCAGCGGGGTGATCGACGCCGATCGCTCCTCCGGCTTGGTCAAGGTATGGGCAGGAACGGTCCTCGCCGATCTGAACGAGCAGCTGCACGGGCTGGGCTTGGCGATGGAGAACCTCGGCGACATCGATCGGCAGACGATCGCCGGCGCAATCTCGACCGGGACCCACGGGACCGGGGCGAAGCTGCGCAACATCTCCTCCCAGGTCGTCGCCATGGAGCTGGTCCTCGCCGACGGCTCGGTGCGCGAGCTGACGGCGGAAGGGGATGCCGACTTGCTGCGCGCCGCCCGCGTCAGCATCGGCGCGCTCGGGGCGATCTCGGCGGTGACGCTGCGCTGCCTGCCGGCCTTCACCCTGCACCGCGTCGACAGCCCGATGCCGCGCGAAGAGGTTCTCGACTCCTTTCAAGAGCACGCTGACGCCCACGAGCACTTCGAGCTCTTCACCTTTCCCTACGCGGATTCGGCGCTGGTCCTCGAACGCAACCGCACCGACGAGCCGCCACGTCCCCGCGGCCGGGCCGCCGCATTCCTCAACGACGTCGTACTCGAGAACTGGGCGCTGGAGGCGATCTCGGCCGCCGGCAAGGCCCTGCCCCGGGCGATCCCCTCGTTCTCGCGGCTCGCCGCCTGGCTCGCCTCGGGCAGCACTTCGACCGATCGCAGCGACCGGATCTTCGCCAACGAGCGCCGCGTCCGTTTCACCGAGATGGAGTACGGCGTGCCTCGCGAGCATGGGCCGGAGGCGGCGCGCCGCGTGATCGAGTGGGTCCGCTCCAATCGCTACCCGGTCTTCTTCCCGATCGAGATGCGGGTCACCGCCGCCGACGACGCGCTGCTCAGCCCCTCGCACGAACGCGACACCGCCTATATCGCCGTGCACCAGTACCGGGGGATGGAGTGGCGCCCCTACTTCGAAGCGGTCGAGGCGATCGTGGACGAGTACGGCGGTCGTCCCCACTGGGGCAAGCGCCATTTCCAGACCGCGGCCACCCTGGCTGAGCGCTATCCCCGCTGGGCCGACTTCCAAGCGGCGCGGGAGCAGCTCGATCCCGGCCACGCCTTCACCAACGAGTACGCGGAGCGCATGCTCGGCGCCTAACTACCGCCGACGGGACTCAAAGTCGTCATATAGATCGCTTTGAGGCCCATCGGCCTAAAGGAAAGTATGTCCCTCGCCGCGGTAGGTGGGGACGACGTCGACGATCTCGTCGCCTTCGACGAGGTGGAGCGCGTCGAAGCGCTCGCAGAGCTCGCCGGCCTTGGCGTGGCGCATGTAGACGCGGTCGCCGACCCGCAGGTCGCGGGCCGGTGGGCCGCTGAGCGGGGTCTGCACCTCGCCGGCCCCCTCCTCGGAATCGAGCTCGAGTCCATGGGGCAGCCACGGGGAGGGGACCCGTGACGGCTCGCCGGGGCCGGAGGCGAGGTAGCCCCCGCCGAGCGCCGTCGCGACCCCAACACCGGGCTTGCGCACGATCGGCAGCGCGAAGCCGGCGGCCGGCGTGAGGCTGAAGCGGCTGTAGGCGTCGAAGAGGGTGGGGGCATAGAAGCCCGAGCCGGCGGCGATCTCGGTCACCGCGTCCTCGGCCCCGGTCAGCTCGAGGCTGCCGGTGCCGCCGCCGTTGACGATCGGCAGCGCGGCGAACTCGCGGATCGCGGCGACCACCGCCCCCCGGCGCTCGGCCAGCTCGGCGGCGGAGCGGCGCTGCATCGCGCGGATCGCGGCGCCGCGCAGGCGACGGCCCGGTGGCCGGTCTCCGACGCCGGCGATCTGCCCCTCGTAGGCCATCAGCGCCGCCAGCTCCACCTGCGAGCGCCGCCCGATCTCGCGCGCCAGCTCGACCGCCTGCTCGACCGTATGCACGGGGGAGCGTTTGGGGCCGACCTTGATCCGCCCGCCCAGCGCCCACCAGCCGGCGTCGAGCTCGATGCAGACCCGCACCGGCGCCGCTCCCGCGCCCAAGACCGACTCGATCGCGTCGAGGTGCTCGGCACAGTCGACCATCAGGATCGGCGCTTCGCCGGGATTAGCGACCGAGCGCAGCGCCAGCTCCTCGAGCGCGACGCTGTCCGCGGTCGGGTAGGCGAGCAGCAGGTTCTCGAAACCCTCCTTGGCCAGCCAGAGCGTCTCCGGCAGGGTGAAGGTCATCAAGCCGGCATAGCGCGCGTCACGGGCGAGTATCCGCTCCAGCAGCGCTCGGCAGCGCAGCGACTTGCTTGCCACGCGGATCGGCTTTGCGCCGGCCCGCGCCAGCATCGCGTCGCTGTTTGCCCACATCGCGTCGAGGTCGACGAAGGCAAACGGCGCCTCGACCGCGGCGAAGATCGCCTCGAATTCCGCGTGCGAGCGAGCCGACACGGTGACGAGACTAACCGCCGGCGCGGAGCGGAGAGGGAGGGATTCGAACCCTCGAGAGAGCTTGCGCCCCCTACTCGCTTAGCAGGCGAGTGCCTTCAGCCACTCGGCCACCTCTCCGGGCAAGGGCTCGATTGTAAGGCTCTAGGCCCGGCGTGAGCGCAGGACGACGCGGCCGCCGCGGGCGGGGATCATCGTCACGTTGCGGTGCAGGGCGTGCTCGGGCTCCGGCTCGGCGGCTTCGAGGTCGAGGCGGCGGGCCGTCGCCTCGAGCACGACGCGCATCTCGGCCATCGCCAGGGCGGCGCCGAGGCAGCGGCGGATGCCGCCGCCGAAGGGGATCCACTCGTAGGTGCCCGGTTTGCGTCCGAGCCAGCGCTCGGGCCGGAACTCGAACGGCTCCGGGTAGAGGTCCTCGCGATGATGGACGAGGAGGATGCTCATCCCGATCGGGGTGTCGGCGGAGACGCTGTAGTGGCCGAGCTGCCAGGGCACGGTCACGCGGCGGCCGATGAAGGGGACCACCGGCCGTGAGCGCATGCTCTCGACGATCGTCGCCTCCACCTGCTCGGCGGAGTCGCCGCCGTTGCGGGTCGCCTCGCGCAGGGCCTCGTGGGCGTCCGGGTTGCGCACCAGCCGCTCCCAGGCCCAGGAGAGCGAGTTCGCAGTGGTCTCATGGCCGGCGAGGACGAGGGTGAGCAGCTCGTCGCGGACTTCTTTGTCGTCCATCGCCTCGCCCTCCTCGGTGCGCGCCTGCAGGAGGAGCGAGAGGATGTCGCGGCGCTCTGCCAGATGCTCGTCGGCGCGGCGGGCTTTGATCACCGCGTAGGTGGGGCGGTCGAGCAGGGTGACGCCGAGCTTGACCACGCCGACCGCGTCTTCGCGGCCGATGTTGAGCAGTTCTCCCGCCTGACCGACGAGGGAGGTGGAGGCGTTGACCAGGCGCTTGACCGTGGAGCGCATGCGGTACTCGGGCGTGCCGCGCTTGGGCTTGCCCTCGATGCCGAAGATCCCGGCCATGATCACGTCGAGCGTGATCGCCTGCATGCGCGGGGCCAGCGCGAAAGGCTGGTTGAGCGGCCAGCGGTCGAGCTCGCGTTCGGTCGCCGCCGCGATCATCGTCGTGTAGCGCTCGATCGCCTCGCCGTGGAAGGGCGGCAGCAGCAGCTTGCGCTGGCGCATGTGGCGCTCGCCGAGCGAGGTCAGCACCGAGCCGGTGCCGAGGATCGGCCGCAGCGGCGACTCGCCGGTCAGCGAGGGCGCCAGCTCCGGCTTGGCGGTGAAGAGCGAGCGAACGTGGTCGGGGTGGCTGGTGACGACGGGGCCGCCCGGCAGGGCGGTCCGCATGCGGAAGACCTCGCCGATCCGGCGCTGGGCGCCGAAGACGTACTCGATCTGGCGCTGGGTGAAGCGCAGCATCTGCGCCGCACGCGGCAGGGGCACCACGGGGGGTTTGGGCAGCGCCGCGGCCTCGGCCGGCTCGATCGGTCCGGCGGGCGAAGGCGGTGCCTCTCCGACGAGATCGGGAAAGGCCGGCACCTCGGTGCCCGCGGGACGCTCGGCGACGCTGCTCACCCGGCCATTGTCACAGAGATCGGTGTAGACGTCTGGGCCTCGGGGTGCGATTCGTCACGCTCTACAGTCATGGAAGTGCAGCACGGAAGGCGAACCAAGATCATCGCGACGGTCGGGCCGGCTAGCTGGGAGCCCGAGACGCTGGTGCGCCTGGTCGAGGCCGGCGCCGACGTCTTCCGCCTCAACTTCTCCCACGCCGATCGCGAGCGCCACGCGCGCACGGTCGAGGCGATCCGCGCCGCTGCCGAGCGCGCCGGCCAGGAGGTGGCGGTGCTCGGTGACCTGCCCGGGCCGAAGCTGCGGATCGGCGAGCTGCGCGGCGACGTCGCCGAGCTGGAGACCGGCATGCACGTGAAGCTGACGCCGCAGGAGGTCGAGGGGGATCGGGAGACGATCCCGGTCACCTGGCCCGGCGTGACCTCGCTGCGCGAGGACGAACCGGTCTACCTCGCCGACGGCTCGATTCGGCTGCGGGTGCGGGGTCCCGAAGACGGTGGCGTCGACTGCGAGGTCGAGGTCGGCGGCACGCTCTCCTCGCACAAGGGACTGAACGTGCCGGGCATCAGCACCCCGGCTGCCACCTCGGTCGACCTGGGCTGGGTCGAGTTCGCGGTCGAGCAGGGCATCGACCTGCTCGCGGTCTCGTTCGTCTCGACCGCTGCCGACCTGGAGCCGGTCAGCGAGCGGTTGCGCGCGCTCGACTCCGACATTCCGCTGATCGCCAAGATCGAGAAGCAGCAAGCGGCCGAGAACGCCGAGGAGATCGTCGCCGCGGCGACCGGGGGAGTGATGGTCGCCCGGGGCGATCTCGGCATCGAGTTGCCGCTCGCGCAGGTGCCGGTGGTGCAGAAGCGTTTGATTCGCGGCGCCGGCAAGCGCTCCAAGCCGGCGATCACGGCGACGCAGATGCTGGCCTCGATGGTGATCGCGCGACGGCCGACCAGGGCCGAGGTGACCGATGTCGCCAACGCGATCTATGACGGCACCGATGCGGTGATGCTCTCCGAGGAGACCGCGGTCGGCCAGCACCCGGTCGAGGCGGTGCGGGTGATGGACCGGATCGCCCGGGCGACCGAGCCGGACCTGCCGTACGGAGAGTGGCTCTTCGGTCGTACCGACCAGGCGACCCAGGACGTCGCCGACTCGGTCGCCCAGGGAGCGGTCGGCGCGGTCTACCGTCTCGGTCTGGCGGCGCTGGTGGTGCCGACGAGCAGCGGTCGCACGGCCCGGCTCGTCTCCGCTCACCGTCCCAACGTGCCGGTGCTTGCGGTCTCGCCGCGGATCGAGACGGTGCGGCGGCTGAAGCTGCTCTTCGGCGTCACCGCGGTGCTCAACGAGCACGAGACCGACGTCCGCAGCCTGCTCGACGATTGCGCGGCGCTGGCCGCCAGGCACGGAATCGCCAGCTCAGGCGACCTGATCGCGATCACCGCCGGCCTGCCGGAGCAGGAGTTGGGCACGAACCTCTTCGAGGTCCACCGCGTGCCCTGAGGGTCTCTGGGACCGGCGCGCTACTGCGTCACCGGTCGCCGAAAGGCGGCAGCCTTCCGGCTCCTCTTCCTTGTTTCGCTTGGCCCCAGAGATCCTCAGGAGACGCGGAGTCGCATAGGGTTTTCCCATGTCGATTCGCTTGGAGTACGACGAGGGCTTGGCGGTCGCGACTCTCGACAGCCCGCCGCTCAATCTCTTCGATCGTGAGATGTTCGAAGCTCTTGAGGAGACGATCGCCGCGGTCGAGGGTGATTCGCCGCGAGCGCTGCTGATCCGTGCCGATGGCCGGGCGGTCTCCGGCGGCGTCGACGTCGCCGAGTTCGACGGGCTCACGCCGGAGCGGGCCGGCGTGCTCTGGGACGAATTGATCGGCGCGGTCGAGCGGGTGGAAGCGCTGCCGCTCCCTGTCGTCTTCGCGGCTCATGCCCTGACCCTGACCGCCGCCTTCGAGCTGGCGCTCGGCTGCGACCTGATCCTCGCCGCCCGCTCGGCCAAGTTCGGCCTGGTCGAGAAGGTGGTCGGTCTGACGCCCTCGATGGGCGGCGCCCAGCGGCTCGCCGAGCGGGCCGGCAGTGGCCGCGCACGCGAGCTCGTGATGACCGGCGAGCTCTTCGGCGCCGAGCAGCTGGAGGGCTGGGGCGTGGTCAACCGCGTCTTCGACGACGAGGGCTTCGACGAGCGGGCGCGTGCCTTTGCCGCCGAGCTGGCGGCCGGCCCGACCAAGGCGCACGCGATGACGAAGCTGGTCCTGCGCCGCTTCCGCGAGGGGGGCATCCCCGCCGCGGACGAGGCGATCCGCGCCGAGGCCGGCGAGCTCTTCGCCAGCCAGGACCTGCAGCGCGCGGTCAAGACCTTCCTCGAGCACGGCGGACCCGGCCACGCCACCTTCGAGGGCCGCTGAGCTTCCGCTGTGCCTTATGGGCCCTGTGCGCGGATAAGGCACACCGGAACGGAATAGGGTCTCGCTTATGACCGACTTCGACGCAATCGCTCAAGGCATGACCCAGGCCGTTCCCTTCGCTGGCTTCCTCGGCGTGGAGGTGACCGATCTCTCGGCGGGCGAGGCGACCGCCGTGCTGCCCGAGCGCACCGAGCTGACCAACCACGTCGGCTCTCAGCACGCCGGCGCCCTCTTCACCGCCGCCGAGACTGCGTCCGGAGCCGCCTTCGTCGGCGCCTTCGCCGAGCGCATGGGCGACGTCACGCCGCTGGCCCGCAACGCCGAGATCTCCTACGAAAAGATCGCCAAGGGCCCGATCGAGGCCAAGGCCAAGCTCGGCGTCGACGGCGCCGAGGCCCTCGCCACCCTCGACGCCGAGGGCAAGGTGGTCTTCCCTTGCGAGATCGAGCTGACCGACGCCGAGGGCCGGCGGGTGGCGACGGCTACGGTCCAGTGGCACGTGCGGCTGAACAAGCCCAGCGAGCCG
This sequence comes from Solirubrobacterales bacterium, assembly GCA_044867925.1. GTDB lineage: Bacteria > Actinomycetota > Thermoleophilia > Solirubrobacterales > 70-9 > VRUE01. Next base: position 17,289 of record JBIOVV010000076.1, on the reverse strand, counting down.
CAAGCCGCCTAACCGAGCACCCGAATCTCTAGAATCGCCCCTCTTGGGCCACCCAGCCCAGTCCCGCGCCAGTAGCTCAGTTGGATAGAGCGTCGGTCTACGAAACCGAAGGTCACAGGTTCGAATCCTGTCTGGCGCGTTGACCCCCGGTGTGCGCTCCCGGGCGCGGTCCCTGGCGAAATCCGGCGCAGAGTTGCATCGCCCTGGCCGGTCGCTGTGAGCTATCAGGGAGTACCAAAATAGGTACCTATATGTACACTCGGAGTGTGCGGGGGGCCGGCGGACTTGTTGGGGCGATGGTGGCTGTGCTGATCTTGGTCGGCGCGACTGGGAGCGCGGACGCCGCTGCCTTGAGGGCGGAGTACCGGTTTCAGGGCAACCTTGCCTCCGAGCTTGCGGGCGCGCCTGGGCTTGCCGATCTCGGCCAGGGCAATCGCTTCGCGTTCGAGCGGGTCGATGGGCTTGGTCGTCATCAGGTGCTGACCTTTCCGCGGGGCAACGGGTTGTCTCTGGCGACCGCAGGCCTGGTCGATCCCGCCGACAACTCGGTGGTGGTGGTCTTTCGCCTGGCCGATACCTCCGGTTACCGGCGGATTCTCGACCTCTCCGGTGGAGTCTCCGACAATGGGCTCTACAACCTCGACGGAAGAGTCGTGCTCTACAACGGTGCTGCAAGTCAGGGCATCGTGCTGGATGACTCCTACGCTCAGATCGTCCTCACGAATGCAAGCATCCCCGGCGGCCCGGGGCGGGCCACCGCCTATGTGAACGGCGCCGAAGTGGCCGCCGCGAGGATTTCTCAGGGGTTCGACCTCGAGTCTGGAGTGCTGCGGCTCTTCCAGGACAACACGAGCGGGCTGGGGAAAGGCGAGGAGTCAGCCGGGGCCGTGTCTTGCCTTCTGGTCTACGACGGCGCCCTGACCGCGGCCGAGGTCAGGCAGGTCGCCGCCGACCCGACGCTGTGTCCAGCGCCGAAGTCAGAGCCGGGACGCGCGACGGCAAGGGTGGAGGGTGAGCCAGAGGCGAGCGAATCGAGGCAATCGATAAGGGTCGATACCGGGCTCAGCGTCAGCTGTCCGATCGGCGCTGCGGCTTGTGCGGCGAGCGGAGATGTCTATGTCGCCGCGAGTCGCGGCCGAGCAGCGGCGTCGAAGCGCACGCGTCTGGGTGCAGTCGGGTTCTCGGTCCCGGCGGGCGCCGAGAGAAGCGTCCAGGTGCGGTTGTCCGGGCGTGGAGCAAGGACACTGCGCGAGGCCGGGGCGCTGAAGGTCAGGGTCTCGGCGGAGATCAAGGCGCCGGGGGGAAGGACGGCCAGGGCCCAGCAGACGGGAAGGATCAAGGCCCCGCGGCCACCCGCCTTCAAGCCCGGCATCTACACCGGAACGACGAGCCAGGGCCTGCCGATCTTCATCGGCGTCAGCCGAACCGCGGTTCGGTCCGTCTATTTCCGCTGGCGCGCGAGATGCGGCGACGGCAGGACACACACCAGCGCGATCTCCCTCCAGGGGCGAGCCCCGGTTCGCCGTAGACGCTTCTCCTTGGGTGGACAGCTCAAGACCGGAGGCGCGGCTCGCATATCCGGCAGGATCGAGGGTGTTCAGGCCTCGGGCACCCTTTCTCGCACGGGTGCGAGCGCCGCGGGGGCACGATGCGCAGCGAAGAGGATCAGGTGGCACGCGCGTGTCACGGCCGTCGAAATCAAGTCGCCTGACTGAGGCCAGATCGGGCACTCGCCCAGATGCGAAAGGTATCCTGAGCACTCAAATGGCCAAGCCCACGCAACCGGTTCGGGGCCGGCCTAAGCAGTCTTCCGCCGTTCCCTTGGTCGGCAGTGTCGAGCTTGACCGCAACAGCGATGTACCGCTCTACTTCCAGCTCGCGACGTCCCTCAAGGTGGCGTTGGAGGCCGGGAGCTGGGAGCCCGGCGCTCGCTTCGCCTCGGAGCGCGAACTCGAAGAAGAGTTCAAGGTTTCGCGGGCGGTGATCAGGCCGGCACTCGAGCTTCTCGTCGGCGACGGCGCCATCTTCCGGGTGAAGGGATCGGGTGCCTACGTTGCCCCGCCACGGCGTGAGGTTCGGGTAACCGGACTGGTCAGACTGCTGCTTGGGCGTCGCGACGACCTGGCGATCACCGTGCTCGGCGCACGCAAGCGCCAGCCCGACCACGTCGTGTCGCACTTCCTCGAGATTGCGGATCGGCAGACGCCGATTACATACGTCACTGCGGTGGCCGACGTCGGCGAGCCATCGGTCTTCCTGATCGACTCCTTTTCCACCGTCGCCGACGTGCCGTGGCTGCTCGCCACTGCGCGGGCGTTCCAGGCCGGCGAGGAACCGCCCGCGCCCAGTGGGCTCGAGCTCACCCGCGCCACTGTCTCGATCGAGCACACCTTTCTCAGCGAGTGGGCCGCGTCTCAGGTTGGCGCCAAAGCTGGCGATCCGGTTCTGATGGGGCGCTTCGTCCAGTTCGGTCGAGCGGCGGGGTCGCGGCACGAGCGCCCGCTCGAGTTCGCCCGGCTCGTTTACCGGGCCGACTGCGCTCAGCTTGCCTTCGAGCTCAGCTGACCGTTGACCACGCTGGGCCAGAACCTGATCGATGCTCTCGCCCTCGGCAGCCTCTACGCGCTGATCGCCCTCGGCATCACCCTCGTCTACACGGTGATGGGAATGATGAACTTCGCCCACGGCGAGTTCATCATGCTCGCCGCCTTCGCTCTGTACGTTTTCGCCGACCTGCCTTTCGCCGCGGCAGTCGCGGCTGCTCTGCTCACCGGGATCGCGATCTCGCTCTTCGCCGAGCGCGTGGCCTTCCGGCCGGTGCGCAGCGCCGATCTCTCGGCCCAGCTCGTCACCTCGCTGGCGGTCGCGGCGATTCTCCAGAACGTCGTGACCGTGGCGGTCGACGCCCGGGCACAATCGGTCGAGACACCGGCCGCGATCAGCGAATCGACCAGCATCGGCAGCATCACCGTGCCGAACCTGGAGTTCCTCACCCTCGGGCTCACGCTGGTCGTCCTCGGCGGCCTCGGTTGGCTGCTTTACCGAACCCGCACCGGTCTCGCGATGCGCGCGGCGGCAGAGAACTTCGACATGGCGCGCCTGCTCGGCGTCCGCGCCGACCGAGTGATCGCGATCGCCTTCGCGATCAGTGGAGCGCTTGCCGCCGCGGTCGGTGTCCTGCTCGTCATGCAGACCGGCCAGGTGTCGCCGACGATGGGCCTCACTCCCGTCCTGGTCGGGTTCGTCGCCGTGGTGATCGGCGGCTTCGGCAGGATGGTCGGCGCGGTGATCGGCGGCCTGCTGCTCGGAGTGCTCTCTTCCCTGCTCGGCGTCTACCTCCCCGACGGGCTGGTGCCGTTCCGCGACGCGATCGTGTTCACCGTTCCCGTGCTGATCCTGATCTTCAGGCCGCACGGCCTGCTCGGGGGAGAAATCGGAAAGGCGCGGGTGTGAGCGGAGCCCGATTTCGCTCTCGCGCTTCGGCGGCGACCTCGCTGCTGGTGCCGCTGGCGCTGGTCGCGGTCGTCGCCCTGGTCGGCGTCAGCGGAACGCCGTCCTTTCAGGGCACCGTCACCCTGATCCTCTGCAACCTGATCGTCGTCATCGGCCTGCAGGTCTTCGTCGGCAACAGCGGCGTCTACTCGTTCGGACAGCTTGGCTTCGCGACGGCCGGCGCATACGTCGCGGCCTTCCTCACCCTGCCGGCGGCCTTCGCCCTGCTCCAGACGCCTGGCTTGCCGCAGTTCATCGTCGAGGCCGATCTCGGCTCGTTTTCCTCGACGCTGATCGCCGCGGCGATCTCCGCTCTTCTGGCGGTGGTGGTCGGCCTGCCGCTGATGCGAACCTCCACGCTCGCCATCCCGATCTCGACCTTCGCCTTCCTGATCGTCGCCTACAACGTCGTCGCCAACTGGGACCGGGTGACCGGTGGCAGCAGCGGGCTGGTCAGCATCCCGACGACGACGAGCGTCGAGTCCGCCGGGATCTGGGCGGCCGCGGCCGTCGTCGTCGCGCTTGCGTTCAAGTGGTCGGCGAGCGGCTACCGCCTGCAGGCGACGCGCGAGGACGAGGTGGCCGCTCGCTCGATCGGGATCCACCCGATGCGCGAGCGACTGATCGCGTTTGGCCTCAGTGGGGTCCTCTGCGGTATCGGCGGCGCGCTGGCGGTGCACCAGTCCGGTGTGCTCAATCCCACCACCTTCTACTTCGGCGCGACCGTGACGACGATGACGATGCTGGTCGTCGGCGGCGCCCGCAGCGTCCTTGGTGCGGTGGTCGGATCGATCGCGATCGCGACGGTGAACGAGATGCTGCGTGGTGTCGAGAACGGCGCCGATCTGTTCGGTGCGATCACGATCGGCGCGGCTCCCGGACTCGCCGCGATCGGCCTCGGCCTGATCCTGCTGGCGACGATGATCGCGATGCCGAACGGGCTGTCCGGTGGGCGTGAGGCCGGTGAGCTGCGCCGGCCCCGGCGGCTGGGCTCGATCGCCGCCCCCTCCCTGCCCAGGGCTCGCGGCGCCGTCGCCGGCCGGCGCCTGGCCAACCGCTCTGTCGAGGGAGCTCTGCGCGCTGAGCGGGTGTCGCTGGCCTTCTCCGGCCTGCGAGTCCTCGAACAGGTCGACCTCGCCTTGCGGCCGGGCGAGGCGCTCGGCCTGATCGGCCCCAACGGCGCCGGTAAGACGACCCTGGTCAACGTCCTCAGCGGGTTTCAGGCGCCTGACTCCGGCAGCGTCACGCTCGACGGCGTCGACGTCACCGGCAGGTCCCCGGCGCGCCTCGCCCGTGACGGGCTGGGCCGTACCTTTCAGGCTGCCCTCCCCTTCTCGCACCTGAGTGGCCTCGAGAGCGTCGCGGTCGGAGCGATGGGGATGGGAGCTGGCAGGCGCCGTGCGGTCGCGGTCGCGGCAGACGTCCTCGGTCGCTTGGATCTCCTCGGGCAGGCCGTGCGGCCAGCCGGATCGCTGCCGCCGGCGGGCCAGCGCCTGCTCGGAATCGCTCGTGCGCTCGCGATCCAGCCTCGCTACCTGCTGCTCGACGAGCCCGCCGCCGGGTTGAACGAGGCAGAACGCGAGCAGCTCGTCGCGATTCTTCGCAACGTGCTGCGTGACTTCGGCTGCGGCATGCTGCTCATCGAGCACGACATGAGCATCGTCATGGAGCTCTGCCCTCGGGTGCAGGTGCTCGATGACGGCAGGACCCTGCGGGTGGGCACGCCGCAAGAGGTGCAAGCCGATCCCGCCGTGGTCGAGTCCTATCTCGGCAGCTCTTTTCTGGCGGCGGTCGATGCTTGAGCTGCGCGAGATCCGGGTCGGCTACGGACGCATCGAGGTCGTCCACGGGGTCGATCTGAGCGTCGGCCAAGGGGAAGTGGTGGGGATGATCGGGCCGAACGGCGCGGGCAAGAGCTCGATCCTGCGCTCGATCTGCGGCCTCGTGCGCCCGACGTCGGGAGAGACACTGTTCGAGGGCCGCGCCGTGACCGGAATGGCACCGGAGCGGATTTCGCGGCTGGGGCTGGCACTGGTGCCCGAGGGCCGGCACATCTTCAAGACCCTCACGGTGGCGGAGAACCTACGGCTCGGCGCCCGCAACGACGCCGAGAGCAAGGTCTGGATGGAGCGAACGCTCGAGCGCTTCCCAATCCTTCGCGAGCGCACCCGCCAGCGGGCCGATCGTCTCTCGGGCGGAGAGCAGCAGCAGCTCGCGATCGCCCGCGCCCTGCTCGGCAGGCCCAGGCTGCTGATCCTCGACGAGCCTTCGCTTGGCCTCGCGCCGAAGATGATCGACGCCGTCTACGAGCTGCTCCAGAGCTTGCGCGAGGAAGGGATGACGATGCTGCTGGTCGAGCAGAACGCTGCCCGCACGATCGACTTCTCCGACCGTTGCGTCGTGCTCAGCACCGGCAAGATCCGGGCCCAGGGCTTGCGCAGCGAGTTGCAACGCAACCCCGACGTCCTGCGCTCCTACTTGGGAAGGCAGCCGTGAGGAAAAAAAGGCTCTAAAGTAATCGAGTCAGCACGATGCATGGTGAGAGTTCATCTCGAGTCCCGACCAGCGAGGACGTTTCCCTCGCGCTGCGCCGCTGCTGGCAGCCTGTCGCGAGGCTCCAAGACCTGAAGCGGGGTCCCCAGCGGGCCGTACTCCTCGGCGAGGCACTTGCCGTCTTCCTCACCGAGGATGGTGAGCCCGCGGTCGTCGCCGACCGCTGCGCGCATCGCGGTGCTTCGCTTTCCATGGGCAAGGTTTGCGGCGGGTCGGTCCAGTGCCCGTACCACGGCTGGGAGTGGGCGGGCCGCGATGGGGCCTGTACCCGGATCCCGTCGCTTGCCGACCAAGGACAGATCCCGTCGCGCGCCCGGATTCCGGCGTATCCGGCGCGTGCACACCTCGGTCTGATCTGGACGGTGCTGGAGGAGCCGCTGAACGACCTCCCCATCCCGCCTTGGTTCGACGCCGCGGAGTGGACGTGGGGCCATGGCACTCCCTTCGAGCTGCCGGTCGCCTTCGGGCTGATGATCGAGAACTTCCGCGATGTTTCTCACTTCGCCTTCGTGCACCAGGCCACCCTGGGAGCGATGCCGGAGGTGATCGAGCCGTTGGAGCCGGAACGTCATGGGCTCGAGGTGACGCTCCGCCGAAAGACGGAATTCGGCGATGACGCGGAAGCGGTTTGGGGACCGGTGCGAGAAATGACCTACTACGTGGTTGCTCCCAACTTCACTTCGGCCCGGTTGCTCACAGAGGAAGGCGAGCGCTGTGTGCTCCACGCCGCCCGCGCGATCAGCGCAACCGAGTCGGCGCACTACTGGATCGAGGGAGGCCTCGAGAATTTCGATCAGGAGCAGCTCGCGCAAGTGATCGCCTACGACGGGCGTGTCTACGCGGAGGACACGGCGATCACCTCAGCGATCGAGCCACGCGAGCTGCCGCTGGATCCGAACGCAGACGTCAGCACTCTCGCCGATCGGTTCACGCTCGCCTATCGGCAGGCGTTCAGGGAGTTCGTGTACCGAGCCCTCGCCGAGAGCCCGGCCCTTGCCGGCGCGATGGCCGGCTGAGAGCCTCGTTGCGCGCCGCCTAATCGCCGTATTCGGGGATGAACCGCGACTCGACTTCCGTGACCAGCTTCGGCCTGCCGTTCGAGTAGACGTAGACCGGCCACCGCGTCCCGGCTGCGTAGTGGTCTGCCTTCGTGTAGCTGACCCTGCCCATGACCGTCGTGCGCGGTTTTGCCTCGAGCGCATCGGCCAGGACGTTCCCGTCGACGCTGCCCGTCTCTTCGATCGCGCCCAGCATCAGCTGCCCGGCGGCATAGGCCGCCAGTAGAGCGCTGGAGACGTCCGTGTCCACGCCGGCCCGACGCAGGCTCTCGAACAGCTTCGCCATCGCCTCGTCAGGCGGGTCGTAGGCCGAGCCGTTCGAGGTCACGTAGATGTTCTCGGTGTTCGGGATGCCCTTCAGCCAGAAGATGCCGTCGAAGGAGGCGGGTCCGAGAATCGGGACATCGATGCCGGCGGCGCGGATCTGCTTGATTGCCGCGGCGCCGCCGGGTGGATATGAGCACATGACCACGGCGTCGGCGTCGGCGCTTCGCAGCTCGCTGACCTGGCTCGCGATCGACTCGTCGCTGTTCTCGAAATCGACCGAGCCGGCGATCGTGCCGCCGAGCTTCCCCCAGGTCTGCTCAAAGGCGGAGCAGTCGACTTTGCCATAGATCAGCGAAGTGTCGCGGAACAGGAAGGGATGTCTGATGCCCCTCTCGTACAGGAACGAAGCTCCGCCGCTGGCTTCGCTGAGGAGACTCGGGTTCGAGCTGAAGGAAAGGCGACCGGTCGTCGGCGGTCCCCAGCCGGGTTCGTTGGCGATGGCGAAGTTCAGCTTGTCGTGTTCCTCGGCGAGTGGCGATCCGGCTGCCGCGGTCAGCGCCTCGCCGCTGAAGAAAAGGACATCGGCCCCGTCTTCGATCACCTTCTGAACCGCCAGCACCGCTTGCTGGGGATCCGAGCGGGTGTCGGCCTGGATCACCCGGACCTTGTGCCCGTCGATCCCTCCCCGGGCGTTGGTTTCCTTCACCAGCTGTTCGACGGCGGCAAAGGTGGCGTCGTACGGCACCAGATAGCCGGTCTTGGCAATCGCGGCGCCGATCACTATTTCTTTCGGCAGGCCGGCTGAGGGAGAGCCAGAGGACTCGCCAGTGCTGCCGCAACCGGCCGGGACGAACAGCACCAATGCCAGCAAGGCGAGGAGCGGCTTTGAGAAAAGGCGTCGGATTTTTAGCTGACAAGCCCTCGTTGGACAGTGCGCGAAGATTACCTGAGCAACGGAAAACTGCCCAAGTAATTTTGAGCGCTGAGATCCTGGGCTCAGCTAAGCGGCGAAGGTGGCCGGCTGGGGACCGACCCGCCTGCTGCGGTCGAGGTCCCCGATCGCTGCCATCTCGCGGTGGGAGAGCTCGAAATCGAAGATGTCGATGTTCTCGCGGATTCGCTCCGGCGTCGCCGACTTGGGGATGACGACGTTGCCGAGCTGCAGGTGCCAGCGCAAGATCACCTGCGCGGGTGTCTTCCCGCGGCCCTCGGCGAGCCGGCCGATCGTCTCGTCGTTGGGCAGCTCGCCTTGGGCGAGCGGGCCCCAGGCCTCGGTGGCGATCCCGTGCTCGCCGTGCCAGGCGCGCAGGTCGGCCTGCTGGAAGTGGGGGTGCAGCTCGACCTGGTTGATCGTCGGCCGGGTCCTCGTCTCCCGCTCCAGCAGCTCGAGATCCTCGATGCGGAAGTTGGAGACGCCGATCGTGCGTGCCGCCTCCTCGCCGTGGATCCGTTCGAAGGCCTGCCAGGTTTCGACGAAGCGGCCCTCGCTCGGGACGGGCCAGTGAATCAGGTAGAGATCGACGTGATCGAGCCCGAGCCGATCGAGGCTCTCCTCGAAGGCGATCAGGGCCGTGTCGTGCCCCTGCTGCGAGTTCCAGAGCTTGGTCGTGACGAAGTAGTCCTCGCGGGCCAGGCCCGAGGCGGCGAGCGCCGCGCCGACCTGCTTCTCGTTGCCGTAGGCAGCGGCGGTGTCGAAGTGCCGGTAGCCCGCCTCGAGCGCCAGCTCGACGACGCCCTGGGTCTCCTCTGGCGGTATCTGGAAGACACCGAAACCAAGCTGTGGGATGGCGATGCCGTCGTGGAGCCTGATGCTGGGAACCGCCATCTGAGCCGTGTCCATTGTTGTCATGATAGCTGTAAAGCTGTCATGAATAGTAAAGATGCTGTTACTAATCTCCCTCAGCCAGGGCGCGGCGCAGCGCCTCGTCGAAGGGCTCGGGGGAGACGCCAAAAGGCGCGGCACCCGAACGGTCGGTGACGACCGTCGCGGTGGTCAGGCCCTCGACCAGGGGCCGGGCGACCTTGACGTCCACCGGTGTGACCAGACCGAGCCAGAGAGCCGAGAGCCAGGGGGTGATGAAGGGGACGGGAAGCTTCGGTCGCGGCTGCTTGCCCATGGCGACCGCCATCCGGTCCAGCATCGCCGAGTAGGAGAGCACGTCGGGGCCGCCGATCTGGACCTCGCGCCCGGCCGACTCGAGAACCTCGGGAGCGCGGCGCAGGTACTCGACGACGGCGTCGATGCCGATCGGCTGGGTCTGCGTGCGCAGCCAGGAGGGCGCGATCATCACCGGCAGGCGTCCGACCAGGTAGCGCAGGGTCCGGTAGGACTCGCTGCCCGCGCCGACCACCATCGCCGCGCGGAAGTAGGTCAGGGGCGGGCCCTCGTCGGCGAGCACGCGCGCGGTCTCGTGGCGGCTGCGCAGGTGGGCTGACTCGCTCTCGTCGCCGAGGCCGCCCAGATAGACGATCCGGCCGATCCCTTCGCGCTTGGCCATGCGGGCGAAGTTGAGGGCGCCGTTGCGCTCCCGCTCGGCAAAGCCCGCGCCCCCGGCCATCGCGTGAACGAGGTAATAGGCGATCTCGATATCCCTGCCCGCGCCGTCGAGGCTCGCTGCATCGGTGATGTCGCCGACGTGGAGCTCGAGGCTGGCGGCTGCCAGCGAGCCCGCTTTCGCGCGATCGCGGACCAGGCACCTGACCGCCCCGTCGCGGCCCGCCAGCGTCCGGGCGAGGCGGGCGCCGATGAAGCCGGTGGCGCCGGCGATGAGGGTGCGGGGTGCGATCTCCACAAGTTAGCCCTACCCGGTGGGCTGCCAGACTGAGCCGGTGTCCATCCGGATCCTCGAACGGAGCCAGCGAGTAGAGGTGCCGATCGAGCGGGCATTCGACTTCTACGGCGACGCCCTCAACCTCGAGCCGCTGACGCCGCCCTGGCTCCACTTCGAAGTGACGACGCCCGAGCTCGGCGCGTTCGAGGCCGGCACCCTGCTCGACTACAGGCTCAAGCTGCACGGCATACCGGTCCGCTGGCGCACCAGGATCGAGATCTGGGAACCACCGGTGCGCTTCGTCGACATCCAGGTCAGGGGTCCGTACTCGCTCTGGGAGCACACCCACCTCTTCGAGCCGACCGAGGACGGCGCGACGGTGATCCACGACCGGGTGCGCTACCGGGTCCCCTTCGGTCCGGTCGGCGCGATCGCCGACCGGCTCTTCGTGCGGCGCGATCTGAGGCGGATCTTCGACTTCCGCAGCGATGCGGTTGCCGAGCGGCTCGTCCCCGAGTAGCGAATTTGCGACGACGCGTTAGGGTGGGGTCGTGGCCGTCAAGCTCCATCGCTGCTCAGTCATGTGGGCGAAGTACGACGGCCACCCCTGCTGGCGGGTGCAGAAGGCCCTCGACGAGCAGGGGGTCGAGTACGAGGTGGTGAAGGGACCGCTGCGTCCGGGCAAGCGCGATGAGCTGGAGCAGGTCTCCGGGCAGCGCAAGTACCCGGCGATCGAGTTCGAGGACGGCCGTGCCTACCGCGACGAGTCCAAGGAGATGGCGGCGCGGATCCGCGCCGGCAAGCTCTTCGAGGCATGAGCAAGGTCAGGTTCCAGATCTCGGTCTCGCTCGACGGTTTCGTCGCCGGCCCCAACCCGAGCGAGGAGCATCCGTTGGGTGAAGGTGGCGAGGCGCTTCACGAGTGGGTCGTCAAGCTGGCCGCTTGGCGCAAGCCCCACGGCCGCGAGGGAGGCGAGACCAACGCCAGCAGCGCGATCATGGAAGAGGGGCTCGAGAGCATCGGCGCGACGATCATGGGCCGCGGGATGTTCGGCGGCGGTCCCGGCCCCTGGGGCGAGGACCCGTGGGAGGGCTGGTGGGGCGATGACCCGCCCTTCCATCACCCGGTCTTCGTGCTCACGCACCACGAGCGGGAGCCGCTGGCCATGCAAGGCGGCACCAGCTTCACATTCGTCACCGACGGGATCGAGTCGGCGCTGGAGCAGGCGCGCGCGGGCGCCGGTGAGAAGGACGTCGCGATCGCCGGCGGCGCCGAGGTCGCCCAGCAGTACCTGGCGGCGGGACTGATCGACGAGGTCCTGCTCAACGTCGCGCCGATCCTGCTCGGCGGCGGCAGGCGCCTGCTCGAGAACCTCGGTCCCGAGGTCGGGCTGGAGCAGGTGCGGGTGGTCGAGGCACCGGACGTCGCGCACCTCTTCTACCGCCGTTCCGCCTAGACCTCGATCCAGGTTCCCTGCGGCCCGAGGTTGCGGACCGGCGTCTCGCCGATCTGGCTCTGGCAGCCCCAGGACTCGTGGATGTGGCCGCAGACGGCGAGCCGCGGCGCCTTCTGCTCGATCGCCTGGAGCAGGGCGGGGCTGCCGAAATGATCGCCGGAGCCGTTGGCGTCGCAGTGCCCCCGCGGCGGTGAGTGGAGAACGAGGATGGCGCCCTCGGGACAGTCTTCGAGCATCGATGCCGCCGCCTCGTCGTCGAGGTCGAAGCTCCACTCCCAGGGCGTGACCGGCACGCCGGCGCCGAGCCCGTAGAACTCGACGCCGTCGATCGTGCCGCCGCCGCCGTGCAGGACCGTCGCCGCGCTCCAGGTCGCGGCAGCCTCGCGCAGCGCATCCTCGGTCTCGTTGTTGCCGGGCACGAGCACGGTCGGCTGCTGGATCCCGGCCAGGGCGGCGATCGTCTCGGCCAATCCCTCGTGCACCGAAGCGAAGTCCCCGGCGCCGATCACCACGTCGGCCTCGGCCGACATCGCGACCAGCTCGGCGGCTTGGCCGAGGTCGCGGTGCAGGTCGCTGAAGGCGAGCAGCTTCACGTCCAAAACCTATCTCGCGGCGCTCAGCGCTGTCCATTCTGTAACGTCTGCCGCAGACAAAAAGCTTCAGACCTGTGACATTCAGCGCGCAACGGTTGCGGCGACCCGAGGCACGCTGGAGGCATGGAGGTGATGAGAGTGAACTGGACGGACGATCGCTTGGATGCGTTGAGCGGCCGGGTGGACGAACGCTTCGACCGGGTGGACGAACGCTTCCGGCAGGTCGACGAGCGCTTCAAGCAGGTCGATCACCGCTTCGATCGGGTGGAAGCGGATGTACGCGAGATACGGATTGGGATGAAGGCAGGCTTCGACGGCCTGAACCGCACGCTGATGCTGGTCGGTGGCGGAATCATCGCCGCGCTGACCGCCGCGCTCGTCACGGCGTTGGTGGCGCTGATCGCGGCCTAGGAGGGTCTGGCGAAACCCCCTCGCCGCCTGGCGGCGGCGGTGCACCCTCCCAGCTAGGCGGTGCTGTCGTCCGGCTCGGTGGGCAGCTCGGTGACCTTGCCGGCGGGCATCGTCACCAAGGCGACGACGAAGGCCACGGCCATCACCCCGGCCATCGCGTAGAAGACCGTACGGGTGGCGAGGGCGAAGTCGTGCTGGACCGCGGCGAAGAGCTGGTGCGCGTTGGCGCCGGCGACTTCGGCGAAGCCTTCGCTGCTGCTGGAGCTGCCCTGGCTGATCGAGTCGGCGATTTCGTCCGCCTGCGCCTTCGGCACGCCCTCGGCGCCGAGGGTCGACTCCAGGTTTGCCTTGTTTTCGAGGATCAGGATCGTGCCGAGCACGGCCATGCCGAGGCTGGAGCCGAAGTTGCGCACGGTCTGGGTGATCCCGGTCGCCTCGCCGTAGCGGCTCGCCGGAACCCGGTTGAGCGCGTCGGTATTGGCGGGGCTGAGCACCAAGCCGACCCCGGCCCCGGCGATGACGATGTAGTACCACTGCGAGCTGACCGAGAGGTCGGTCAGCGAGTGGGCCCAGAGGGCGAAGCCGACCGCAGCGACGGCGCAGCCGAGTATGACCGCGGGCCGAGCGCCGACCCGGTCGAGGATCCTTCCTCCGTACTGCGAGGAGACCGCGAAGCCGGCGAAGAAGATCAGCAGGTAGAGGCCCGTTTCCGAGGCGCTTTCGCCGAGCGATATCTGCGCGTACATGCTGGCGAAGAAGAAGAGCGGGATGAAGGGGATCATCAGCAGGAAGAGGATCGCGTTGTCCACCGCGAAGGCCCGGTCGGCGAAGGTCCGAATCTGGATCAGCGGGTTCTCGATGCGCAGCTCGTAGAGGACGAAGGCGGCGAGGAGCGCGATCCCGGCGGCGATGCAGATCCAGGTGATCGCGCTGCCCCAGCCCCAGACGCTCGACTGCTGCAACCCGAGCACAGCGAGGCCCATGCCGCCGGAGACGAGCAGGGTGCCGCGGTAATCGAGCGGCGCCGGGTGCTTCGCGTTCTCTGGCTTGGCGATCGCGGTGAGGACCAGGGCGATGATCGCGACCGGGATGTTGACCCAGAAGATCGTCCGCCAGCTGATCTCGACCAGGTAGCCACCGGCGAGCGGCCCGATCGAGGTGAGCCCCCCGGTGATCGCGAAGAAGAGCGCCAGCGCCTTGCCGCGTTCGCTGACCGGGAAGGCGCCGAGCACGATCGCCAGCGCCGCCGGGAACATGATCGCCGCGCCGGCCCCCTGGATCACGCGGAAGGTGACGATCCAGGCCTCGTCGAGGCTGCCGGTCGGGGTGGCGCCGCAGAGGGCGGAGGCGGTGGCGAAGACGATCACGCCGAGCACGACCATGCTGCGGTGCCCGGCGATGTCGGCGATGCGGCCGCCGAAGGCGAACAGGGCCGAGAGCGAGAGCAGGTAGCCGTTGACGATCCACTGCACTCCGGTCGAGGAGAGCGAGAGGTCGTCCTGCAGGCTGGGCACCGCGATCGCGACGATCGTCATGTCGATGAAGGTCATCGAGACGGCGAAGATCATCGCCGCAAGGGTCAGCTTCTTGTTGACGCCGCCGCCGGTATCCATGCTCATCCGGTTTGCCACCAGCCCGCCGAATCCTCCCTGTTCGATAGTCTCGCGGCGCTGATGCCGGACGTATTTTGGATTGGCCTCGTTCTTGCCGCCGCGATCTTCCTGATCGGCGTCATCTCGGGCCTGCGCTCACGCACGACGAGCGTCGCCACCGCCGCCATGATCGGCGCCTATCTCGGCCTGATGCTGTCCTTCCCGCTGCTGGCCATCGGCCTGGCGACCAGCTAGCGGCGAAGCGCTCGTTGCCGGTCAGGCCTGGGTCGCCTGAGGGCGGCGCACCTCGTGGCGGTTCTCGCCGTAGAGGCGGGTCTCGTAGGCGATCATCGCCCAGAGCAGGATGCTGAGCACGGCGAGCGCGAGCAGGGCCGGCACCGCGGTCGCCACCGGGACGAGGATCAGCAGCACGACCGCGAGGCCGAGTCGCTGGCGGTTGATCGTGTGCACGTGGCGGTAGCGGAAGGCGGCGAGGCCGAGCAGGTAGACGGCTACGCCGCCGAGCAGGGCGAAGGCTTCGACCGTGTGCAGGTGATCGTCGAAGTGGCCGATCGTCTTCTTCATGCCGAGCGCGACCAGGACGATCCCGGCGACCATCGGCAGGTGCAGGTATGAGTAGGAGTCGCGTGCCATCTCGTTCTGGACCCGTCCCTCCTCGGCCTCGGCGAGGCGGCGGCTGGAGACGATCGCGACGATGTCGAAGTAGATCCACCACATCGCCGCCGCCACGGCGACGCCCAGCACCGCCGCGGTGCCGATGCCGAGATCGAGCGCGCCCGAGGCGCCTACCCCGATCGCGACGATCGACTCGCCGAGGGCGATGATCACGATCAGGCCGTGGCGCTCGGCGAAGTGGCCGGGGACGAGCTTCCAGCCCTCGGAGCCGAATAGGTAGGGCCCGCCCATGTCGAGGAAGAGGGCGAGCGCCCAGAGGGCACCCTGGGCGGCGCCGTCGAAGAGCGAGGCAGCGGCGAGCAGCAGCACGGCGATCGCGCTGCTGGCGGCCAGGCCCAGCACCGAGTGCCGCAGGTTGTCGTCGTCGGGGCTGGCGAGCATGAAGAGGCCGATGTGGGCGACGCGCACTGCGCCGTAGGCGAGGGCGAAGACGAGCGCCAAGTCGCCGAATGCTTCGGGCACGCAGAGCGACACGAGCAGCAGCGCCGCCATCGCGCCGAACATGACCAGGCGCACCGCCCCCTCCTCGGGGTCGAGCACGCTGGTCAGCCACGAGTAGCCGACCCAGGCCCACCAGAGCATGCCCAGCACCAGGAGCCCCTGGGCCAGCCCGCTCCAGGTCGTGTGGTGCGACATCAGCGCCGTGCACTGGGTGATTGCCAGCACGAATACGAGGTCGAAGAAGAGCTCCAGCGGGGTCACCCGCTCGCCTTCGCGCAAGGTTGCTCCGAGGCGGGACTGACTTCTTTCGCTGCCGGCAGCCAAGGCCGCCATCTTCTCAGGCAGCGACAGCGGGCTCGCTGTCTTCCGCCTGGTACCTGGCGAGCAGCGACTCCTCTTCGTCCCGCTTCGGGAAGAAGAAGAAGACCAGCGCCCCGCCGAGCAGGACGGCGACGATTCCCGCCGCGTAGGCGAGCTCGTCCCCCTGCAGGAACGATGCCTTGGCGGCGGCGATGATCTGGTTCGAGTGGCCCGGGTACTGCGATGCGAGGTCGGCGGCGCTGGAGAAGGACTTGGTCAGCTCGCCTTCGACGTTCTCCGTGACCTTGGCCGATTCGCCCGAGGAGGCGATCGCGGCGCCGGCGGCGGCGGCGTAGCCGGCGGTGAGCAGGGCGCCGAAGATCGACTGCATGATCGCGCCGCCGAGATCGCGCTGCAGGTCGGCGGTCCCCGAGGCCATCCCGGCGCGGGTGACCGGGACCGAGCCGGTCAGCGAGTGCGAGGCCGGGGTGCCGGCAAAGCCGACCCCAATCCCGATCAGCGCGTAGCCGAGGCCCACCTTCCAGTAGGAGATGCCCTGCTTCCAGAGCAGCAGCATGGTGAGGAAGCCGAGCAGGCAGAAGAGGTAGCCGACGAGCAGCGTGAAACGGGCGCCGCGCGCCTCGACCAGCTTCGCCGAGCGGGGGGCGACGACCACCATCAGCGCCGCCGCCGGCAGGATCGCCAGGCCGGAATCCACGGTCGAGTAGTCGAGCACGTTCTGGAGGAACTGCTGGCCGATGAACATCGCCCCCATCAGCGAGCCGAAGACGATGATCCCGGCGCAGGCGGCGACCCAGAAGATCCGCCGGCCGGCCACCTCGAGGTCATAGAGCGGCGATCGCGCCCGGCGCTGGCGCATGACGAATGCCGCAGTCGCGACGAGCGCGATCACGCCGAGCCCGATCGCCAGCGTTCCCTTGCCGGGCACCGGTGCCAGGTTGATCCCCATCACGATCGCGGCGATCAGCAGGATCGAGAGGATGCCGCCGAAGTTGTCGACCGGCTCGGTCGTCTCGTTGACGTGGGCGGGGACGTAGCGCCAGGCCAGGTAGAGGGCGACGGCGGCGAGCGGCAGGGTGATCAGGAAGACCGAGCCCCAGTCGAATTGCTCGAGCAGGGCGCCGGAGATCAGCGGCCCGAGCGAGGCGATCGCGCCGCCGATCGCCGACCAGAGGGCGATCGAGCGGGTTCGCGCCGCGCCCGACCAGAGCGCCGTGATCAGCGCCAGCGTGGTCGGGAAGGCCATGCCGGCCGAGATGCCGCCGATCACCCGGGCGGCGAAGAGAACCTCGATCGAAGGCGCGAAGGCGGCGATCTGGGCTTGCGGGATCGAGAGCGCCATGCCGAGCAGCAGCATCATCTTGCGCCCGTGCCGGTCGCCGAGGGCGCCGA
Source organism: Solirubrobacterales bacterium (assembly GCA_044867925.1). Taxonomy (GTDB): domain Bacteria; phylum Actinomycetota; class Thermoleophilia; order Solirubrobacterales; family 70-9; genus VRUE01. Next base: position 246 of record JBIOVV010000076.1, on the reverse strand, counting down.
GGTAGAGAACCGAGGTGGCCAGCCCCAGCGAGTAGCCGACCGCGACCAGGTTGAGCGAGGTCTGGCCGGCGTTGAAGGCCTTGCCGATGTCGGGCAGGGCGACGTTGGCGACCGCCAGGTTGAGGTTGGCCACGGCCGCGACCAGGATCAGCGCGGCGAGGGTGAGGCCGGCGCGTTTGGGGCTGCTCGACTCCATTGCGGCACCAACTTATCCCGCTCGACGGCGGGCAGGCCGGGGCGTGGGGG
>JBIOVV010000075.1:0-36500 GCA_044867925.1 Solirubrobacterales bacterium | reverse complement strand
GAGTTGAGCATCTCCGCCGAGACGCCGAAGCGGCCCGAGGCGACCTGCTGGCCGCGCCACTTGCGGTAGTGCCCGTACATGTCGCGGATCTCGCCGCCCTCGCCGTTGACGCAGAGCACGTTGATCGACTTCGCCGCCTCGGCGTAGGCGCGGAAGGCCGGCTCGGACTGCGAGCCGAAGCTCATCGAGGAGATCACGACCGGGTAGTCGTGGTGGCCGATGCCGGCGTCGACGACGCCGGGGTCCTTCAGAGGCTCCCGATCGCCCTTGAGGCCCATGATGTGGCGCATCGAGATCGGGCTCTGCTGCTCGAGGTCGCGGACTTTCTGCGAGTAGTCCTCGTAGGAGCCGGTGCCGTTGGCGGTGGCGATCGCGGCCTTGTAGACCTTGGGGTAGAAGCGGAACGTCTTCGCCGGCTTCGCGTCTTCGTCGCCGGCGAGGACGCGGGCGCGCCGGTTGGTGTCCTCGTCGAGGTCGGTGAAGCCGACGCCGGCGCGATCGGAGGCGGCAAAGGCATCGGTCATGAAGATCTCGGTCAGCTCGGGCTTGACGCCGATCGAGGAGAACTGGCGCGCGTAGCCGCGCACCTCGTGGATGCCGATCGTCGAGATCACTTTCTCCATGCCCTTGGTGAGCGCGTCGCAGAGGTTGGAGACGTCTGACTCGTAGTCCTCGACGCAGACCACCTCGACCATCGTGTACGGGCAGACGCCATTGGCGCCGAGGCCGAGCGCCAGCATCGTGTCGTGGACGTTGCGGATCGCCGCCGAGCGCAGGACGAGGCCGCAGCGGCGGCGCAGGTTCTCCTCACCAGGCTCGACCTTGAAGCCCTTCAGGGCCTGATCGACGGCGGAGGTGGCCAGGTGCGGGTCGAGATAGCGGCGGTCGGCGTCGTAGACGGTGCGGTCGGTGAGCACCAGCAGCTCGGCGCCGTTGCGGACTTTCTTCACCGCCTCCTGCTTGATCCGCTCGATCGCGCCCCGCGTCGTCTCGGACTCGAGCAGGGAGATGTCGACCACGTCGGCGCGGCCGCGAAACTCCTCCCAGAGGTCCTCGAGCAGGTAGGTGTGATGCTTGTGGGCGATCGCCCGATAGGTCTTGTCGGAGAGCGGCGCCAAGCCGTGATGACCGCCGAGGATCACCGGGAAGGAGGCCTCGACGGTGCCGGTGTCCTCGCCGGCCGCCCCGAGCGAGGGGCGGCGGCCATAGACGGTCCGGGTCGAGAAGTGCTCCATCTCGCGTTCGCGGTCGATCGCCGGGTTGGTGACGACGGCGACCGTCTCCTTGAAGTAGTCGGCGAGGTTCTGGCGCTCGGGCGAAAGCGCCGCGAGCGGGCCGTCGTAGCCGAGCGAGCCGACCGGCTCCGAGCCGTTCGAGGCCATCTGCTGGACGAGTTTGACGTCGTCGCGCTGCCAGCCGAAGCCGGCGAGGACGCGATCGACGACCTTGACCGGCTCCTCGGGGCCGGCGTCGGAGTAGCCCGGGACCTCCTCGCCCTCGAGCGGGCCGCCGGTGACCAGGGCACGATCGTAGGCGGCCGCCTCCTCGGCGCCGTTGCGGCGCAGCCAGCTCTCGCGGACGATGCGCAGCATCGCGTCGTGAGGGTGCAGGGTCGAGCGCTTGCGCTCGCGGTCGATGGTCACCAGCGCCTTCTCGCCGGGAGCGAGCGGCTTGGGCTCGGCGACCATCGCGCTGACCGGGACGACCCCGGGCTCGGAGCTGAAGACGAAGTCATCCGTGGTCTCGACCTGCCAGAGCGGCCGCAGGCCGAGCGCGTCGGAGGAGAAGACGCATTCGGAGGCGTGGCGCGCGATCAGCGCCACCGGGCCCTGCGCGAACGGGCCCATCGCCTGTCGCAGGTACATGTAGAAGCGGTGCAGCTCGGCCGGCAGCGAGCGGATCTCGTTGACGATCGGCGGCACGACCATCTCCATCGCCTCGGCGAGGCTGAGGCCGTCGCGGCTGACCAGGGTGTCGATCGTGCGGTTGAGGTCCTGCGAGTCGGAGCCGTCGGTGTGGACCGGCACGCCGAGCATTTTCGCCTCCTGGCGCAGCTGGGCGATCGTGTTGATCTCGCCGTTGTGCCCCAGCACCGAGAATGGCTGAACCCGCTTGAAGGAGGGCCAGGTATTGGTCGAGTAGCGGTTGTGGCCGAAGCAGCCGATCGTCTCGAAGCGCTCGTCGCGCAGATCGGGGTAGTACTCGCCGAGCACCTTCGGCGCGCCCATGACCTTGTAGACGCAGGTCGTCGCCGAGAAGGAGGGAACGTGGACGCCGAGCTGCTCCTCGAGCTCGATCAGCAGGTCGAAGAGGACGCGGTCGCGGCGCGAGGCGTCGGCAACGAGGCCGGCCAGCTGCCAGAAGTGCGGCTCCTCCTCGCGCGCGGTCGGGCCGAGCGCCGGCGAGTCGACGACGCCGATCCGCTCGGCGAGGATGCGGAAGCCGCCCTGACCGAGCAGCTCGCGGGCGTCGTGCTGGATGCGCTCGAGGTCCTGCGAGCGCTCGACGAAGACGTGGGCGACAGCGAAGGCGTCGTCGAGGGCGAGCGAGGGGTCATGGCCGCCGGAGCGAACCTCCTCGGCCCAGATCTTGCGCGGCAGGTCGAGCAGCAGTCCGCATCCGTCCCCCTCGCCGTCGACGTTGCCGGCGCGGTGGAGCATCTTCTGCAGGGCGGGAATCGCCAGTTCGATCGGCGCATGGCTCAGCGTCGCGTCTTTGCGCACCGAGGCGTAGATCGCACAAGCGTCCTTGTCCTCGACGCTGGGCGGCGAGACGAGCGGCCTGTAGGCACGCTCTGGCGAGTAGCGGACGGGGCCGCCCTCGCCGTGAAGCTCACGGGACTGGGTATGGGACACGCTGACCTCCCGGTTTCCGCGCCTTCTTCGAGCGGGCGCGCGACGGGTTGACGGGTCCGGGAATTATAGGGCCGCCCGCAAGCCACTCGGCGCGAATCGCCGTTTTCCTGCAAATAGCGGCTAAAAACCGCGCTAGGCCCAGCTCATCGGCTCGTACCCGCCCTCCGGCTGGACGCCGATCAGGAGAGCGGTGACCGGCGCTTCGGAGCGATTGAGGATGGTGCGGCTCGCCGGCGGCTCGATCGAGGCGAAGGTCCCGGCCGGCGCGGGGTGCTCCTCGCCGTCGAGCCGCATCACCGCCTCGCCCTCGAGCACGATGAAGAGCTCGACCTGACCGCTCTCGCTCTCGTTGTGCTCGGGGATCTCCCCACCCGGGCCGATCTCGACCAGGTTGAAGCCGAAGGCGGAAGTGCCGAGCGCCTTGCGCGCCAGCCGCCAGGTCGCCTCTCCCGACCCCTCCATCGACTCGAACTCGTCGCGGTGCTTGATCGTGTAGCCGGCCATCAGCGGCTCCAGTCGGGTTCGGAGGCGTTGCGGGCGAGCACCTTGGGCTCGCCACCGGCATAAGGGATGCTGACCACCTCGTGCCCGGGCCCGGGTTCGAAGCCGCCGAGGCTGCCGAGGACGAGCTTGCCGTTGAACGAAATGGCGGCGCCGACGAAGCCGACCTCGCGTTCCTTGGTCAGGGCCCGTTCGGCGCCGGTCCTGGGATTGACGGCGACCGCGTAGCTCGTGTCCTGACCGTTGAACTCGGCGAGGAGGCGGCGGCCGTTCGCCGACCACTCGGTCGGGCTGAGGCCGGAAAGCAGCGGCCCGACTTTGGTGTGAGTCAGGCGCCGGACCTCGGTGCCGTCCGGTTTCATCAAGAAGAGGTCGTTCTTGGGACCGTACCGGCGCTGTTTCGCGCCCAGTTGCTTGACCAAGGCGACGCGGTTGCTCGGCCCCCAGAGCGGGCTGAATGAGCGATGGTCCCTGGTCAGCTGCTGCGGCTGCGGGACGGCGACGCCAACCGCGCCGGGGGGAAGGAGGTCGACTCGGTAGACGTCGCTGCGCGACGGGAAGCTTTCGCCCTCCGCCTTCGCGTAGACGAGCTGCTCGCTCCCTTCGGGAGCAAAGCTGACGCCCGAGAAGAAGCCGGCGACGATCGTCTGCCGGTCGCCACTGGCGATGTCGATCGTGGTCAGCCGCTGCGCCCCGACTTCAGGGCCGAGCAGCACCGCGACCCTGGCCGAGTCCGGCGACCAGGCGAAGACGAACGGGTCCTGCCAGCCGGCGGCAAGCTTCCTCGGCGCCCCGCCGCCCGCCGCCGCAACCATCAGCGACGAAGGCCGATTGCCTTTGCCGGAGCGGTAGAAGACGATCGTCTTGCCGTCGGGCGAGACCCGGGGGCTGGACCCCAAACCCACCTTGCGCGCTCCTGAGCCGTCGTCGCCGGCGACGAAGACAGCCGGGTTGAGCGGGTTGCGGGTGAAGACCAGGGTGGCCTGAGAGGTCGCCGGGGCGACGAGGAACGCGGCCAGCACCGAGAGAGCCACGAGCGACTTCAGCTTTCCGCTCATGCCGCGATCCTAATCGCGATTTCGGCGCATGGCGAGGCTTCAAGGCGGAGAGCCATGCCATCCCCTCGGGCCTACAGCTCAGGCACGTCCGCCCCGTGGGGGCTGAAGGGGAGGCGACGGACCTCGGCCCAGCCGGCGCAGCGGCTCTCGAGGGCCTCGGCGACCTTGCCGGCCTCCTGCCAGGTGGTCCAGACGAGGACGGTGGGGCCGGCGCCGGAGATCGTGGCGCCGAGGGCGCCCAGCTCCTTGGCGCTGTCGACCAGCTGCATCGAGCGCGGATAGAGCTCGCGGCGGCGATCCTGGTGGAGGCGATCGCTGAGGCCGGCGGCTACGAGGTCGAGGTCGGCCGTCCGCAGGCCGAGCACGAGGCGGGAGGCGGCCGAGACGTTGGCGACGGCATCGGCGAGCGGAACCTCAGCCGGGATCGCCTCGCGGGCGCGCTCGGTCGCCACCTCCTCGGCCGGGATCACGGCGATTCCCTCGAGACCGCTCGGCGGGTCGAAGCGGGCGGCGCTCGGCGCCTCGCCCTGCCCCGCCCCGCAGATCACGAAACCTCCGTGGATCGCCGCGGCGACGTTGTCGGGATGGCCCTCGATCTCGCTCGCCCGGGCCAGCATCTCCTCCTTTGTCAGCGCCAGCTCGAAGAGGTGGTCCGCCGCAAAGAGGCCGGCGACGATCGCGGCGGCGCTGGAGCCCAGCCCGCGCGCCGGCGGGATCTCGCTTTTCAGGCGAAAGGCGATGCCGTCGGCCGGGTGCAGGCTCTCGAAGGCCCGCACGATCAGGTTGTCGCGGCCGCTGGAGACGTCGAGGCCGCCGGGGTCGAGCGAGAACTCGCCGGTCTCCTCGACGTCGAGCTCGAGGAAGAGCGAGACCGCCGCGGCCAGCACGTCGTAGCCGGGGCCGAGGTTGGCCGACGAGGCGGGGACGCGGACGAGGCGGCGGCGGGTCGTCACTCGAATACCGCGCGCTCGACCGCGCCGAGGTCGTTCTCGCAGTTGATCACCGCCGGCGCTTTGGAAAGCGCGGTATCGGGGTCCTTGAGGCCGTGGCCGGTGAGGACGCAGACGACGGTCTCGGGTGGCGGGGCTCCCTCGACGACGGGCAGGCCGTGGGCGAGCAGACCGGCGACGGACGCCGCCGAGGCGGGCTCGCAGAAGACGCCCTCGCCCGCGGCGAGCCAGCGGTAGGCATCGAGGATCTGCTCGTCGCTGACGGCGGCGACGCGCCCGCGCGAGGCGGTGAAGGCCGCCATCGCCTCCTCCCAGCGGGCCGGGTTGCCGATCCGGATCGCCGAGGCGACCGTCTCGGGGCTGGCGACGGGTTCTCCCTGGACCAGTGGCGCCGCGCCCTCGGCCTGGAAGCCGTAGAGGATGGGAGCAGTGCCGGCCTCCTGGAAGCCGCGCCAATAAGCGGTGACGTTGCCGGCGTTGCCGACCGGGATCGCCAGCGCCCCCGGCGCCGCGCCGAGCTCCTCGATCACCTCGAAGGCGGCGGTCTTCTGGCCTTCGATCCGGTGCGGGTTGACCGAGTTGACCAGCTCGATCGGGTGCTTGTCGGCGAGGTCGCGGACGATCCGCAAGGCGTCGTCGAAGTTGCCCCGCAGGGCGACGACGCGGGCGCCGTGCATCAGCGCCTGGGCGAGCTTGCCGATCGCGATCTTGCCCTCCGGCACGATCACCGCGCCGCGCATGCCGGCGCGCGCCGCGTAGGCGGCGGCGCTCGCGGCCGTGTTGCCGGTCGAGGCGCAGATCACCGCCTCGGCGCCGCGGCCCTTCGCCCGCGAGACCGCGACGGTCATGCCGCGGTCCTTGAAGCTGCCGGTCGGGTTGGCGCCCTCGAACTTGAGGTAGGCGCGGACGCCGAGCCGCTCGGAGAGCCGCGGCGCCTCGACCAGCGGGGTCGAGCCCTCGTTGAGCGTGACGACCGGGTCGCCGGGCTCCAGCGAAAGGCGCTCCCGGTAGCGCTCGACCAGCGGAGCGGGACTCAAACGAACTCCTCTTCGATCACCCGGATCGCGCGCGGCGGCGAGCGCAGGACGTCGAGATCCTCGATCGCCTCGAGGGCGGCCGAGAAGCGCGACTCTAAGCACTCGTGGATCACCATCACCAGGCGGGTGTCATCGCCGGCGCCACGCTGGACGACGCTCTTCACCGAGACGTCCTTGTCACCCAGCACCTGGGCGACTTTGGCGAGAACGCCGGGCCGGTCGGAGACCGCGAGGTGGAGGTAGAAGGAGGAGGTGACGTCGGCGACGATCGGCAGCCGCTCACGGGTCTCGTGCACGGGAGCGTCGCCATTGAGGATCGAGACGACGTCGCCGAGCACCGCCGAGGCGGTCTGCACTCCCCCCGCCCCCGGTCCCGACATCGTCACCTCGGTGATCTCCGGCGCCTCCACCATCACCGCGTTGAACGGCCCCTCGACCGGCGCCAGCGGGTGGCCGCCGTAGAGGAAGCAGGGGAAGACGCGGACGCTGATCCCGGCTTGGCGCCGTTCGGCGACGCCGAGCAGCTTCAGCGAGAGGCCGAGCTCCTTGGCATAGGCGAGGTCGTCGAGCTGCACTTTTTCGATCCCCTCGAAGGAGACCTCGTCGAGGGTCACCGGGGTGTGGAAGGCGAGACGCGCGAGGATCGCCATCTTCGCCGCGGCGTCAGCGCCGCCGACGTCGGCGGTCGGGTCGGCCTCGGCATAGCCGAGCTCCTGGGCCCGCGCCAGCACCTCGTCGTAGGGGGCGCCGCTGCCCGCCATCTCGCTGAGGATGAAGTTGGTGGTGCCGTTGACGATGCCGAAGACCTTGGCGATCTCGGTCACGCCGAAGCTCTCCTGGATCACCCGCACGATCGGGATCACCCCGGCCACCGCGGCCTCGAAGCGAAGCTGCACACCGGCCTCCCGAGCGACGTCGAAGAGCTCCTCGCCGTGCTGGGCGAGCAGCTGCTTGTTGGCGGTGACGACGGGGCGTCTGGCGCGCAGCGCGTCGAGGACGTAGTCGCGGGCCGGGTCGGTGCCCCCGATCAGCTCGACGATCAGGTCGGAGCGGTCGACGATCTCGCCGAAATCGCCCTGCTCGCGGGTGAGCACGCCGGAGATCTCGGGACGACGACCGGTGGCTGCCTCGACCGCTCCGGCCCGCGCGGCGAGGAGCTCGGCGAAGGCACCGCCGACCGTGCCGCGTCCCAGCAGCCCGATGCGAACCGGCTCAGGCATCTCTGGCGGTCAGGTCCTCGTAGGTCTCGCGGCGGACGACGACGCGCGCGTCGCCGTCGCGGCAGAAGACCACCGGCGGCCGGGTCACGCCGTTGTAGTTGCTCGCCATCGCGTGGCCGTAGGCGCCGGTAGCGGGGGTAACCAGGACGTCGCCGACAGCGGGCGAGGCCAGCATCGTGTCGCGGACGATGACGTCGCCCGACTCGCAGTGCATGCCGGCGATCGTCGCCAGGCTCTGCGCCGGCTCGGCCGCCCGGTCGGCGATCAGGGCTTCGTAGCGAGAGCCGTAGAGCATCGGCCGCAGGTTGTCCGACATGCCGCCGTCGACGGCGACGTAGGTGCGCACGCCGGGAATCTCCTTGACGGTGCCGACCCGGTAGGCGGTGACGCCGGCGTTGCCGACCAGCGAGCGCCCGGGCTCGACCAGAATCCGCACGCCGTCGCCGAAGACCTCGGCGACGCCGCGAACCTTGACGTCGATGTAAGCGTCGATCGCGGGGGGCTCGTCCTCGGCCGTGTAGGCGATGCCGAGGCCACCGCCGACGTTGACGACCCGGCACCAATCGCCGGCCAGCTCGCCGAGCGCTCTGATCGCCAGGGCGTAGGGCTCGAGCTCGAAGATCTGCGAGCCGATGTGCGCGTGCAGCCCGGTCAGCTCGAGCACGTCGGAGGCGAGCACCCGCTCGATCGCCTGCGCCGCCAGCCCGTCCTCGAGGCCGAAGCCGAACTTGGAGTCCAACTGGCCGGTGGTGATGTAGTCGTGGGTGGAGGGCTTGATCCCCGGCGTAACCCGCACCAGCACGTCCTGCGGTTCATCCAGCAGCCGCTCGCAACGGTCGATCTCGTCGAAGGAGTCGAGAATCAGGTGGCCGACGCCGGAGCGCGCGGCAAAGAGGATCTCCTCGTCGCTCTTGTTGTTGCCGTGCATGTGGATGCGCGCGGGGTCGAAGCCGGCCCGCAGCGCCATGTGCAGCTCGCCGCCCGAGGCGACGTCGACAGAGAGGCCCGCCTCGGCGAAGAGCCGGTAGGCGGCCGTGCAGGGCAACGACTTACTGGCGAAGAGGATCTCGAAGTCGGCATCGCGCCGTTCGAAGGCGGCCCGGTAGGCGCCCGCCCTGGCGCGCATGTCCTCCTCGGCGTAGACGTAGGCAGGGGTGCCGAACTCTTGCGCCAGCTCGACCACGTCGCAGCCGGCGATCTCCAGCCGTCCGCGCTCGTTGACGCGACTCCCCGCCGGGTAGACCAGCGAGCCCTCGATCGGGTCCGCCACAGCCCCGGCCTGTCCGTGCTCCGCCATAGGCGGGCATTGTGACGGTTGACAGAGGAGCGGCGGTCAGCGGTCGGCTATTTGCCGCCGCCGAGCAGCCCGCCAACCGTTTTCACGACTTCGTCGGCGGTTTTTCCGACCGTCGATTCGGGACCGGCGACTCCGTTGACGACTTCTTCGGTGACTTTGGGGACGCCGGTGGAGCCGACGACGCCGCCGGTGGCTTGGTCGACGCCGGACACCGTGTCGTTGACCGCTCCGGTGACCGTCCCCGACGTGGATGGAGCGCCGCTGCCGCTCGACCCGCCGGCCGCCGGGCCGTTGGGGCTCGAGCCGCCATCGCCGCCGCCGTCGCCTCTGGGGCTCGAGCTCGGCGAGGCAGAGGGCGACGAGGTGGAGGGCCCGCCCGCGCCGGCCGGGCTCGGCAGCGGCGATTCGGCCGCGGGGGAGCCGGAGGCTGGAGCTGGAGCGGCGCCGGCGGCCACTCTGGTGCCCTGTGCAGGCGTCGCCGCATCGCCGGCATTCGCGCGCCGCCCCGCCGTCGCAGCGGACGCCGCGCCGGGGGCCGGGCCCGGAGTCGCTCGAGCAGCCTGGGAAGCCGCACCAGTGTCGGCGGAGCTCGGCGCGCTCGGCGCGTTGTCGTCCCCGCCGAGGCTGATACCGGCGAGGGGCCAATCCCGCAGGGCCTGGAAGGAGACCAGCATGACGAAGGCGACGACCGCCGCAGCGATCAGCGCGGTGCCGGACACCGCTCCTGCGAGATAGGTGTGAGCCTGGCGGATCATCGTCGCCTCTTCGACGCTGCCTACCCAGGGTCGCAGGCCCGAACACGGCGGGCGTACCAAATAATTGAATTTCCTAAGAAATTCTGAGTACGGTCTGCCTGGCCCCTGGCTACAGGTAGCCAAGCGGGTCGGTGGGCGCGCCGCCCACCCGCACCTCGAAATGGAGGTGATCGCCGTAGCAGTGCCCGGTGCAGCCGACGTAGCCGATCACGTCGCCCTGGGAGACGCTCTGCCCGGAGCCGACCGCGAAGGACGATTGGTGGGCGTAGCAAGTCTGCAGGCCACCGCCGTGGTCGAGGCAGGTGAAGTTGCCGTAGCCGCCGCTTTCGGCTTCTGACTGGAGCAGCACCACCGTGCCGGCGTCAGCTGCCCGAATCGGGGTACCGGCGGGGGCCGCGATGTCGATTCCCTCGTGCATCCGGCCCCAGCGCATGCCGAAGCCGGAGACGACGGCACCGTCGACGGGCCAGATCAGCTGGCCCGAGCCGTAGCGAATCGGGCCGGCCGGAAGCGGCGCGGAGGCCATCGCGCCGAGCCGAACGGCGAGCTCTGCCTGGATCTCAGCGACGTCCCCGTCGAGGTCTTCTTCGGTCGCCTCGATCTTCTTCAGGGCAGCAACGCGGCTTGCCCTGGCGGCGACCAGCGAGGATTGGCGCTCCTGTACGGCGGCACGGGCGCTGGCCAGTGCCTGCTCTTCGGCGGCGATCGCGTCGCGTGCCGCCTCGATCTGGTTCTTCACCGTGCGCAGGCGAGCGACCGTCCGCTTCACCTGATCGCGCAGCTCGCGCACCCGACCGACGATCGCTTCGTCGTTGCCGCGGATGCGGTTGAGGTATTCGGTGCGGTCGACCAGGTCGTCGTAGCCGTCGGCGCCGACGATGACGCTGAGGACGTCCGGGGTGCCGGTCTCGTACATGGCGACGAGCCGCTCCCGCAGCGAGACCAGGGCGCGCTTCAGGTGCGCCCTCATCTCGACCAGTCGCTTCTTCGCAACCCCCAGCTGCGCTTCGGCGCGATCGAGCTCGGCCTGCTTGGCGTCGAGGCGAACCTCGACCGCGGCCTCCTGGTTGCGCAGGCCGGCCACCTCGCTGGTGAGACGGTCGATGCGCTCCCCGTAGTGCGAGATCGTCGTCGTCAGGACGCCCGTGCGTTCACGCACCTTGGAGAGCTTCGCTTCCTTGGCGTCGAGCTTCGCTTCGAGATCCTCGGCGGAGGCGACGCCGGCCGCGAGCAGCACGACCAGCGCCGTGGCGGCGCCGAGCAGCGCCGCCAGGGCAAGGCGAGTCTTGGGCATCGCCGGCGAGGCTAGCCAACTCGAGATGCGTCCACTTGCAGGGAATATCCCTGCAATCGGGCTTGCGCCCTACTTCTGCGGAGGAGCATTCTCGACGTGCAAAAGGCCCTCGGGGGCCTGGTCCTCCATCTGCAGCGTCGTGTGGTCGATGCCGAAGCGCTCCCGCAGCAGGAGCTCGACCCGCGCCCGCACCAGGTCGCGGTCGCAATCGGCCGCGACGACCACGTGCGCTGACAGCGCGCCGAAGCCGGAGGTCACGGTCCAGATGTGCAGGTCGTGGACCGAGCGCACCCCCTGCTCGGCGCAGATCGCCGCCCCGGCGACGTCGACGTCGAGGCCCGCGGGCGCGGCCTCCATCAGCACGTCCAGCGGCTCCTTGATCAAACGCCAGGAGGAGACCAGGATCAGCGCCGAGATCGCCAAGCTGACGATCGGGTCGGCCACCGCCGAGCCGCCGGCGAGGACGATCGCACCGGCGAGGATCACGCCGATCGAGCCGAGCGCATCGGCGGCGCTGTGCCGCAGCACCCCCTCGAGGTTGACGTCGGCGCGCTCGCCGCGGGCAAGCACCAAGGTCGCCGCGACGTTGCCGGCGAGGCCGAGCAGGCCAAGCCCGAGCACCCCGCCGGCCTCGATCTCAGGCGGATCGCCGAGCCGACCGACCGCCGCATAGGCAATCGCGATCGCGACGGCGACCAGCAGCAGCCCATTGGCCAGCGCCGCAAGTATCTCCGAGCGCTGGTAGCCAAAGGTCATGCGCCCACCCGCCGGGCGCGCCGCCAGCGAGGCAGCAAACAACGCCAGCGCAATCGCGCCAACGTCGGAAAGCACGTGCCCCGCATCGGCCAACACGGCAAGCGACCCGGTAAGCACCCCACCCACGACCTCCGCAAGCAGCATCCCCCCATTGATCCCCAAAGCAATCCACATCCGCCGACGGCTGTCGCCCCGCCGCGCGTCCAGCTCATGCGAATGAGAGTGCACGCTTCGAGCTTAAGGACTATCCCGGTAAGGGTGGAACGTCTTGTACTTTTTCGCCGAGCGCGCCGGGGCGAAGCCCCAGCCACGTTCCACCGAAAAAGTCAAGTGGAACCCCTACCGGGATAGTCCTTACCAACTAGGCCGGAACAGCCTCCTTCTCAGCCGGCTTCTCGGCCATCGCCTCCTCGGCGACTTCGGCCGCATACCCGAGCCGCTCGGCGTATTCCCGCGCCTGCATGCGTGAGATGACCATCCGCTGGATCTCCGCCGTGCCCTCGAACAGCTGGTAGATCTTGGCGTCGCGGAACCACTTCTCCAGCGGGCAATCGGTGCTCCAGGCGTAGGGACCGACCAGGTCCATCAGCGTCGTCGTCGCCCACATCGTCACGTCGCCTGCCTTGAGCTTCGACATCGAGCCCTGGCCGCCGCGCATCGGGATGCCGTTGCGGCCCATCCAGGCAGCTCGCTGGACGAGCAGGCGCGCCGATTCGATCTCGGTGGCGACGTCGGCGAGCGTCTGCTGGATGCGCTGCTCGCCAAGCAGCGGCCTGCCGCCTTCGGACTGGCCGTCGAGGTACTCGAGGGTCCACTCGTAGGAGGCCTGGGCGATGCCGAGCGCGGAGGCGCCGACCAGCGGCCGGGTCATCTCGAAGGTCGCCAGGGCGTCGGCACCGCGCGACTTCTTGCCTTCCCGCCCGCGCTGCAGCTTGCGCTCCAGCTTCTCCTCGCCGCCAAGCAGGTTCTCGATTGGGATACGGCAATCCTCGAGCACGATCTCAGCGGTATGCGAGGCGCGGATGCCGAGCTTCGACTCCTTCTTGCCCTGGCTCAGCCCCGGCGTGCCCTTGCCGACGACGAAGGTGGCCTGGCCGCGCGTGCCGAGGGCCGGGTCGACGGTGGCGACGACGACGTGGACGTCGGCGATGCCGCCGTTGGTGATGAAGACCTTGGTGCCGTTGAGGACCCACTCGTCGCCATCGCGCTTGGCGGTCGTCTTCAGGCTCTTGACGTCGGAGCCGGCCTGGGGCTCCGTCACCGCATAGGCGCCGAGCTTGATCTCCTCGCCGCTGCCGAAGCACTCGGGAACCCACCGGGCGATCTGCTCGGGGGTGCCGGAGGAAGCGATCCCCGCGGCGGCGAGGCCGGAGCCCGAGATCGCCAGGGCGGTGCCGGCGCAGCCCCAGTGGAACTCCTCGGCCGAGATCACCTGCATCTGGCCCTGCTCGTCGGCGGCGGAGGCCTGGATGCTCTCGAGACCGCCGAAGCCCTGCTTGCGCGCCTCCTTGATCACCTCCCAGGGGGTGCTCTCCTCTTCGTCGTGCTTGCGGGCGGCGGGCCTGATCACCTCACGGGCGAAGGTCCGGCAGCGTTCCTTGTGCTCCAGCTGCTGGTCGGTCAGTGCGAAGTCCATTGGTCCCTTCTTGGTCGGCGGCGTGTCTGCGCGATTGATTGACTGGTCAGTCAACCAGTCCCGGAAGATTAGCTGACCAGCCAGCCACCGCCCCGCCTGTACCGTTTCCGGCCTTGGCCGGAAAACGCCCCATCAACGCCGACCTGCCGGCAAGCAACGAGACGGCGACAAAACCGCCGCATTCGGTTGAAAAGGAGCCGACCGCCAAGCGGAAGCGCAAACCGGTGCCGGGGGCGTTGAAGGCGATCGGGGGACTGGTTCTGGTCGCGCTCGTCTTCCTGGTCGCCGCCGTGCTCGGCGGCGGCGGCTCGAACCACGCGGTCGAGAAGCCCGCCCCGGCCCCGGCTCAGGCGCCCCCCGAACAGCCCGCCGAGGAAGAGCAGACACCGACGGCCGAGGCGGCCGAGGAGCTCGGCTATCCCTCCTTCGCGACCAACAACACGACGCGGGTCGGCGGCGCGGACGCGGCGACCACCGCGGCGGGCGTCTCGCTCGCGGTCTTCCCCTCGGCGAAAGCGGCCCAGCGCCCGATCGCCGTCACCCTGGTCGATGAGAGCGAGTGGCAGGGCGCCATCGCGGCATCGGTGCTGATGGCGGAGCCGCTGCGGGCGCCACTGCTGGTCTCCTCCGCGGGTGAGCTGCCCGAGCCGACCACGCAGGCCCTGGCGGCGCTGGCCCCTCAGGGCGGCCGGGTCAGCGGCGGGGCTCAGGCCTTCGTCGTCGGCGATGCGGCCGCTCCCGATGACTTGAAAGCGACCTCCGTCAGCGGGAGAGATCCGGCCTCGCTCGCCGCCGCCGTCGCGGGCCTGCGCGACCGGCTCTTCGGAAACGCACCGAAGCACATCGTCATCGCCTCCGAATCGCAGCCCGAGCTCGCCATGCCTGCCGCCTCCTGGGCAGCGCGATCGGGGGACCCGGTGCTCTTCGCCGCCGCGGACAAGCTCCCCGCCGCCACCGCGAAGCAGCTGCAGCGGCACCCGCAGACACCGGTCTTCGTGCTCGGCCCCTCCTCGGCCATCTCCTCCGTCGTCGTGCACGCGATCGACGAGATCGGCAACCCCGTTCGCCGCGTCTCCGGCGAGGACCCGGTCGCAAACGCGATCGCCCTCGCTCGCTACGCGCGCGGCGACTTCGGCTGGAACGTCAACGACCCCGGCCACGGCTTCGTGGTCGCGCGCAGCGACGAACCCCTCTCCGCCGCTATCGCTTCGCCGCTCTCGGCCTCCGGCACCTGGGGGCCGCTGCTGCTCACCGACGACGCCGATACGCTGCCGAGGGCGCTGCGCGACTACCTGCTCGACATCAAGCCCGGCTACACGACCGACCCCACGCGCGCCTTCTACAACCACGTCTGGGTGATCGGAGACCAAGAGGCCATCGACGTGAATCAGCAAGCCGAAATCGACCAGCTGGCCGAACTGGCCAAGATCGGCGGCGGGGGACCGTGAGCGAGGCCGAGAGCCCAGAGCTGCTCGGCGGTGGCCACCGCGTCACCGCCGAGGACATCCGCGCCCTTGCCGGCGCCTCTACCCCCCACTTCGCGCTGCAGGTCCGCAACCGGATCCGCCGCCTGATCGAGCCGCTCGGCGGCGATGACCCCGCCCGTCGCGAAGGCGAACGCAAGATCGCCGAGCTCGAGGAGCTCGCCAGACACAGCGGCGACCCTCGCGGCACGATGGGGATCGGTCGCCATTGAAGCCGCTCGCGCCGGGAGTCTGGCGGCTCAAGCAGTTCCCGGCGCCAAGCGTCAACGTCTACCTCGCCGAAGACGTCCTGATCGACGCCGGCACCCGCTGGGATCGCGGCCGCGTCTTCGCCGAGATCGAGGGACGCGAGCTCTCGCTGCTCGCCCTCACGCACGTTCATCCCGACCACCAGGGAGTCGCCAAGGACGTCTGCGAAGCGCGAGGAATCCCGCTCGCCTGCCACGCCGACGACGTCGACGCGATGGAGGGACGGCGCCCGGTTCAGGAGTCCGCGCCGAACAATCCCTTCAACCGGGTCATCAAGAGGTTCTGGCAGGGGCCCCCGCACGAGGTCGGCAAGGTCTTGAGCGAAGCTGACGAGGTGGCGGGATTCCGGGTCATCCACGCGCCCGGTCACTCGCGCGGCGAGGTGATCTATTTCCGCGACTCCGACCGGGTGGCGATCTGCGGCGACGTGATCCGCAACATGAGCTACGCCACCGGGCTTCCAGGCGTCAAGGAGCCGCCTGACGTCTTCACCTACGACCCGCCCGAGAACCGCCGCTCGATCCGCAAGCTCGCCGAGCTGAATCCCAGCCTGATCCTCCCCGGGCACGGCCCGGCCGTCACCGACATCGCCGCCTTCGAGCGCTTCGTCGCCGCCCTGCCGGCATAAACAAGCGCCTTGCAGCTACAGCGAAACCGCAGCCCTCGAGACGTGTCTGAGCTAAACCACCCCATTTGTGGGTAAAGCTCAGACACGTCTCGCAACCGAAGGGGGCTCATGGACGCCAAGAGGAGCAGGAGACCTTCACCGGCGATGGTCGTCGCGGTCATCGCCCTGATCGCCGCGCTTGCCGGCACGGCCTACGCCGCGCAGAGGATCAACGGCGGCGCGATCAAAAAGCAGACGATCGGGGGCGGCAAGCTGAAGAAGAAGACGCTTACCGGCTTCCAGATCAACACCAACAAGCTCGGTGTGGTGCCGTCCGCCCAGCGAGCGGCCCATACCTACTGGGCGGTCGTCAACAATCCGCCCGGGGCCGGCAACGCAGCGCTGGCCCGTGCAAGCGATGCGGGCATCACGGCAACCGAGGGCGGCGGCGCCGTCGCGGTTGTCTTTCCCGCCAACGTGAGCGTCTGCGCAAACGTCTCCTCCCGCAACAACGCGGGCACGACGGTGCCGGGGGCCGGCTACGCGCAGACAAACGTCTCACCGGCAAACCCGAACGCGCTCGAAGTTCGCACCCGGGATGAAAAAGGCGCCGACGCCGACGCCGATTTCCACCTGCTCGTCGTCTGCCCGTAGACGCACCTGATCACCGAGCCCGGCCCCACGCCACCAGTGGGGCCGGGCTTGCGCGCGAGCAGTTAGGCTGGGGCCCATGAGCGGCGTCGAGCATGGCTTCAAAGAGGGCGACAAGGTCTGGGTCGAGGACGGCGACGGCAAGCACCATCCCGGCATCTTCGTCGCCGACAACGAGAGCGCGGGCTGGTTCGGCGGCGGCCCCAGCGCCTACGTCGTCCACCCCGAGGCCAAGCAGGCCGAGGTCGTCTCGACCTTCCGCATCACCCCCCGCGACGAGTAGCTCAGTCCGGCACTCGCGCGGTGACCATGTCGACGCGCTCGCCCCGGAAGGGCACGCCCTCGATGACCAGGTGTCGGCGCTGGCGCGCGCCCTTGGCGAGGGAGCCATCGGCGCGAACGACGCGCCACCAGGGCAGGTCGGGATCGTCGGCCTCGAAGAGCACGGCGCCGGCGAAGCGCGGCGCTCCCGGCGAGACGTCGCCATAGGTGCGCACGAAGCCCGGTGGGATCTCGCGCACGCGAGCGAGCACTTCGAGCAGGCGGTCTTCGCTCGGCGCGGTCAGGAGGCGGTCGGGCCGAAGGCTTCGATGATGCGGTTCTGGAACTCGGAGAGCTCTTCCGGTGAGATGAAGTAGGTCGGCGGGGTGAGGAAGAGGCCGTCGGCGCGTTCGGCGGTTGCCTCGACGCGGGCGCGGACCTTGTCGAGCGGGCCGGCGGCGCAGTAGGTCTCGACCATCTCGTCGCTGATCGCGGCCGGCACGGCGGCGAGGTCGCCGCGACGGAAGGCCTCGCCGGCGGCGACGGCGTTGTCGGCGAAGCCGTGCAGCTCCCAGAGCGGCATGTAGGTCTTTACCGTGGCGTAGAAGGAGATCGTGCGGCGGGCCATCTCGATCGCCCGCGCCTCGTCGTCGTCGATCGAGCAACAGACCGTGGGCAGATAATCGAAGTTCGAACGCTCCCGGCCGGAACGCTTCAGCCCCTCCTCGAAGGAGCTGACCACGACCTCGTCGATCCAGCGCAGGCTCTGGATCGGGTGGCCGATCAGACCGTCGGCGACGTCCCCCGCCATCCGGCACATCCCCCCCTGGACCCCGGCGGTGTAGATCGGCACCGACTCGCGCGGCGCCGGGTGCGGCCGGATCCAGCCCTTGATGTCGATGTCGTAGTAGGAGCCCTCATAGCGGATCGGCTCGCCCTTGCCGGCCTGCTGCATGATCAGCCGCGTCGCCTCGATCGCCTCGCGCAAGTGGGGAGCCGGCTTGCCGTACTCGGCGTTGTGCCAGGTTTCGTTGAGCCGCTTGACCCCCGAGCCGAGACCGAGGCGGAAGCGGCCGCCGGACATCTCGTCGATATCGAGGGCGCTGACGGCGAGGATGAAGGGGCTGCGGGTGAAGGCCCAGGCGATCCCGGTGGCGACGTCGATCCGCTCGGTCTTGCCGGCGAGGTAGGCGGCCTGGGTGACCGAGGAGCGGAACAGCTCCGGCGCCCAGACGCACTCGACTCCGGCCGACTCGGCGCGCTGCGTCTCCGCCTCCAGGTCGGCGACGGTCGTGCCGATCGCGGCGACGGAGATGCGCTCGAGCGCGCTCACGAGGACCTTCCGCTGTGCATTTTCGATACATCTCGAGGCAAAGGAACAGCGGAGCGTGAAGTCACGCTGATACCGGCACGGCGGTGGCGGAGAGGACGGCGTCGGCGACGCGTTCGCGGTGCCACTTGGCGTCGCCGAACATCGCGGCGTTCGCCTTGCCGCGCTTGAGGAAGAAGTGGAGGTCGTGCTCCCAGGTGAAGCCGATCCCGCCGTGCACCTGGATCGAGGCGTCCGGAACGCGCCAGCCCGCGTCCGAGGCGTAGGCCTTGGCCATCGAGGCCGCGGTGGCCAGCGACTCCGGCTCGGCATCCGCCGCCCAGGCGGCGCCGTAGACGGCCGAGCGCGCGTTCTCGGTCTCGAGCAGCATCTGGGCGCAGCGGTGTGAGACCGCCTGGTAGGCGCCGATCGGCCGGCCGAACTGCTGGCGGTCCTTGGCGTAGGAGACCGCCATCTCCATCGTCCGCTGGGCGATCCCGGTCGACTCGGCGGAGAGGGCGACGCAAAGCCTGTTGAAGACGGCGTAGTAGTCGGCGCCGGCCGCCGGCAGCGAGTTCTCCGCCGCCACCCGGACGCCGTCGAAGCGAACAGCGTAGAGGCGGCGGGTGGTGTCAATCGAGGTAGAGGGTGCGATCGTCACCCCAGCGGCGCTGCGCTCGACCAGATGGCGGCGACCGTCCGCGGTGGCGACGAGGAAGAAATCCGCCGCGGCGGCGTCCATGACCAACACCTTCTCGCCGTCGAGGACGATGCCGTCGCCGTCGGCGCGGGCCTCCATCGTGAAACTGCCGATCGTCGCCGGCGTGCCGGCGTCCCAGAGGGCGGGCGTGCCGCGCAGCGTGCCCTCGGCCAGCGGCCGCAGGAAGCGCTCGCGCTGATCGTCGGAGCCGCACAGGGCCAACGCCAGGCCGGCGATCGTGTTCGAGAACAGCGGCGAGGGCGCCAGCGCGTAGCCCATCTCCTCGAAGAGGACGGCCAGCTCGACGACGCCGAGGCCCTGTCCGCCCCACTCCTCCGGCAGCGCCAAGCCGGGCCAGCCGAGCTCGGCCATCTCGTCCCAGTCGGACTGCTCGAAGCCGTTCTCGCTCTCCGCCAGCCCACGGATGCGCTCTGACTTGTAGCGAGCGGCGAGGAAGTCGTGAGCGGTCGACTTGATCGCCTGCTGCTCGTCGGTGAGGTCGAAGTACATGACTTAAATTCCGCCCGCGTGCTCTGCTTCCGCAAGGACGCGCTCACAATTCCCGGCGATCTCGCGTCCTTGCTCACGCGTCCGCCGCGGGCGGGTGATTGTCTCTCGAATGCTCATCTCATCCTCGGCAGGCCGAGCACGCGCTCGGCGATGATGTTCTTGAGGATGTCGGTGGTGCCGCCCTCGATCGAGTTGGCGCGCGAGCGCAGGAAGCTGTATTGCCAGGCGCCGCCGGCGACGACGTGCTCGTCGCCACGCGACAGCGGCGCGTAGGCGCCCTCGATGTCGAGCGCCAGCTCGGCAATCCGCTGGTTGATGTCGGCCCACTGCCACTTGCCGAGCGAGCCCTCGGGCCCCGGGATGCCCGACTGCATCGTCTTGGTCAGGCCGCGGTAGGCGTTGAGCCGCATCGTCTCCGCCTCGATGTGGAGCTGGGCAAGGCGTTGGCGGAAGACCGGGTCGTCGGCCGCGCTGCCGCCATTGACTCGGGTCTCGGCGGCCAGGTTACCGAGCCGTTTGAGGTTGTTGGCGATCTGGGCGATCGCCCCGAAGGCGAGACCGGCGCGCTCGTTCATCAACGTCGTGATCGCCACCGACCAGCCGTTGCCGACGCCGCCGACGACGTTGGCGTCGGGAATCCGCGCTTCCTCCATGAAGACCTCGTTGAACTCGCCCTCGCCGGTGATCTGGACCAGAGGCTTGGCCTCGACGCCGGGCTGATCCATGTCCATCAAGAAGTAGGTGAGCCCCTTGTGCTTGGGAGCGTCGGGGTCGGTGCGGGCAACGAGCATGCACCACTTGGCGTACTGGGCGAACGTGGTCCACACCTTCTGGCCGGTGACGACCCACTCGTCTCCGTCCTTGACCGCCCGCGTCTTCAGCGAGGCCAGGTCCGAGCCCGACTCGGGCTCGGAGAACCCCTGGCACCAGATCTCCTCACCGGTGAGGATCGGCTCCAGGTAGCGCTGCTTCTGCTCGTCGGTGCCGTGGGCGATCACCACCGGCCCGCCCATCGCCAGGCCGAGGACGTTGGCCGGGCTCGGCGCTTCCAGGCGCGCCGCCTCGCCGACGAAGATCGCCTGCTCGATCAGGGTGGCGCCGCGACCGCCGTACTCCTTGGGCCAGGAGATCCCGGCCCAGCCGGCGGCATGCATCTTCAGCTGCCACTCGCGGCGGAAGGCCATCACCTCCTCCAGGCCGGCTTCCGGCTCGGGGCCGGGATGGTTCGCTTCGATCCACTCGCGGACCTCTTCGCGGAACTGCTGCTCGGAGGGCGAGAGGGTCAGGTCCATCGGCTGCGGAGCATAGCGACCGACTGGCTGAGCAGCCAGATGAGGGGCCGGACCGCTGCCTAGCGGCTGCCACAGGCTTCGATGCCGAATTCGCCGGCGAGGCGACTGGCGATCCCGAAGACGATGTCGGTGCTGCCGGAGGCGACGACTGCCGGATCGTCTTCGGCGGTATCGAGGCCTTCTTCGAGCGAGCCGATCATCGCTTCGACCTTTTCCTCGTCGCCATCGGGCACGCCGAGCGCCCGCAGTTCCTTGATTTCCTGCCTCAGGCTCGGGGTGAGGACGGTGACGACGAACTCTTCGTTGTCCGCTTGACTTGGTTTTTGGATTTTGCCGCCGTCGGTCAAGAAGTCGGCCAGCCCGGCTTCCATCCGCTTGGTCCCCCGTTTGCAGATCGCATCGGCCTTGGCGACGAACTCTTCTTTGGAGATCGAGCTCGCGGCAGAGCTCGACTCGCCGTCGCCGCAGCCGGCGACGAGGAGCACGGCCGCGACAGCCGCGGCGACAAGCGCAAATCCCCTACCCATGCGGGCAAGTTATACCGCGGTACCGATATGACGCAACGACGTCTCTAGACGCGCTGGATCAGGGTGCCTGTTCCCAGCCCCCCGCCACAGCACATCGTCACCAGGCCCATCTCCTTGTCGGTGCGCTCCATCTCGTGCAGCAGGGTGGTGATCAGGCGGGCCCCGGTCGAGCCGAGCGGATGGCCGAGGGCGATCGCGCCGCCGTTGACGTTGACCCGATCCATGTCGGGATCGAGCTCACGGCGCCAGGCGGCAACCACGGAGGCGAAGGCCTCGTTGATCTCCACCAGGTCGATGTCGTCCATCGTCATCCCGTTGCGCTCGAGCAGCTTGCGGGTCGCCGGGATCGGGCCGGTGAGCATGATCACGGGGTCGACGCCGACCGTGGTCTGGTCGAAGATGCGGGCGCGTGGCTTCAGCCCCAGCGCGTCGGCCTTCTCGCGCGTCATCAGCAGGACGGCAGCGGCGCCGTCGGAGACCTGCGAGGAGTTGCCGGCGGTGATCTTGCCGTCCTCCTTGAAGGCGGGCTTCAGCTGCGAGAGCACCTCGATCGACGTTTCCGGGCGGATGCCCTGGTCGGTCGTGTAGGTGTCGCCGTTGACGCCGAAGGGCACGACCTCGCGGTCGAAGCGACCCTCCTCGGTCGCCTTGGCGGCGAGCTGCTGGGAGCGAACGCCGAGCTCGTCGAGCTCGGAGCGGGGAATCTCCCACTGGTCGGCGATCATCTCGGCCGAGAGCCCCTGCGGGATCAGGTTGTAGCGCTCCATCAGCTCGGGCGAGAAGGGCGCGCCGTGCTCCTTCATCACCGAGTAGCCGTCGGCGAAGGAGATGTGGCCCATGTGCTCGACGCCACCGCCGATCGCGACGTCGTGAACGCCGGAGGCGATCAGCGTCGCGGCGAAGTTGACCGCCTGCTGGGCGGAGCCGCACTGGCGGTCGATCGTCGTCGCCGGCGTCTCGATCGGCAGGCCGGCCTCGAGCCAGGCGTTGCGGCCGATGTTGACGCCCTGCTCGCCGAACTGCTGGGCGCAGCCGGCGATCACGTCTCCGGTCTCGGCCGGGTCGACGCCGGAGCGCTCGAAGAGCTCGCTGTAGGTCTTGGCGAGAAGGTTCGAGGGATGGACGCCCTTGTAGTAGCCCTTCTCCTCGTGCCCGCGCCCGATCGGCGTACGCACAGCCTCGACGATGACGACCTCACGCCCTCCGAACTTGCCGCTCCCGTTGCTCGCCATCTCAGCCCTCCAGTTCTCGATCTGCGCCTGTCCTTTTGACGATAGCTCACCGACTGACTGGTCAGTCAACCAAAGCTTGTCGAGCGGGAGGGGCGGGCGCCCTCCGAACGGCTTGTACTTTTTCGGCAATTCCTCGCGGCGTCAGCCAAAGACTCTCCACCGAAAAAGTTGAGTGAGGAGGGGCGCCCGACCCTCCCCCACCCGGGCTTGATAGGAACCCGCCCCATGAACGCAAGCACGGGGTACGAGAGTCCGGGAATTGCAGGGAGCGGCGCCATCGCTACGGGGCTAGCTGCTGTTTCCACCACCACGGCCGACACGATTCTGCTGGCGCGAAGCGAGGCCTCGGCCTGGCGCGCCGAGGAGAAAGTGGTCGCCGCCTGCGCCAAGATCGAGGGGGCGGAGCCATCGCGGCTGCGAGTTACGACCGACCCAAAGGACCTTGCCGACTGCGACGTGATCGTCGAGGCGATCGTCGAGGAGGTCGAGCCCAAGGGCGCGCTGCTGGCGACGATCGCCGAGGCCTGCCCCGATGCCGACCTGGCCACCACCACCTCTTCGCTCAGCATCGCGTCGATCGCCGAGGCCGCCGGCGTCTCCAAGCTCTTCGGCCTGCACGTCTTCAACCCGGTGCCGCGGATGAAGCTGGTCGAGGTCTGCTTCCCGGATGGCGCCGCCGGCTCGCGCGAGGCCGCGCTCGCCTGGTGCGCGGCGCTGGGCAAGACCGCGGTCGAGGTGCCCGACCTGGCGGGCTTCGTCGTCAACCGCCTGCTCTTTCCCTACCTCTTCGACGCCGTCCGCTTCATGGAACAAACCGGCATGGAGGCGGGAGAGATCGACACCTGCATGAAGCTCGGCGCCGGTCACCCGATGGGCCCGCTTGCTCTGCTCGACTTCGTCGGCCTCGACGTCTGCAAGGCGATCGGCGACGCCCTCTACACCGCCTCAAACGAGGAGTACCAGAAGCCCCCCAAGCTTCTGGTCGAGATGGCAGACGCAGGAAAACTGGGCCGCAAGAGTGGCGCGGGTTTTTACAGTTACGACTAAGAGCTAGTCGCAGCTACGACCCGCGAGGTCCCAGATCACATCGGCGGGGGAAATTCCCTGCTGGCGTGCCTGCGACTCGATCTCTTCCCAGGGAAGCTCGGCCTCGGGAAGATCGTCCCAGCGCGCCAGGTCCAAGGCCTCGACCGCACCTTTGAGCGCCGGGCCGAGGTGCTCCTCGGATCGCAGCAGCGCTCTCAGGACTTCGAGCTGCTTGTCGCTCAATCGCACAACCCACATGCGATACCTCCAAGTGTCGGGGGAACGCGGGTTGCCCGGAAAGGCTAGGAGTCGTGACGGACGGAACCGCTGATGCGGACCGCCTCGATGCGGTTCTCGCGCACCGACTCGACCCGGATCGTGTAGCCGTTGGCGGTGATCGTGTCGCCGCGCTTGGGCAGCCGGCCGAGCTCGCCGAAGACGTAGCCGCCGACCGAGTTGTAGGCGTCGGAGTCGACCGGCAGCTCGATGCCGGCGTCGGAGAGATCGCCGAGCGAGACGTGGCCGCGCACGAACCATTCGCCGCCGGCCAGCTGGCGCAGGGCAGCGGCGCGGGGGTCGGTCTCGTCCTCGATCTCACCGACGACCTCCTCGAGGATGTCCTCGACCGTGACGATGCCGACCGTGCGGCCGTACTCGTCGACCACCACGGAGAGCGAGGTGCGCTGCACCTGGAGGTCGTGGAGGAGGTCGTCGAGGGGACGCGTCTCGGGCACGATCACGGCGTCGCGCACGACGGTGGCGATCTCCGCCTCCGGTCCGTCGCTCATGTAGAGGCGGGCGAGGCTGTTGTTGTGGACGATCCCCTTGACCCGGTCGGGGTTCTCGTCCTCGATCACGACGAGCCGGGTGTGGCCGGAGGTGACGCAGCGCCGCAGCGCGGTCTCCACCGTCTCCGAGGCGTCGACGGTGACGACGGCCGGAATCGGGGTCATCACCTCGCGCGCCTCCTGCTCGTGCAGGTGGAAGACGCCGCCGAGCATGCCCGCCTCGCCGGGATCGAGCGTGCCCCCGATCCGCGAGCTGTCGATGATCTGCTTGAGGTCCTCGGCCGTGTGCTTCTCTTCGATGTCTGTCGGGTCGACCCCGAAGAGCCGGACGACCGCGTTGGAGATGCCGCTGAGCGAGTAGGTCACCGGCGCGGTGGCGATGCGGAACCAGTTGAGCGGCCGGGCGACGCGGCGAGCGGTGCGCTCGGCGTGGCTGATCGCCAGCATCTTCGGCACCTGCTCGCCGACGGTGATGTGAAGTGCGGTGACGAAGGTGAAGGCAATCGCCACGGACAGGCCGACGGCCGCACCGTGCGAGAGGCTGCCGAAGGCGGGCTCGAGCAGCACCGCCAGCGAGGGCTCGCCGAGGAAGCCGATGCCGATAGAGGCGATCGTGATCCCGATCTGACAGGCGGAAAGCGACTCGTCGATCTTGTCGAGCTGCTCGATCACCTCCTCGGCGCCGCTTTCGCCTTCCTCGGCCAGCTGCTCGAGCTTGCCGCGACGACTGCGCACGAGGGCGAACTCGGCCGCGACGAAGAAGCCGTTGATCGCAACCAGCAGCAGAAGAAGGACGAGCAGCAGGGCGGTCATCGCCTATTTGGCCCGGTACTTCGGGGGAGGTCGTCGTCGGCCATTCGGCGTAGGCAATATAGCCATCCGCTCCGCTGATTTTGCGATAGGTGACATATTGATCGTGGGATGCGGATCGCAAGCCTGGTTCCGTCTGCGACCGAGATGCTCTACGCACTCGGCCTCGGCGACAGCGTCGTCGCGGTCACGCATGAGTGCGACTACCCGCCTGAGGCCGGTTCTCTCCCCCACCTGACCACGACCGTGCTGCCCGCGGGCCTGAGCGCGGCCGAGATCGACCGCGCGGTGAAGGCGCGGGTGGCGGAGGGCCAGGCGCTCTACCAGCTCGACGAGGAGCTGCTCGCCGGCCTCGCCCCCGACCTGATCGTCACCCAGGCGATCTGCGCGGTCTGCGCGGTCTCCTACGAGGACGTGCTCGAGGTCGCCGCTCGCCTGCCGAGCAGGCCACGCGTCCTGCAGCAGGACCCGAGCACGCTCGGCGAGATGCTCGAGGACGTCATACGGCTCGGCGAAGCCGCGGAGATCCCCCGCCAGGCGCACGAGCTGCGCGGCGAGCTGGAGGGACGCCTGGCGACCGTTCGCGCCGCCGTCGGCGGCGCCAGCCTGCCCAGGGTGATCGCGCTCGAGTGGCTCGACCCGCCTTACGTCGGCGGCCACTGGATCCCGGAGATGATCTCGATCGCCGGCGGCGAGGACGTCGCCGGGCCGCCCGGGCTGAAGTCGCCCGAGGTCTCCTGGGGGGAGCTTTCGGGGCTCAATCCCGACGTAGTGATCGCGATGCCCTGCGGCTGGTACATAGAGGCCTCGCGAGAGCAGGCGCTCGCCTACTGGGACCAGATCGAGACGCTCGGCGCGCGGCAGGTCTTTGCGGTCGACGCCGCCTCGACCTTCTCGCGGCCCGGCCCGCGCCTGGTCGACGGGATCGAGCTGCTCGGCCACCTGCTCCATCCCGATCTGGTCGACCCGCCGGGCAACATCGGCTTCGCCGAGGTACGGGCGCCGAGCGTCTGGCGCGGAGCCGGCGGCTAGAACTCTCGGCTCAGGCGATCGCGAGAGCGCCCAGAACCGCGAGCAGGGCGACGCCCACCATCACCGCCAGCTCGGCGGCCACGTGCCGTTCGCCGAGCGATCCGCGGTCGCCGGCGATGACCGCCCCACCGCAGATCAGCCCGGCCGCCAGCCCACCGAGGTGGCCGCCGAGGCTGATGTTGGCAGCGCCGAAGCTGAGGGCGAGGTTGATCAGCAGGACGACGCCGATCGAGGAGGCGACGGCGTCGAAGCCGCGGCCGCGGGCGATCACGAAGGTGGCGCCGAAGATGCCGAAGATCGCGCCCGAGGCGCCGATCGTGAGGGCGTTTGGATCGAGCAGCAGGGCACCGAAGGCGCCGCCGAGCAGGGAGGAGAAGTAGACGGCGAGGAAGCGCGGCGTGCCGATCGAGGGCTCGAGGATCCTGCCGAGGAAGAAGAGGGCGAACATGTTGAAGCCGATGTGGATCAGGCTGGCGTGCAGGAAGCCGCCGGTGAGGAGCCGGTACCACTCGCTTTCGGCCACCAGAGGGCCGAAGAGGCCGAATTCCCTCACGACCGAGCTGCCGCTGACCGTGAGACCGCCGCTGCTTCCGGCGATCTCGGCGAGGAAGGCGGCTGCGTTGAGCGCGATCAGGACGAAGGTGGCCGGCGCGCTGGAGAGAAGCGAGGCCTCACCGACGCCCCGCACCACTTTCGTTCGCTGGCTCGCGCACTCCGGACAGCGCATGCCGACCGGGGTCGGCGTCATGCAGTCGGGGCAGATCGGCCGCCCGCAGGACGAGCAGGAGACGCCGGTCTCGCGGTTGGGGTGCCGGTAACAAGTCTCAGCCACAGGGACGAGCAGCCTACAATCGCGGCCGATGGACGCACCCAGCCCTGCCCGTCTCTACGCCACGCTGGTCGGCGCGACGCTCGTCGTCGCCGGCATCGTCGGCTTCTTCTACAGCGCCTCGTTCGGCTCGCCGGGCGAGGTCGAGGAGATGCTCGGCGCCTTCAGCGTCAACGGCTGGGACAACGTCCTCCACGTCCTCAGCGGCACGATCGGCCTCCTCGCCGCCGATTATGCCTCGCGCCGCTACGCGCTCTGGATCGGGGTCTTCTACGTCGTGCTTGGCTTCTGGGGCTTCGCCCTGGGCAGCGGCGAGGCGATCCTCGGCCTGCTGCCGGTCAACACCGGCGACAACCTGCTCCACCTGACCCTCGGCGGGCTCGGCGTCCTCGCCGCGCGCGCGACGCCGCTGACGAAGAAGCGGGCTCCCGCTACGGCTTGAGCCGCGTGGTCAGCGAACGCAGGCCGCCCTTGGCCTGCTGTTTGCCGCGCCTGCGCAGCTCGATCACGACCAAGGCGCCGGCCGCCGCCCCACCGGCGCCGACCGCGACCACCGGCCGCACCCAGTTGCGCGGGTCGCGCAGCGCCCGCAGCTCGCTCTCGGAGAGCTCTTCGGCCCACTGAGAGAGCTCCTCTGCCGCGGCCTGCGTGACCGCGGCGAGCGTGTCCTCGACCCTGCCCGAGAGCCGCTCCGGCGGCTCGATCGGCCGCAGCGCGTCGGAGAGCAGCTGCTCGACGTCCCAGCTCCCGGTGAGGCGATCTGCCTCACTCATCGCCCATCTCCTCCTGCAGCTGCTTGATCGCGCGATGGATGAGAACCTTGGTGGCGCCGTCGCTGCGCCCCAGGGCCCGTGCGATCTCGCGGTTGTCCATGCCGAGCGCGAAGCGCATGATCAGCGCGTCGCGGCGGTCGTCCGGCAGATGCTCCAGGTGGGCCATCACCTGGCGCAGCTCCTCCCGCCCCTCGGCGATCGCCTCGGTGCCGTGCCGGGCCGCGATCGGATCGGCGGTCTCGAGCGACGTCTGCGGCCGGCGGGAGCGGTCGCGGTAGTAGTTGGAGGCGAGGTTGTGGGCGATGCGGATCAGCCAGGGCCGCAGAGGGCGCCCGTCGGACTCGCGCCGGGCGCGGTCGAAGTGGCGATATGCCTGCAGAAAGGCCTGCTCGGTGAGGTCCTCGGCATCGTGTGGGTTGCCGATCCGGTAGTAGGCGTAGGAGTAGACGTCGCGAAGATGGGCCCGGTAGAGATCCTCGAAGGCACGGTCGAGCTCTGCCTTGGCGGCCGGATCGAGGCTGGCCGGCTCGACGTTCTCGCTCACGCTTGCAGCCTAGTCCCATCAGGCCGCCTTTTTGGAGCGCTCGACGCGTCGCAGCCCGGCCACCCAGGCCTCGGCATCGATCTCGCCGCGGATCAGCGCCGCAAGGCCGGAGAGCGCCTCGGCGCTGCCACCGCCGGCCGACGTCGCCTCGGCCAGCAGCGGCACCGCGTCGAGGCCCTCCGATGCCTGGCCGATCTTGGCCGGGATCTCCGCCGCGGGCGTTCCACGTCCGAGCAGCTCGCCGGCGCGGCGGTTGCGCCCGCTCGGCGCCATCACCGTGGCGGTCAGGTCACCGACGCCGGCGAGACCGGAGAAGGTGCCGAGCTCGGCGCCGCGATCGATCGCGTGCTCGATGCACTCGCGCCAGACCTGAGCGGCCGCGATCCCCGCCGCGTTGAGCCCGTGCGGCTCGGCGGCCGCGGCGGCAAGCGCGGCCGCGTTCTTCGCCGCGCCTGCCATCTCGACGCCGGTGACGTCGCGAGAGCGCTCGCAGACGAGTCCGGCCCGGTCGAAGACGACCCCCAGCTGTTTGCGCAGGTCCGGGTCCGCTGAGCCGAGCACCAGAGCGGCGGAGCCCGAGACGGCCTCGCGCGCGTGGGCGGGACCGCCCAGGCAGGCGATCGAGCGAGCGCGCACCCGCTCGCCGACGTATTCGGCCGGCAGTTGACCGAGCGGCGAGATCAACCCCTTGGTCAGCAGCAGCATCGCGGCGCGCGAACCGACCCGATCGGCGATCGCACCCACCGCCTGCGGCAGAGAGCCGGATGGGATCGCCAGACAGATCAGGTCGAGGCCCGCCAGCTCGACCTCGGAAGCCTGCCGCACGCGAACCGAGCCGGGCAGGCGCACCCCCTCCAGGTAGCGGCGGTTTTCGCCCGCCTCCTCGATCTCGGCGGCGTGAGCGGCGCTGCGGGTGGCCAGCTGGACCTCCAAGCCGCCGCGGGCGAGCAGGACGGCCACCGCGGTCCCCCAGCTGCCGGCGCCGATCACAGCGGCGCGCCGCATCGGCGGCAGGCCACCGAGATCCTCCCACTGCAGCTCGACGTTGGGCCAGATCCGCGCCGTCACCGTCGCGGCCAGGCCGCGGGACGGGTCGGCGGCACGGGGAAAGGTCATCGCCTTGCCGAGGCGGACCTTGACCTTGCGCGGGCGGATGCGCCAGCCGCGCCGCACGTGTTCGGTGCCGAGCACCGCGGCGGGGATGACGGGGGCGCCGGTCTGCAGCGCCAAACGGCCGACGCCGCGCTTTGGATCGCCCAACGACCCGGTGCGGATGCGAGTGCCCTCGGGGAAGATGCAGACGGCGCCGCCGCGTTCGACCAGGCGCCGAGCGGTCTCCATCGAGTCCTCGTCGGACTCGCCGCGACGGATCGGGAAGGCGCCGAGCCGAGAGAGGACCCAGCCCTGCCAGCGCCGCTCGAAGAGCTCGATCTTGGCGACGTAGTTCATCGGTCGCCGCCAGGGCAGGGCGCCGCCGATCGCGAACGGGTCGAGGAAGCTGCGGTGGTTGGAGGCGACGATCAGGCCGCCCCTGAGGCGGGCGTGCTCGCGACCGGTGCGGGCGTAGCGGAAGTAGGCCAGGAAGAAGGGGGTCATGAAGATCCTGGCGAGGATGTAGAGGATCGGGTTTACGCCGTGGGCGCGCGTGTAGGCGTGGTACGCCTGAAGACGGGAGGGGTCCATCTGGGAAGGGCTACACGGGCTAGGGACATCGGTTACCGGGGGCGAGGGTCGCGCACCACTCCCCGCTCAACTTTTTCGGTGATCGGCGTGGGCCGTCCGAGGATGGATTGCCGAAAAAGTACAAGCCGCGGGGAGCGGCGCCCGACCCTCGCTACCAAGCGTTGTCGACCAGCTGCTCGAGATCGGAGCGGGTCGGCGGGTCGGGCGTAAAGGCGAGCTCCGGGCGAAGGAGCATTGCCTCAATCGCTTGGGGGAGCTTGGCTTTGTCCGCTCCTTGGGCGCCCAGGCCAAGGGGATTTCCGCCCAGTTCTAGAAGGCGAGCTTCGATGCCGCTTGGGAGGGCTCCGATCGCGGTTGCCAGGGGCTCGAGGTTGTCAGGGACGCGGGGCACCAGGAACGACATCGCGCGAGGGAGGATTGCGGCGTTTACCCCGGCGTGGGTAGCGCCGCAGACGCGCACCAACGTTTGGCAGATCACGTGGTGGAGGGCGAAGGCGGCGGAGTCGATTGCGTAGCCGCAGAGGATCGAGCCTTGGGCGAGGGCGGCGCGGTTGCGCTCGCTGGCGGGTTCGTCGAGGGAGGCGGCGATCAGCTCGGCGCCGCGCAGGGCGGTCATCTCCGAGACCGGGTTGGCGAAGGGGGTGTAGAGGGAGTCGGCGCCGTGGGCGAGGGCGTTCATCGAGCTGGCGCGCAGCTCGGGCTCGGGGGCACTCGTCATCGCCTCGGGGTCGGCGATCACCAGGGCTGGGCGGACCAGCTCTCTCACCTGGGCCTCGGCCCCGGCGGGCAGGCGGTGGATGCCGGTCATCTCGGCGCCGGACATCGTCGTGGGGATCGCCGCGACCCGGGCGCCGCTGACCGAGGCGATCGCCTTCGCGGTGTCGATCGTGCGCCCGCCGCCGAGCGCGACGAGGTTCGGCGAGCCTGCCACGTCGAGCAGGGAGGCGGCCGTCGCCGGCACGGCGGTCGCCGGGTCTGCCGGAGCCAACTCGTGCACAGCGGATGCCGCGCCGGCCAGATCCGCCGCCCCACCGAGATGGCGAGGCGTCGAGAGCAGCTCGAAGCGCTCCATGCCGTGCTCGGCGAGCAGCTTCGGCGCCGCGGCGACACCACCGGCGTGAAAGACGACGGTCCGCCCGGCGTCGCGCCAGACGAAGCTGCCGTTCACCCGGCCGAAGCAGCGCGCGGGTTGATCACAGGGCGCAGGTTCGGTTCGACCTCGGCCCGCAGGTGCTCGTAGTCGGGCGGCAGCGAGAGCTTCTCGCCGAGACTCTCGAGCGGCTCGTCGACGGTGAAGCCGGGCCCCAGAGTGGCGATCTCGAAGAGAACGCCACTCGGCTCGCGGAAGTAGATCGAGCGGAAGTAGAAGCGGTCGATCACGGGGGTCGGACGGGCGCCGCCGGCAAGCGCGCGATCGCGCCACTCCTCGTGCTCGTCGATGGTCGATGCCCAGGCGACGTGGTGGACGCTGCCGGCCCCCTGCAGGGATCGCTCCTCCGGCGGGGCTTCGTAGAGGTAGAGGCCGCCGCGGGCGGAGCCGCGCGCCTCCCAGCTGTGCTCGTCGACCGGCTCGAAGTCGAGCGACTCGAGCAGCGTCGCGCTCGCCGCGGGGTCGGCGGTGTAGGCGCACACGGCATGAAAGCCGCGCAGCGCCAGCTCGGCCGGCACCTCGGGATGGTCGGCGATCAGCGGCTCGTCCGCCACCTCGACCACGGCAAGCTCGTGGGCGAGGCCCTCGGGGTCGGCGAAGCGCAGGCCTCCGCCGGCCCGCTCGGTCTCGATCCCGTTGGCGCCGAGCCGCTCCTCCCAGAAGTCGAGCGACTGGTGCGAGGCGACCCGCCAGACGATCCGGTGCACGTCGCCGGCGCCGGCCCGTCCAGGCGGCACGCCCGGGAACTCGAAGAAGGTCAGGTCGGAGCCGGCGCTGCCCTTCTCGTCGGCGAAAAAGAGGTGATAGACGGTCGGGTTGTCCTGGTTGACCGTCTTCTTGACCAGGCGCAGGCCCATCACCCCCGCGTAGAAGTCGACGTTGCGCTGCGCGTCGGCTGTGATCGCGGTGATGTGGTGGATTCCCTCCAGCTTCACTAGGTCACGTATACCATCCCGCCATGAGCCGCGGTCGACGACGTTTCGTGAGGGTTCTCGTCGTCCTCGGCTCGCTCCTCGCCTTCCTCAGCGTTTTCGCGATCTGGACCGAGCGCCAGGCGCTCAACACCGACGACTGGGTCGACACCAGCGGTCGTCTGATCCAGAACGAGACGATTCGCGAAGCGCTCGGCGATTACCTGGTCGATCAGCTCTACGAAAACGTCGACGT
Organism: Solirubrobacterales bacterium; assembly: GCA_044867925.1. Taxonomy (GTDB): domain Bacteria; phylum Actinomycetota; class Thermoleophilia; order Solirubrobacterales; family 70-9; genus VRUE01. The sequence goes on along the minus strand of JBIOVV010000075.1, from coordinate 4,517 downwards.
CGAAAAAGAACTGAGTCAAAAGCTCCCCGGGGACACCAAGGACCTGGCCGGGCCGATCTCGGGCGGCCTTCGCCAGGTGGCGCCCGAGGGCGCCAACCGGGTGCTGCAGAGCTCGACCGCGCAGGAGCTCTGGAAGAGCGCCAACCGCACCACCCACGAACAGCTGCTGGAAGTGCTGGAAGAAAAGGAAGGGACGCTGGCGACCGAAGAAGGCAAGGTCAGCCTCAACCTCGGCACCCTCGTCACCAACCTCGCGGACCAGGTCGGGATCGGTGGCGATCTGGCGGAAAAGCTGCCGGAGGACGCCGGTCAGATCACGATCCTGCGCTCGGACCAGCTGAAGACGGCGCAGGACGTCGTCGTCGCGATCAAGGGCCTGGCGCTGGTGCTGTCGCTGCTCACCTTCCTCTGCTTCGGGCTGGCGATCTACCTCTCGCGCGAGGGCCGCTGGGTCACGGTGCTCTTCTGCGGCATCGGCCTGATCGCCGCCGGCTTCGCCGTGATCGTCGCCCGCGAGGTCGCCGGCGGCGTCGTCGTCGGCCAGCTGGTCGAAGAAGAGAGCGTCAAGCCGGCGGCCGAAGCCGCCTGGTCGATCGGCACCTCGCTGATGACCAGCATCGCCACTACCGTGATCGTGATCGGCGTGCTCTTCGGCATTGCCGGCTGGCTCGCCTCGCCGACCGACTCGGCCCGCGCGACCCGCCGCGTGCTGGCACCGGTCCTGCGCGACTACCCCGCCTACGTCTACGCCCTCCTGGCGATCATCGTCGGCCTCTACTTCATCTCAGCCCCGACCCAGAACCTGCGCTCCTTCCTGACCACCTTGGTAATCGCGGGCCTGGCGGCATTCGGCCTCCATGAGCTGCGCAAACAGAGCAGCGAGGAATTCCCCGACGCCGACTACGGCGACGTCGTCGGTCGCACCAAGGACAAGGTGGTCGGCGCGGTCAAAGACGCCAACCTGGGCGAGCGAGCATCGAAGCTCCGCCTGCCGGAGATGCGCAAGCCAGACGGCGAGAGCGAGGCACCCACGGCGACCCTTTCCGCCGAGAAGAGCGAGGACGCGCGCCTCGCCCGTCTCGAACGTCTCGCCACCCTGCACGACAAAGGCATCCTCACCGACGAGGAGCTGGCATCCGAGAAGGCGCGAGTTCTCAGCGGCGACGGCAAAGACACCTGATCCGAGAGCCCGCCTCCGGACTCGAACCGGAAACACCGTCCTTACAAGGGACGTGCTCTACCAATTGAGCTAGGCGGGCAGCTTGTAGTCCTTTGCCCAGCGTACGCGCTTGTCCTGCTGATTGCGTGGAGGATTCACGCGCAAATGCATTCCCCTGTTCGGGACCTCGTCCGCCGGTATGACGTAGACAGAATCGTTCTGCGGGCAATAGACGATAAAGAGGTCTATCTCTCCGTCATAGCTGCGCCAGCGGGAACCCCGAGTGTTCGACTGGATGCTCTGGGTGCTGCACTGAATAACGTCGTCTCGAAGCCTCCCCGTCTTGCACTGCGCTCTGAGAAATTGGCCATTGCAGTCAAGAACTAGGTCATAGCGCTGATTGACGCCAAACGGGAGCAGAACGCGATATCCCCGCTTGACCAGTTCAGCGAGAATGGCGGCCTCCGCCCGATGCCCGACATCAACCGGGTGCGAGGTGAGAATCGGCTTGGGCAGGACCCGAGGCATGTCCGCAGCATAGCTTTAACCGCAGACAGAACATTTCATCCTGTTCATCCTGTCTGTGAAATCGTGGATCTGTGGATATACGTTTTCGATTCCTCAAGCCGGACGAGGGCGCAATATTGAGCGAGGCGATCGAGGTCGCCTACGGCGACAGCTACGACGTGCGCTGGGTCTATGACGCAGCGGAGGTATCGAAGCGACTGGGCGAAGGGACCTACGTCTCCTGCATCGCCGAGACAGTGGACGGTGAGCTGCTCTGCCATGAGGGAATGAGCTTGGCAGCGGCCGGAGATGCGGTGGGGCACTCGGGGCAGGCGGTGACGATGCCGGCGGCGCGGGGGCAGCATCTGTTCACGCGCACCAAGCGCTTCCTGATGGACTGGGCCACGGAGAAGGGACTGGCGGGGATGTACAGCGAGGCGACCGCGGCCCACCCCTACAGCCAGCGGGCGAACATCGAGCTGGGCGCACACGAGACCGGCTTCCTGCTTGGCTGGATCCCCGCCTCGGTCTCCAATGACGCCGCCACGGGGAGGCGCGGGCGGCAGTCGGCGGCGCTCTTCTACACCAAGCTGAACGACGGCCACGAGCGGCCCGCCTACGTCCCCGAGCGCCACCGGGACATCGTCGCGCAGACGCTCGAGCTGTGCGAGCTGCGGGGGTCGCTGGCCGAGGCCCCGGCGGATGCCGAGCTGGCCGAGCACAGCGAGCTGCACGTCGCCGTCGAGGCGGATCACAATCTCGCCCTGATCACCGTCCACGTAGCCGGCGCCGATCTCGAGCAGGTCGTGGCGGCCGAGCGACACCACCTCTTCCATCGCGCCTGCCTGGACGCGATCTATCTCGACCTGCCGCTGGAAACGCCGGCAACGGCCCTCGTCGCAGACCACCTCGAGCGGCTGGGCGTCTCCTACTCCGGCGTCTTTCCCAACCGACGCTGCGATGGCGACGTGCTGCGAATGCAGTCCCTGCACCGGGTCCGGATCAAGGCCGACGACGTCTCAGTCGCCTCCGAGCACGGGCAGGAGCTGCTCGAGTACGTCCTCTCGGATCTGCCTAGTTGAGGGTCTCCCGCGAGGCCAGGTGCGCACCCACCTTGCGCTTGACCCGCTGCAGGGCGTTGTCGACCGTCTTGGTGTCGCACTCGAGCCGCTCGGCGGTGTCCTCGTAGGAGTGGCCGTCGAGGTAGAGCGAGAGCACGCGGCTCTCCAGGTCGGAAAGCACCCCGGAGACGCCCGAGAGGCAGGAGACGAGGCTGTCGAGCTCTTCGGAGGCGATCACCTGGTTGACCGGATCGTGCACGGTGGGGCCGGGCAGGATCTCATCGAGGGTCGTGTCGGAGTCGCCCGCCGCCGCCGGGGTCTGACTGAAGGAGACGTACTGGTTGAGCGGCGTGTGCTTATTGCGGGTGGCGGTCTTCACCGCGGTGATGATCTGGCGGGTGATGCAGAGCTCGGCGAAGTTGCGAAAGCTCGACTCGCGGTCGGTCCGGTAGTCGCGGATTGCCTTGTAGAGGCCGAGCAGGCCTTCCTGGATCAGATCGTCGGCCTCGCCCCCGAGCAGGAAGTACGAGGAGGCCTTGAGGCGGACGAAGCCGCGATAGCGACGGACGATCGCGTCGTAGGCGTCGGGGCGGCCATCCTTGGCGAGAGCGACCAGATAATGGTCATCAAGCTCAAGTTGAGGGTTAGCGTCGGCTGGTTTGAGCGAGCCGTTGAGACGGCCCGAGGGGAGCTGCATTTCCTGGGTAGGCGAAGATAGAGCCACAGATCCTTCTCCTTGAATGAAGGGTCGTGGCGCCTTACCTCCCCTGGCGGCGCCCTGTATGGACTGGGTCATCTCAGACTCAAGCTGAGGTTCACCCTTGTTGGCGCGTTAGTTTACGGCCGCGCGGAGTTCTGTCAACCCCATGCAGGAATTTCTTGCAATCGCCGTTGCAGCTGCTACCGCTGCCGAACAGCCTCGAAAAGCAGCGCCGCGGCCGCGGCCGAGACGTTCAGCGAGTCGATCCTGCCCCGCTGCGGCAGGGCGACGAGCCCATCGCAGGCCGAGGCCACCCGGGGCCGCAAGCCCTTGCCCTCCCCGCCCAAGACCAGCACGGTCGGTCCGCTCAGGTCAACGTCCCAAGGCGCCTGCTTCGCCTCCGCATCGGCGCCCCAGATCCAGAACCCAGCCTCCTTCGCCTCGCCCAGCCAGTCGGCGAGATTGCGCACGTGGGCGATCGACAGGTGCTCGACGGCCCCCGCCGACGTCTTGCAGGCGACTGCCGTCACCGCCGCCGAGCGGCGCTCCGGAATGACCAGCCCGGCCGCTCCTGCCGCCTCGGCCGAACGCGCGACCGCCCCCAGATTGCGCGGGTCCTGAACCTGGTCGAGGGCGATCAGGAGCGCGTTCTCCCCACGCAGCAGCTCCACTGCGCCGGCGTAGGGATACGGCTCGACCTCGGCGACGACCCCCTGATGGTCCGGCGAGCCGCACAATCGCTCCAGCTCCTCACCAGACGTCTCGGGGGTCCGCCAGACCCGCCGAACCCTCCGCCTCCCCCGCTCCGCCTCGGCAACCGGCTGCTTTCCATAGATCACCTGCGACGCATCCGACTTTGACCCACCCCTGGGGTGGTCAATGTCGGATGCGCGACCTGAGGACACGTCTAGACCTTTGGCACTAGCTTCGCGCCCTCTGCCGAGTCCCGAACTTCCCAGCCAAGCTCCGCCAACTCGTCGCGGATCTCGTCCGCGCGCTCGAAGTCCTTGGCCGCACGTGCGGCTTGCCGTTCCTCCAAGAGTTTCTCCGCTTCGTCGCCGGCCTCAGCTCCCTGATCCGGCTGGGTAAG
>JBIOVV010000074.1:0-8777 GCA_044867925.1 Solirubrobacterales bacterium | reverse complement strand
CTTGTGGGCCCATATGGCCCCATAAGCTCAGACACGCCGATGGAGGCTCCCGACGACGCCAACGCCCTGCGCGGCTTCCACTTCAAGCGCCTGCTCGGCAGGCCGCTGACCTGGATCGTCATTGCCTTCGTCGTCCTGGTAGCCGGAATCGCCGCCGCCGTCTACCTCGGCGCGGCGATCGGCGCCGGGGCGGCGGTGGCGATGCTGCTCCTCTCACTGCTGATCGTCTTCGCGATCGCCGACTCGAAGGCCGAGGACGCCTTCTTCACGGTCTACGCCGGCCAGAGCGGAATGGCACTCTCCGGTCGCGGGCCGCTGCCGCCGGCGACGCCGCTGCTGCGCAAGGGCGACGACCGCTACGCCGAGCGCATGCTGGCCGGCTCGCTGGCCGATGGCGTCGACGGCATCCTCGCCCTCTACACCTACGAGGACGAGAGCACCGACAGCGAGGGCAACCGTCAGACCAACTACTACCGCTACACCGTCGGCCTGGTCGAGGTGCCCGAGTGCGTTGCCCACCTCCCCGAGCTCTACTGCCGCCGCAAGTCCGGCCTGCGCTCGCTGGAGAAGCTCGAGGACGCCTTCCGCTCGACCGAGCGGGTGAAGCTGGAGAGCGAGGCCCTGAGCGAGCGCTACGAGATCTTCGCCGGCAAGGAGCAGGACCAGGTCTGGCTGCGCCGTCTCTTCTCCCCTACCTTCATCGTCTGGCTCGGCGAGGAAGCACCGAAGAAGTTCGCCTTCGAGCTGGTCGGCGGCACCCTCTGCTGCTTCGTCAACGGCCACAAGAAGTCCGCCGCCGACCTCGACCTCCTCCGCGCCGCCACAGCCTCGGTCGCCCAGCGGCTGCGCGAGGAGGCCCTTGAAACCAGCGCCTGAAACCTAGAAGCCGCCGAGCAGGACGTCGGCGTTGGCGATCAGGGCGGCGGTGATCATCAGCAGGACCGAGGGGACCAGGATCAGGGCGACGACGAGCTGGATCTTCGGGGCGGCGCGGGCGGCGTGCTCCTCGACGGCGCGGCGCTGGTCGCGCCTCAGGGCGGCGGACTGGCGGCGCAGCTGCTCGGCAAGCGGCGAGCCGTAGCGGCGCGAGCGCTCGATCGCGGCGCAGAGCGCGGCGATCTCACTGCCGGGGACGCGGGCGCGGAAAGAGCGCAAGGCGGCCGAGAGCGGCCGACCGCAGGAGAGCTCGGCGGCCGTCATCCGCAGCTCGTCCGCAAGCGGCCCCTCGCCCATCCGCGCGATCTCGGCGAAGCCCGAGCCCGTTCCACGCCCGGACGCCGCGCCCACCGCAAGCAGGTCGCAGGCGTCCGGAAGGGCTCCCAGCAGGCGGCGGTTGCGCAAGCGTGCCCACCGCTCGAGCAGGGCATCCGGGACGAGGAATCCCGCCACCGGCAGGCCCGCGGCAACGAGCAGGGAGACCCGGCCCGGTGCGGCGGGGGCAACGGCGAAGGCGACCAAGGCGCCGCCGCCCACCCCGGCGAGCTTGGCCGACAGAACCGCGGCGATCGGCAGGCGGTCCTCGAGACCGGCGCGGGCAATTCGGCCGGGCAGACCCAGCCGCAGCGCTGCCTTCGCTGCCCGTCCCCCTCTACCAAGGCGAGCGTCCCACCGCGGGCCCGCCGCCCCGGCGAGCAACTCGCGCGTCGCAGCCGCCGCGAAGACGGCGGCAAGCGCCGCGATGACCCCGGCCGGACTCACTCGAACACCCCCGAAAGGCGCCGGATCGCGACGAAGCCCGCGAGCTGGAGGCAGATTGCAAGCGCCAGCAACATGGCGGAGACGGGGGCGTTGAGCAGCTTCGCGAGGAAGCCAGGCTGCAGCAGCTCGGCGAAGAGGGCGCCGCCGGTCGGCATCGCGACGACGAGGAGCCCGGTGAAGCGAGCCTGCGCGGTCGCCGCTCTGGCGTCCTCGGCGGCCCGGTCCCGCTCCGCCGCGCCCGCGGCGAAGCGGCGCAGCAGTCCGGCGAGGTCGCCGCCCGCGAGGCGCTGGCTCAGCAGGGCGGCCGCGAGAGCATCGACGCGGGCAGACCGCATTCGTCTCCTCCATGCCGCGATCGCGGTGTCGGTGGGAGCGCCGAGGTCGAGCTCGGCGCCGAGGCGAGCGAGCTCGACCGCCGGCGGGCCGTCCAGCGAGCCCGCCGCCGCCGTCAGAGAAGCGCGCAGCGAGCGTCCCGCCGAAAGCGAATCGGCGACGGCAAGCGCCACGTCGGGCAGCGAGCGCTCGACCGCCCGCCGGTAGCGCTTGCGCCGGCTCGCGATCGCCCAGGTGGCGAGCGCCGGGCCGGCGACGGCCAGCGGCAGCGCCAGCGCGGTGCCGCCGGCAAACCAGCCGACGCCGATCGCGGCGACCGTGCCGATCGCGGCGATCCGGCGGCGCTCGGGCGTCGAGGGCGAGTAGCCCTCGCTGCGAGCCCTTGCCAGGGGCTCGAGCGCCTTGCGCAGCCAGCGGCTCAGGGCCGGGCTTGCGAACGCGGCCTCCCGCGCCGCAACGGCGATCAGGGCGCCGGCCGCGGCACCCGCCAGCAGCACGAACAGACCCGAGGCATCAGCCATCGCCTGCCTCGCACTCGATCGCGCGCACCGCGGTGGCGCCGGCCGCGCGCACGACCTCGGCTATCTCCGCCACCCGCCGCGAGCCATCCGGCCGTCGCTCCAGATGGACGACCAGGTCGACGCCACGCTGCACCTGCTCGGCGATTGCCTCGTGGGGCAGCCCGAGCCCCGCCATCAGAGCCAGCGTCCCGAGCCGGCTCAGCGCGTCGGCGGCCGAGTTCGCGTGCACGGTCGAGAGGGCACCATCGTGGCCCGTGTTGAGCGCGGTCAGCAGGTCGAGCGCCTCGGCGCCGCGCACCTCGCCGATGACGATCCGGTCCGGACGCATCCGCAGGGCGTTGCGGAGCAGCTCGCGCGCCGTCACCTCGCCCTTGCCCTCGACGCCGGCCGGCCGGCTCTCCAGGCGCACCACGTGGCGCTGCTGCAGGCGCAGCTCCGCCGCGTCCTCGATCGTCACGATCCGCTCGCCCGGTTCGATGAAGCTGGACAACGCGTTGAGCAGCGTCGTCTTGCCCGAGCCGGTGCCGCCGCTGACCATGATGCTGCGCCTGGCCCCCACCGCATCGCTCAACAGATCGCACTGGGCGGGGCTCAACGTGCCCAGCTCGACCAGCTCGGCCGGACCGGGCCGGCTGGCGCCGAAGCGGCGGATCGAGAGCGCCGGACCGTCGACCGCGAGCGGCGGAATAACCACGTTGACCCGCGAGCCGTCGGCCAGGCGAGCGTCGACCATCGGGCTCAGCTCATCGATCCGCCGGCCCAGGGGAGCGAGGATGCGCTCGATCGCGTTGCGCAGCTCCTCCTCATCGGCGAACCGGGTCTCCACCGCTTCGATCCGCCCGGCTCGCTCCACATATACGTCGTCCGGCCCGTTGACCATCACCTCCTCGACCGCCGGGTCGGCGAGCAGGTCCTCCAGCGGTCCGAGGCCGACCGTGTCCCGCACGATCCGTGCCGCCAGCTCAGACCGCCTCTCGGGACCGAGCAACGCGGCCTCTTCGTCGACCAGGGCGCGAACCTCGTCCTCCAGCTCGACACCCGGTGAGCGGCCCGCAGCCGCCTCGGCCCGACGCCGCTCGATCAGCTCGCGCCGAAGCTCGCCGGCGAGGGAGTCGAGGTGGCGCTCTCGTGCCCGCAAGGGTCAGCCTTCCGGCAGCAGCGTCAGCTTGCGGGCAAAGCTCTCGGCTTCGATCAGCCGCAGCGCCTGCCGTTTCGTCAGCGCCAGCGTCGCGGCCGACGTGCCACCCGGGCCGGGACCGTCAGAACCCGGGCCGAGCGCGATCAGCGGTACCGCCGCCGCGGCCACGTAGGTGCGACCGGGACCACCGACGCCGGCTTCGGTGGTGACGACGACGTCGACCTTCCCTCCCCTGCCCTGACTGCCGGTCGCGAGCAGGGCTTCGGCGCCGCTGACAGAGATTTCCACGGGCCGGCGTCGCGGCCCGACGGGAGCAGCTCGATCCCGATGCGCCGGCGGATGCAGCTGCTCCGCGACGAGATATGACCCGGCCGGCAGGTCCGTCGCCGGCGCCAGGCCGATGGCTTCCGCTGCCGAGCGCAGCGCCCCCGCCGGCACGAACCTGGCCGGCACGCGCCGCTGCGCCAATGCCGTCGCCACCTCCTCGACCGGCAACGGCTTCCCGCCCTGCAAGTCATGCGCGGCGAGGACGACGGGACGCAGAGGCCCATAGCCGCGGGCCACACGGGTGCCATAGCTGTCGGCAACCGCGGCCGCCAGCACCGCCGCCAACGCCGCCAGCGCAAGGAACGCAGCTGCCCGTGCGCGTCGGCTCACGCCGCCAGTCCGGTCTCCGCCTCGGCCAGCGGCAGCTCCAGGACCGCGAGCGATCCTCGCGCCGAATGGCGCAGGGCAAAACGACCGCCGTGGTCGGCGGCGACCCGCCGGACGACGGCCAAGCCGTGTCCGTGGCGCTGCTGACCCGAGAGCCGGGCGATCACCTGAGCTGGGCTGTTGCGGCGCGACCGCGGCCGGGCGGCGCGCCCCGAATCCACTACCGCGATGCGGAGACGGCCCTCGCGCAGCCGCCCCGCCACGACGATCGTCGGGCCGCCATGCTCGATCGCGTTGACGATCAGGTTGTCCAGCGCCTGGCCGAGGGCGTGCCGATCGCCGCGGAGCGACGCTCCCCCGGCGTTCCACCGCATCTCGAGCGATCCGTCGGCAAGCCGCACGCGCGCCTGCCACCGCGCCACGGCGGCCTGGATCAGCGCGGCGCCGTCGACCGACCCCCAGACCGGCGTCAGCGGCCCACCGTTGATCTCGCGGTCGAGCTGTTCGAGTGCCGCGGCCGCAAGCTCGATCGAGTCCTTGCCGTGGCCGGGACCGCCGCTCCCGGGGCCGGCGGCAAGGGCGACGGCCTGCAACGGCCGCCGCAGCTCGTGCAGGGCCCGGTTGAGCGCCAGGCGACGACGGCCGGCGCGCAGGCTCTGTGCGGCAACCGCTGCCGCCATCGAGAGCACGGTGGGCCAGACGGCGAGGATCTGACTCAGCTCGCTCATCCGTCGATCAGGCGGTAGCCGTAGCCCCAGCAGTTGACGACGTAACGGCCGTGCTCGGGGTCGAGTTTGCGGCGCAGCCGGCTCGCGTGCGAGTCGAGCGTCCTGGTGCGGGCGGGCGTGCGGTAGCCCCAGACGGCCTCGAGCAGCTCGCGCTTGGCGAAGACGCGGGAGGGATCGCCGGCGAGCACGCGCAGGAGGCCGAACTCCTTGTTGGAGAGGGCGACCTCGCGCTCCCCGACCCAGGCCTTGCGCCGCGCCGGGTCGACGATCAACTCGCCGACCCGCAGCGGGCCCTGGCGTGCGCCGACACCGCGGCGAAGCACGGCCGCGATCCGCGCCCGCAGCTCCGGATAGAAAAGCGGCTTGACGAGGAAATCGTCGGCGCCGCTTTCCAGGCCACGCACCCGGTCCTCGTCGGAGCCGTGACCGGTGAGGACGATCACCGGCAGGCCCGGATCGAAGCGCGAGGTGACCCCGTCGGCGGCGCGGATCTCCCGCAGCACGTCGAGCCCCGGTGCATCGGGCAGCGAGAGATCGAGCAGGAGCAGGTCCGGGTGGTTGAAGCGGCAGAGCCGCAGGGCGTCGGACGCGCTCGGTGCGGGCAGGACCCCGAAGCGGTCGGCGACGAGGTTGTCGCAGAGCAGCTCGAGCGTCGGCGCGTCGTCCTCGCAGACCACCAGGCTCGCGATCTCTCGTCGCTGGGGAAGCATGGCCGGCCTAAGACGCGTGTCCGGAAAGTTCTCCCCCCTGCTCGGCCGGAAGCTCGAGAACGGCCGCCGCCCCTGCGCAAAATGCGACCCGTCGCGGCGGCACGGCGTGACGGGCCCCGACGACGGTGCCGTGCGGACCGAGAAAGTAGAGGTCGAGATGGAAACGCATCCCGAAGGTGTGCACCGACGAACAGCGAGGGATCAGGAGCCCCCGCCCCGCCGCTGCGCGGTCCAGGCAAGCAAGACCGAGCAGTCGCGACTGGGCGCTCGTCGCGACCGGCACTTCGAGGCCGCGCACCCGCTCGACCCTCAGGCCCTGAAAGCGCGACGCGAGTCGGTCCACGCGACGAGAAGCCCCGACCGCCAGAACCTCTCCCCGCCACTCTGCTGAGTTCCTGTTTTTTCGCGCATACCGCGAAAAAAGAGGAACTCAGCAGCTAGCCTCTCGCGATGGGCGCGAACGGCAGGGTTACGGTGTTCGGACCGCATCCGATGCTCTCGGTCACGGTCGAGGCGCTGACCAGCGACGGTGGCGACGACATCCACCTGCACGCCGCCGGACAGGGCGTATGGGTGGCGCGGATGGCGGCCGAGCTGGGCGCCGACCCGATCCTCTGCGGCTTCATCGGCGGCGAGAGCGGCACCGTGCTGCGGCCGCTGCTGGAGCAGATGGACGTCGAGCTGCGCCTGATCGAGACCGCCGAGGCCAGCGGCACCTACCTGCACGACCGCCGCAGCGGCGAGCGCGTCCCGATCGCCCAGGCGGCGGCGATGCCGCCCTCCCGGCACGAGATCGACGAGCTCTTCTCGACCACCGTCGCCGCGGCGCTCGACTCCGATGTGCTCGCCCTCTGCGGCCCCTTTCCCGGCGAGGCCCTGCCGCTCGAGATCTACGGCAACCTGGTCACCGACGTCAAGGCAAACGGCACGCCGGTGGTCGTCGACCTCTCGCCGCCGCGGCTCGACAGCGCCCTCGAGGGCGGCCCGGACCTGGTCAAGATCAACGACTGGGAGCTGGCCAAATACATCGAGGGGCCGGTCGACACGACCGAGCGGATGCGCGACGCCGCTCGGAAGCTGCTCGACGCGGGCGCCGGCGCCGTGATCATCACCCGCGCCGAGGAGCCGGCGATGGTGCTGCGCGAGGAGGACGGCTGGGAGCTGGTGCCGCCGCGCTTCGAGCGCGGCTCGCGCGAGGGCTGCGGCGACTCGATGATGGGCGGGCTCGCCGCCTGCATGGCCGCCGGCCTCGAGTGGGAGGAGACGCTCCGCACCGGCGCCGCGGCCGGCGCCGCCAACTTCCTCCGCGCCGGCCTCGGCAGCGGCTCGCGCTCGACGATCGAGGATCTGGCGCGCAAGGTCGAGCTGCGTCCGCTGGCCGGCGGCTAGACGACGGGCCCGAAGGGGAGCTCCAGCTCCTCCCCCTCGACGATCGCCAGCGGCGCAACGTCTCGCATCCACGCCAGGTGTGGCGCCACCGAATCGACCTGGTCCAGCCGCTCGAAGGCCTCGCGCATGTGCACGGGACGACCGCCGTGCGAGGAATGGGCGTCGCTGCTGAGCACGTGGACGAGGCCTGCTTCGGCCAGCATCCGCATCCCGTCGGCGGTCCGCTCGCGCAGGAAGAAGTCGGCGGTCGCCTGCACCAGGGCCCCGTTGGCGATCAGCGCCGCGATCCGCTCGTACATGTCGGCCGAGAGGTGCCGCTCGGGATGGGCGATCAGCGCCCGGTGGCCGCGCTCGGCCAGGTGGGCGACGCGGGCGATCAGCGTGTCGCTGAGCGGGCCGGGAGCCGGCTCGAGCAGGATCCAGTTGCCCGCGCCGAGCGAGACCCGCCCGAGCTCCTCCTCGCTCAGTCCCTCGACCGCCGTCTCCGCCACCTCGCCGCCCTGCAGCACCGTGACCGCAAGGCCCTCCTCGCGCAGCGCGCCGTTGAGCTCTTCCACCCTGCCGGCGACCTCCTCGATGCGGACGTCGTGATCATGGCGGATGTGCGGCGTCGCGCAGATCCGCTCGATGCCGTCGTCGACCGCCTGCCGCCCCATCGCCAGGCTGTCGCGGAGGTCGAGCGAGCCATCGTCGACTCCGGGCAGGATGTGGCAGTGCAGGTCGATCACTTGCGCCCGGTGAGCCTAGCCGGGGAGCGCCGCGAGCCGTTCAGGTGCAAACGCTCTTTCAGGCACGGGCGCGCGCGGGCATGGGACTACGATGACCGGCATGATCCAGCACCTGCTCCCGCTGGGCTGGCGCGAGCAGATGGCTTCAACTCATGGATAAGAAAACGACCCGCCGAGGGAACTACGAGTCTGGCTCCGATTACGTGCTGGAGTACGGCGAGCTTCGCTTTGCCTTCAACGAGGAGGACTTCGGGCAGCGGGTCGAGCAGGCCGCGGTCAAACTCGGCTTCGTCCATCAAGGCCTCAGCCAGGAGGAGCTCGACGACCTGCTCGATCTGGCCGTCAGCGGCGAGATCGCCGAGCCCAGCTCGCGCCTCGGCGAACACATCAACGAGAACTGGGACGACCTGGTCGGCCCCGCCAACCGCAGCCTCGTGCACTGGCTGCGCCGCCTCGTCTTCCGCGGCGCCTGGCTCGACCAGCGGGTCAAGGAGGGCGAGCTCGACGTTGTCTTCGACGAGCGCAACCAGACCTTCGGCTACGTGCAGCCGGACCGCAGCTCCGAGCTGATCGAGCTCTCCAAAGAGCCGTCCTGGCGTCGCATCGCCTACCGGCGCTAGCGCCCGCAGCTACTGCTGGCGCTCTAGGGCCGCTACTACGGTTAGGGAGCCTGAGCTGGCGAGGTTCAGGCCGCCGTCGAAGATCTCTCTTGCCGTATCGGCCTCCTCGAGCCTGGTCAGCGAGTCGACCAGGAGGATGATGTCTTCGCCTCCCTCGGCGCGGCGGATGGCCTGGGCGAGGGCGTCGCCCGCGTGGCGCGCCTGGGCGGCAACCACTAGCTCGGCATCGGGTGCCTCGCGCTTCCAGTCGGCCAGCTC
>JBIOVV010000073.1:0-9048 GCA_044867925.1 Solirubrobacterales bacterium | reverse complement strand
GAGGAGCTCGGGGGGGCGATGAGCCACAACTCGAAGTCGGGCGTCGCCCACTTCGCCTCCGAGGACGAGGAGAGCTGCCTCGAGGACGCCCGCTACCTGCTCAGCTTCCTCCCGTCCAACAACCTCGAGGCGCCGCCGCGCTTCGCGCCCTCCGACGACCCCGAGCGCGAAGACGAGGAGCTCGACACGCTCGTCCCCGACGATCCCTCCAAGCCCTACGACATGCGTGAGGTGATCTCCCGCATAGTCGACGACGGCGAGTTCTTCGAGGTCCACGAGCACTTCGCCAAGAACATCGTCTGCGGCTTCTCGCGGCTCGACGGCTTCCCGATCGGCATCGTCGGCAACCAGCCCGCCTTCCTCGCCGGCGTGCTCGATATCGAGGCTTCAGAGAAGGCGGCCCGCTTCGTCCGCACCTGCGACGCCTACAACGTCCCGATCGTCACCTTCACCGACGTGCCCGGCTTCCTGCCCGGCACCGACCAGGAGTGGAACGGGATCATCCGCCACGGCGCCAAGCTGCTCTACGCCTTCACCGAGGCGACTGTGCCCAAGCCCACCGTCGTCACCCGCAAGGCCTACGGCGGCGCCTACGACGTGATGAACTCGAAGCACATGCTGGCCGACTTCAACGTCGCCTGGCCGACGGCCGAGATCGCCGTGATGGGCCCCGAGGGCGCGGTCAACATCATCTACCGCAAGGACATCGCCTCCTCGCCGACTCCCGACGAGCGACGCCAGAAGCTGATCGATGACTACAAGGCGCACTTCGCCAACCCCTACTCGGCGGCCGAGCGCGGCTACATCGACGACGTGATCGAGCCCCGCCAGACCCGCCCCAAGCTGATCAAGGCGCTGCGCATGCTGCAGTCCAAGCGGGTCGAGCAGCCGAAGCGCAAGCACGGCAACATCCCGCTCTGACGGATCCCTCCCGAGCGGATAGGGTGTGCGCGGGTCCCACCGCGAGTCTTCGGGAGGAAATCCGGTGACACATGAGGAGCGGCTCGCAGAGCTGCGGGACCGGCGTGCGCAGGCAATCAACTCCGCCTCGGAGCGTGCGTTGGAGCGCCATCGCGCCCAGGGCAAGATGACCGCCCGCGAGCGGGTCGAGAAGCTGCTCGACCCCGGCTCCTTCGAGGAGCTGGACGCCTTCGTCCGTCACCGCACCCACGCCTTCGGCATGGCCGAGAAGCGACCCTGGGGAGACGCCGTCGTCACCGGCCACGGCACGATCGAAGGCCGCACCGTCTTCGTCTTCTCCCAGGACGTGACGATCTTCGGCGGCAGCCTCGGCGAAGTGGTCTCCGAAAAGGTCTGCAAGGTGATGGACCTTGCCGCTCAAGTCGGGGCGCCGGTGATCGGCATCAACGACTCCGGCGGGGCCCGTATCCAGGAGGGCGTCGTCTCGCTCAGCGCCTTCGCCGCGGTCGGTGTGCGCAACGTCAAGTACTCGGGGGTGATCCCGCAGCTGAGCCTGATGATGGGACCCTGCGCGGGCGGTTCGGCCTACTCGCCGGCGGCCACCGACTTCGTCTTCATGGTCCGCGAGACCTCGCACATGTTCGTAACCGGCCCCGAGGTGATCCGCGCGGTGACCGGCGAGGAGGTCGGGTTCGAGGAGCTGGGCGGGGCCGAGACCCACAGCTCCCGCACCGGCGTCTCCCATCTCGCCGCCGAAAACGAGGAGGAGTGCTTAGAGGATGCCCGCCACCTGCTCAGCTTCCTGCCCTCGAACTGCCGCGAGGACCCGCCGCGGGTGGAGCCGTTTGACGATCCGCAGCGGGAGGACCCCGCGCTGGACACCCTGCTCCCCGAGGATCCCTCCAAGCCCTACGACATGCGCGGGGTGATCTCGCGCGTCGTCGACGACGGCGAGCTCTTCGAGTTGCACGAACGCTTCGCCCCCAACGTGATTGTCGGCTTTGCCCGCCTCGACGGCTTTCCGGTCGGCGTCATCGCCAACCAGCCGGCTCACCTCGGCGGCGTGCTGGACATCGACTCCTCCGAGAAGCTGGCCCGCTTCATCCGCACCTGCGACGCCTACAACGTGCCGCTGGTCACCTTCGCCGACGCACCGGGGGTCTCGCCGGGAACCGAGCAGGAGTGGAACGGGATCGTCCGTCGTGGCGTCAAGCCGCTCTACGCGATGATCGAAGCCACCGTGCCCAAGATCACGGTGGTCACCCGCAAGGCCTTCGGCGGGGCCTACGCCGTGATGGGCGCCAAGGACGTGCTCACCGACTTCAACTTCGCCTGGCCGATGGCGGAAATCGCGGTGATGGGCGCAGAGGGGGCGGTCAGCGTCCTCCATCGCCGCGAGCTGATGTCCGCGGCTGAGCCGGAGAAGCGCTACGCGGAGCTGGTCGAGCAGTACAAGACCCATCTCGTCAACCCCTACGTGGCGGCTGAACGGGGGCTCGTCGACGACGTGATCGAGCCCCGCTACACCCGACCCAAGCTGATCCGCGCGCTGCGCGTCCTGCGTACCAAAAGGGTCTCGCAGCCGCGGCGCAAGCACAACAACATCCCGCTGTAGCCCAGCTCAACCGGGCAGCTGGGACGCCGCATCGCGCCGCGAGTGCCAGGTGGCGACCGAGGCGGCGGTCATCTCTTCCCAGGCCGCGTCCTCGCCGAAGTACTGCATGACGACGAAGTAGAGGAGGCCGGGGAGCATCTCCGGTGCCTGGGCGGCCTGGCCGTCCATCAGCTTGGCGCACACAAGCGTGTCGATAGCCCCTACCATGAAGGTCGACGTCACTGGAGGTGGAGCTTGGCGAGAGGGAATCTCGCGGCGCGCGCTGTCAAGTGCGCGGGAGAGGCGCTCCATCAAATCGCGCCGCTGGGCGAGCGAGCGCTCGCCCGCCGCATGGACCTCGACGAAGACCGCCTTCGCGATCGCCGGCTGGTTGGCGCAGAACTCGAGCAGCTCGGCCAGCGCCCCGCGCAGCCCCTCGCGCCAGGTCGGCTGTCGCCTGGCGGCGCCGATCAGACGCTGGTAGAGCCACTCGCCGGCGTCGCGGTAGGCGAGCGCGAAGCAGTCCTCGCGGTCCTCGAAATGCTTGTAGAAGGTGGCCCGGCTGGCCCGCGCCCGCTCGATCACGTGTTTGACCGCGACCTGCTCGTAGCCGAGCTCGCCGCTGACCAGCAGGATCGCCTCCAGCAGGCGCTCCCGCGGCGCCCGCGAGCGCAGCCCCGGGAAGGGGACTACCGGGGCGATTTCCTCGTCTCTGTCGGGCGCGGTGTGGGGTTCCGACATCGGTCCTACCAGTTTTGCAAACAGTGACCTTCTGTCTAGGTATAGCAGCTTTTAAAAACCACTCGTGCACCAGAAAGCCCCAGAACGCATTGTTTTCTGTAAAGCAAGCAAGTAGACATCAGATGTATGTTTTGGTACCTTGGCGGCATGGCGGATTCGCGATCGCTCTCCGAAAGGCTCGCCAAGATGCCCCCGGGGCGACACCTGATTCCGCGCGACTTCGTCGCCCAGAACCAGCGCGAGCGCATGCTGCTGGCCACCGCGGAGCTGGTCGCCGAGCGTGGCTACCAGAAGACCACGATCGAGCTGATCGCCAAAACGGCGCGCGTCGCACTCTCGACCTTCTACGAGCAGTTCTCCAGCAAGGAGGAGTGCTTCCTCGCCGCCTTCGACGAGACGATGGACGCCGCCGCCGAGGTCTTCGACGAGCTGCTCGACGCCGAGCAGCCCTGGGCCGAGCAGATCTCCCACGGCTTGGAGATCGCGCTCGAGATGGTCGTCAACGAGCCGGCGCGGGCGCGGCTCTGCATAGTCGAGGCTCAGGCGGCCGGGGGCGAATCGCTGAAGCGCTACCAGGGAATGCTGGAGCGGATCGCGCCGAAGCTGCGCGAGGGGCGCGTCCACAACCCGCGCGCCGGCCGGTTGCCGGACGGGCTCGAGGTGGCGATCGTCGGCGGTCTCGTCTGGCTGGTGCACCAGCGCCTGGTCGCCGGCCAGGAGGACGAGGTCAAGGACCTGCTGCCGGAGATGCTGCAGGTGACGCTGACGCCATACGTCGGCGAGGTGGAGGCCGGTCGGGCGGCGGACGCGGCGCAAGCCCGCGCCGCGGCGGCTTGAACGGAGCGAGCGCAGGGGGAGGGGCAAGGCCGATGTGAACCGCGGCAACGGAGCCCCGCCGCGCGAGCTGGCCGATCCTCCCAGGGCGCGGATCGCCGCGGCGATGGTCGCCCTGGTCGGCAACCGTGGCTACGCGCAGACCAGCATCGAGATGGTCTGCGAGCAGGCTCATACGCGCCGTTCGCACTTCGACCGCTGCTTCGCCGGCAAGGAAGACTGCTTCCTCAGCATCCACGACGAGGTCGCGGCCGAGTTCTGCGGTCGCGTCGAAGCCGCCTTCGCCGGCCCGACCTCATGGCACGACCGCGTCTGGGCGGCCGGCTGGGCCGCGATGCGGTTCTTCGAAGAGGACCCCGCCCGTGCCCGCTTCCTCGTCGTCGAGGTCAACGGCGCCGGCAACGGGGCCCAGTCACGGCGCGATCGGATCCTGCAGCGGCTCGCCGACGTCCTCGACGGCGGCCGCGAGGAGCTCGAGAAGCCGCAGTCGATGTCCCGCTGCACCGCCGAAATAGTCGCCGGGGCGATCTACGGCACCGTGCTCGGCAAGATCGAGGAAGGCAGCATCGAGCGCGGCGACGACTTCCTGCCCGAGCTGGTCTACATGGCGGTGATGCCCTACCTCGGCTCGCGCGCCGCCGAGGACGAGCTCTTGGTCCAGACGCTGCGCTAGCGAGTATGGTCGGTCGGTGGCCAAGGGGGCGGCGCAAAAGGGCAAGACGAAGGACTCCGCGCCCGCGGGCGCCTCGCCTCGCCTGCCCGCCGGGCGGCACGGGCTGCCGCGCGAGTTCATCGAGCAGAACCAGCGCGAGCGGATCATCACGGCGCTGGTCGACACCGTCGCCGAGCGCGGCTACAACGCCACCACCGTCGCCCACATCACCAAAGCCGCCTCGGTCTCCCGTCGCACCTTCTATGAGCACTTCGCCGACAAGGAAGCCTGTTTCCTCGCCGCCTACGACATGGTCGCCGACCACATCCGCGCCTCGATGCGCGCCGCGGCCGAGTCCTTCGCCGACTGGCCGCAGCAGGTGCGGGCGGCGCTGGCGACGATGCTGCGCTTCCTCGCCGCCGAGCCCGAGCTTGCCCGCCTCTGCATGGTCGAGCCGGTCGCCGCCGGGGGCGAGATCGCGGCCCGCTACCGCGCGACGATGCAGGACTTCGTCGCCATCCTCAAGGCGGGCCGCCCCCAGCACAGCGGTGAGCGCCCCCTGCCCGAGGCCACCGAGGAAACCCTGGTCGGCGGCATCGTCTCGCTGATCGTGCGCGAGATCAGCGCCGGCCGCAGCGACGAGCTGGAGCAGCTCCTCCCCGACCTTACGGAGCTCGTTCTCGCGCCCTATCTGGGGGTTGAGGAAGCTGAGCGCATCAGCCAGAGCGGCGGGGCGCCGGCCGAGGGCTGACCCTTCGCCGAAAGCGCCGCTGGTGGAGGAATCATGTACGCCACATGACACCCGGCGGGCGGAACCTCGTAAGCTTGGTGCCGAGGTGGCAGCAAGGCCTGAACAGAGCGGCTCAAGCGGGGAGGCCCACGGCGACGGAAGCACCCGTGGACGCATCATCGACGCCTTCACGAAGGTCGCCGCTGAGCGTGGCTACGCGAGGACGACGCTTGACGAGGTCGCGAAAGAGGCGGACGTCTCGCCCGCTGCCTTCCACGAGTATTTTCCTGACACGCTCCACGCTTTCGTTGCCGCGTACGACGTTTTCTGCGAGCGCCTCTTCGAGCAGGTCGCGAACAGCTGCGAGAGCGAGCAGGACTGGCCCGGCAAGGTCCGCGCGGTCGTCGCCTGTCTGCTCGAGTGTCTGTACGAGACCCCGGGTCGCGCCCGCCTTTTCGCCGTCGAGGCGGTCAGCGCGGGGCCCGCTTTGCTTGAGCGACGCATTGCCCAAGCCGACCGTCTCGCCGCGCAATTGCGCGCAGGCCGCCGCCACTATCCGGATTCCGCGACTCTGCCGGAGGCGACGGAGTGGGTGCTGGTGGCGGGAGTGGTCGCCCGGATTACGGCCCACCTGCTTGCGGAGGAGATTGCCCTGCTGCCGTTGCTGGAGGACGATGTCTCGGCGCTGCTCCTCGCGCCCTACACGGGGCCAGCCGAGGCAAGCACCATCGCGCGCGTCAGCTGATCCCGAAGGGCGCGAGGGCAAAAGCGCTCAGCTGTGGTGCGAGGGCTGGCAGCTGCGAACCCCGTCCTCCGTCCAGCTCAGTCACGATCACCGCCCACAACCCCCCGCCCACCGCTTGCCTCACAACGGGTGAAGGCGGTTCGACGCCGTCTGGGAGCTGGCCTGCGTCCGCAAAGGCCATGAAGCGATCCATCGCAGCATCTGCGCTGTCGAGACCCAAGGGCCCCGCGGCGGATGCCTCGAAGAAGGCAACATGGGCGAAGATGGGATCGGCCGCAATCAGGGCTAGAAACGCCGTCAAGCTTGCTTCGATCGCGCGTGTCCAGTCCGGCTCGGCGCGGCGCACTCCCGTGACTCGGCTCAGTGCCAGTCCGATGAGAGCCTCAAACGCGGCAAGAAAAGCCTCCTGCTTGCCTTCGAACTCCTGATAGAAGGTTTGGTTGGAAACCCCGGCAGCGCCTGAGATCGCCGGGACCGTGAGCCCGGCATATCCCTTCTCGCTCGCCACCTTGGCTACCGCGCGCAGGATCCGCTCGCGCTGGCTCAGCTCGCGACGGGAGCTGACGCTGTCGGGCGGCTCGTCCCAGCCGAGGGCCTGGCCGTTGAGGCTCGGGCGTGGATCCGCGTCCTTCGAGGCGGAACGCGACGCCGTGTCTGGCTCCTGCGGCCGGTAGTTCACGATCCAGTGCGTAAGGTCGGCAGTTGAGGCGGCGAAAAGGTCCGGGCGTCGGGCGCGCAAGCCGCGGTAGGCGACGTGGCGAAGGCCGGCCACCAGCGCCCTGGTCTCGACCTCCGACACTGGCCCTCGCCCCTGATCGTCTTCGTAGAACTCTCGCAAGGCACGCTCGAACGGGTCCATTGCCCGTTCGAGCCTCCGGGCTCCCTCTTGCCCTAGAGACAGCGACTCGATCACCACCAGTGCCGCGATCTTGGGTGCCGTCGCGAGCGCCTCGCCGAAGGCCTCGAGGGCCGCACGCAGCCTGAGGTCGCCCTCGGGGGCAGCCCCAAACACCTCCAGCGCATCCTCGGTGGCCGCGGACACGATCGTCTCGAAGGTTTCCCAGAAACAGTCGTCTTTGCTCTCGAAGTGCTCATAGAAGGTCGTCTTGGAGACGCCTGCGAGCCCGACCAGCTCGCCCAGCGTTGTTCCGCCGTAGCCATGCCGCGCGACTGCCTCGACCATCGCTCCTTCGAGGCGTCCGCGCTGATGCCGAGCCACTTCCGCTGCGGGCATTCCGTGCGGACCCCCGCTCAGGCCCGGAAAGAGGGCCTGTCGCCGTCCAGATCTTCGCTCTGCCTCAGCCACCTTTCTCAGCATATGGCGCCTCGGGGGCGGGATGCGGACCCCGAGCACCACGACCGCCTTTCCGTGACGGCGGGAATTGACCCAGGACGAGTCGCGTACCGCGCTTGACAAAATGAAATTCTTCTGTTCTAATGCTGCGACATTGTGTACGCCACAGTACACGATGGGAAGCCCAGCTATGGGCTGTCAAAACAGGGAGGGCCCTCGGGAAGGGCCGTCAGGGCCGTCAGGGGAACAGGGAGGTTGTCAATGAAGGGGCCTATAACCAGCTTGCAGGGTCGCATCGCCGATCCTTCGACCGTCGCCGCCGGTTCCCTAGCCGTCGGCGTCGAGGAGACGCCTGCCCCCAACTTGGCGCTCCGCAACGGCCGAGAGGCGGGACGGCTCGGACCCAGCACCGGCACCCTTGTCCTGCCGGGCGACTCCCGGGCCGTCCGCCGCCTCTCGGCCGTTGCTCCTTCGCCCCCAGCGACGTCGACTTCATGCTCAACCCCTCTCCTGCGAGAGGGCTGTCGCAGTCAGCAACCACTACAGGAGAGGTAACGAACGCATGCACTATCTACGCAATCGCTTTGGAATTCCGGGGGTGATCTCCGTCGTCGCCTTGGTCTTCGCAATGTTTGGTGGCGCCTACGCCGCATCCAAGTCTTCGGAAGGCAGCAAGGCCACCGCCTCGGCTAAGAGTAAGCGCGGCCCCCGCGGCCCGAAGGGACCGAAGGGCGACATCGGGCCGGCCGGGCCCAAGGGCGATACCGGAGCTGCCGGAGCCGCGGGCGCCAACGGCAAAGACGGCGCCGCAGGCCCGCAGGGTCCCGCGGGACAGTCTGTCACCGGAGCCCCGATCGCCGCCGGCGGCGCCTGTGGAGCGGGGGTGACCGGGGTCAAATACACGCTCGGGGCGACCTCCACCAACGTCTGCAACGGCAAAGAGGGTGCGGCGGGTCAGACCGGCTTCACCGAAACTCTGCCGACCGGAAAGACAGAGACGGGGACTTGGGCTGTTGGCCCGAGCAACCTGCCGAAGTCCGTCGCTCTTCCCTTCAATATCCCACTCAGCGAACCGCCAGAAGATATCCACTACGTGAATATCCAAGGAAAAGAACTGTCCAGTTCTCTTCCCTATCAATATGGGACAGCGGTCAATTGTCTGGGGTCGCCTGAAGAACCGACGGCTCCCGCCGGCACCGTTTGCCTCTATGGCATCAACGAAGGACCTCAGCCCAGCGAGTTCGAACCCGAATTGGCGCCGCCTACCTTCTACAGGCCTGGTGCACCAGGAGCGAAAGCCGCGCTGACCAGCTTCGGAGCGGTCGCCTACTTCGTCGGGCTCAGCGAAGGAGCGTTTGCCTACGGCGTGTATGCCGTAACTGCCAAATAGAACGGAGTCGTGCCGGAGCGGAGTTACTCTCCGGGTGGTCAAGAAGGTCTCGCTGACCCAACCGGCGCCGATCCAGGTCGACTCGACGGAACCGGACGTGATCGAGCGCGCGCTCGACCAGATCCCCGGCCGCGCGATCGTCAACTC
>JBIOVV010000072.1:0-8036 GCA_044867925.1 Solirubrobacterales bacterium | reverse complement strand
GGCTGCGGTTGAGCTCGATCACTTTGCACTCGAGCGTCTGGCCCATGAACTCGTCGAGGTTGTGGACGCGGCGGATGTCGACCAGCGAGGCGGGCAGGAAGCCGCGCACCCCGAGGTCGAGGATGAGGCCGCCCTTGACGACCTCGATCACGTTGCCCTCGACCGGTTCGCCCGACTCGGCGGCGGCCTTGATGCGGCGCCATGCCTTCTCGAAGCGGGCGCGCTTCTTGGAGAGGATCAGGCGGCCGTCGGCGTCTTCTTTGGTGAGGACGAGGGCGTCGACCTCCTCGCCCTGCTCGACCTCGTCGGCCGGGTTGACCGACTTGCGGATCGAGAGCTCGTGGGAAGGGATGACCCCCTCCGACTTGTAGCCGATGTCGACCAGGACCTCGTCCTTGTCGATCCGCACGACCTTGCCCTTGACGACGTCGCCCTCCTCGAAGGAGACCATCGTCGCCGCGTAGTTGGGAACGATCTTGCCTTCGATTTCGAGCAGCAGGCCGCCCGAGCCCTCGACCGGCGAGCCGGCGGGAGCCTCAGAAGCAGGGGTCAAGGTCGTATCGGTCACGGACACAGCGGGGGATAATTGCAGAAATCAGACCGGCCACCTCCTCTGCTCCGGGCCGGCCGCGCTCATCATGACCGGCGATCTCGCGACCGGCCCTCCGCGTCCGGGGGTGCCGGGGGTGGGTAGGCTGCGGGAGTGCCGATCCGGGCGACCAAACGCGGTGAGGAGCGGACGCCGCTCGACGGCAGCCATGACGTGTTGATCTGCGGGGCGAGCTTCGCCGGCCTCGCGGTGGCCCGGGAGCTGGCTGGATCCGGCGCCGACGTGCTGATCGTCGACCGCTACGAGATCGGCGAGCGCCAGACCTCGGCCTGCGGCATCCCGACCCTGTGGATGGAAGCGCTGGGCCTGATGGAGGCCGAGCGCCAGCGCTTCGACTCGCTGCTGATGCACACCCCGCACGGCGATTCCCGCTACCGGCTGCCCTTCACCTTCTCCACCTTCGACTACCGCGAGCTCTGTGCGCTGCTCTGGCGCGACTGCGACGCCCGCTTCGAGACCGCCAAGGTGAACGGGCGGGCGCCTGCGGCAAACGGTGACGACTCGATCGCGATCGACACCGACCGCGGCGTCATCAAGGCCCCGCTCGTCGTCGATGCACTGGGCTGGCGCCGCATGCTCGCCAACGGCGACGGCTACCAGCCGCCCGACGCGCCGCTCTCGCGCGGTCTCGAGGTCCACCCCGAGGGCGTGGGCGAGGATCTGGAGATCTGGATCGACCGCCGCTACGTGCCGGCCGGCTACGGCTGGAGCTTCCCCGCCCGCGACGAGCTGCGCATCGGCGTGGGCTCCTTCGACCCGCGCTTCCACGTGCGCGAGACGACCGAGCTGCTCGCCGAGGACCTCGACGCCGAGCGGGTCCGCTACCAGGGCAACTGGATCCCCCACGAGCTGCGCAAGGGCACCGAGGGCGGCGTCTTCTTCGCCGGCGACTCCGCCGGCCACTGCCTGCCGCTCAGCGCCGAGGGCATCCGCACCGCGCTCTACTTCGGCATCGCGCTCGGACGCGAGCTGCGCGGCGTCGTCGACGGCCGGCAGGACCGCGAGCAGGCCGCTGCCCGCTACGCCGCCTTCAACGACTCGCACGAGTGGAAGTTCCGCTGGATGCTGCGGGTGCAGAAGCTGGTGCCGAAGATCCCGCCGCGGCTGCTCGGGCCGTTGGTCCGGCTGCTCGGCAGCAAGCGGTTCATCGACTGGTCCTTCAGCCACTACCTGCAGATCGCGCCGCCGGAGTTCGCGCTCGGCTCAGCGGACGATCAGGACGGTGCCGGCGAGCAGGAGGACGACGCCGAGCACGCGCTCGGGGCTGAGCGCGACCTGGTCGAGGCCGAATAGGCCGAAGCGGTCGATCGCGACCGAGAAGGTGAGCTGGCCGGTGATCGTGGCCGCCGCCACTCCCCCGGCCCCGATCGCGGTGACCGCGATCAGCGCGTTGGCGACGTAGACAGCGCCGAGCAGGCCGCCCAGCAGGTAGTACCAGCTGACGTCGAAGGTGGAGCCGAGGCCGCCCGCCTTGCCGCTGAGCACGACGATCGCGGCGAGCGCGATCGTGCCGACCAGGAACGAGATCAGCGCCGCCGGCAGGCTGCCCGTCGCACGGCCGAGGCCGGCGTTGATCGGCGCCTGCAGGGCGATCAGCCCACCCGCGGCCGCGGTCAGGAAGACCGCGAGGCCCTTATCCATGTCTCCCCCTGCCGAGCCGGCGAGAGGTGATCTTCGTCTTCGACTCGGGTTGCATAGAGACGGGCACGGCCGGTTGAACCGTCCTGCTGTCATATCAGTAAGCCGAAGGGACCATCGCACCGAAGATGCCACCGCCATCAGAGGGATTTGCCGCTCGCTTCGTCCTCGGCCCCGCCCCCCGCCGCCGGCCGAGCGCCGGCGATCTGGAGCTGGAGCACGGCGTCGCGAGCCTCGACGAGGTCGAGCTGGCCGACCGAGGGCGGCTACTTGGCGTCGAGCCAGTCCGGGCCGACCCCGACGTCGACCTCGAGCGGTGGGTCGAGCTGGTAGGCGGCGCACATCTCGCGCCGCACCAGCTCGACCGCGCCTTCCATCTCCTCCGGCGGGCCCTCGAAGAGCAGCTCGTCGTGGATCTGCAGGACGAGGCGGGTCTGGGTCCCGGTCTCGCGCAGCGCCCGCCGGCAGCGCACCATCGCGATCTTGATGATGTCGGCGGCGGTCCCCTGGATCACGGTGTTGACGGCGAGCCGCTCACCGAGACGGCGGGTGTTGGGATTGCCGGAGCGCAGCTCGGGAATCGAGCGGCGGCGACCCAGCAGGGTGGTGACGTAGCCCTCCTCCTGCGCCCGCTCGACCACCTGCTCGCGGAAGGCGCGCACGGCCGGGAAGCGCTCGAGGTAACGCGAGACGAATTCCTCGCCCTCTTTGCGCGGGATGTTGAGCCGGTCGGCGAGGCCGAAGCCGGTGAGGCCGTAGACGATGCCGAAGTTGACCATCTTCGCCTTCGAGCGCTGGCCGACGTCGACGTCCTCGCGGGAGATGTCGAAGACCTCGGCCGCGGTCGCGGCGTGGACGTCGTCGCCGGCGCGGAAGATCTCTTTCAGCACCTCCTCCTCGGCGACGTGGGCGAGCACGCGCAGCTCGACCTGGCTGTAGTCGGCGGAGAGCAGCCGGGCCCCTTTCTCGGCGACGAAGCAGGCCCGCACGGGACGGCCGATCTCGGTGCGGATCGGGATGTTCTGCAGGTTGGGGTTGGTGCTGGAGAGGCGGCCGGTGGTCGTCGCCGCCTGGTTGAAGGTGGTGTGGACGCGCCCGGTCTCGGGGTCGATCAGGTCGGGCAGCGAGTCGAGGTAGGTGTTCTTCAGCTTGGTCAGCTCGCGCCAGGACTCGATCTTCTCGACGATCGGATGCTCGTCGCGGATCTGGGCGAGGACGCGGGCGTCGGTCGAGAAGCCTGTTTTGCCGCGCCGCTTGCGGGTCAGGCCGAGCTTCTCGAAGAGGACCCGGCCGACCTGCTGCGGCGAGCCGATCGTGAACTCCTCCTCGGCCAGCTCGAAGATCTCCTTCTCGAGCGCCTCGATGCGCTCGCCGAAGCCGGCGCCGACCTCGGCCAGTCGCTCGGAATCGAGCTTCAGCCCCTCGCGTTCCATCGCGGCAAGGACATGGACCAAGGGCAGCTCGATCTCGCGCAGCAGGTGCTCGAGGCCGAGCTCTTCGATGCGAGGGCGCTGCACCTCGGCAAGGGCGGCTACGAGCCGTGCCTCCTCGGCCGGCTCCAGGCCCGCCTCGCCCTCGGCGTCCCCGTCGAGCGAGAGCTGCCCGTCGTCCTCGCCCTCGGCCGGCGCCGCCCCGACGGCAAGGCCGATGCCGGCATCGGCCGCCAGCTCGGTCAGCTCGTAGGTGCGGCGCTGCGGCTCGAGCAGGTAGGCGGCGAGCATCGTGTCGTGGTCGAGCTCCAGCTCGACCCCCTCGCGAGCCGCCGCGGCCAGCAGTCCATGGCGGCCGCCGCCGAGGGACTTGGCGTCATGGGCGACCACGCCGCGGCCCGGCAGCGCCACCGCGAGCTCGTCCAGGGTGGCCGAGCAGGTGACGATCCGCTCGCCGTCGGCTGCCGCCCACTGACCGCCGGCGGCAGAGAGCGCAACCGGCCCGTCGCCGTCGCCGAGATCGGCAGGCTTTCCCGGCACCGCCTCGATCTCCAGCTCGGTCTCGACCTTGCGACCCGGCACCGCCTTGCCCTCGGGCAGCGCTTCTTCGAGCCGCTCCATCACCGCCCGCAGCTCGAACTCGCGCATGAAGTCCCGCAGGGCGCCACGGTCGGGCTCGGAGCCCATCACCTCGCTCAGGTCGACGCCGGTCTCGATCTCGTACTGAAGCGTCGCCAGCTGCTGGGACATGCGCGCGTCGTCGGCGTGCTCGACCAGGTTCTGCTTGCGCTTGGCGCCGGAGATCTCGTCGACGCTGTCCAGCACGGCCTCCAGCGAGCCGAACTGCTGCAGCAGCTGCGTCGCCGTCTTCTCGCCGATGCCGGGAACGCCGGGGATGTTGTCGGAGGTGTCGCCGCGCAGCCCCATCAGATCGGTGATCAGCTCCGGCGGCACGCCGTAGCGCTCGACCACGGCGTCGGTGTCGTAGATCTTGGTCTCGGTGATCCCGCGCGAGGTGCTCATCACCCGCACACCCTCGCCGACCAGCTGGTAGGCGTCGCGATCGCCGGTGACGACCATCACCGGGATCCCCTCCTCCCGCGCCTGGCGTGTCAGCGAGGCGATCACGTCGTCGGCCTCGAAGCCTTCGACCTTGACGTTGGTGTAGCCGAAGGCCTCGACCAGCGGCATCAGGTGCGGCCACTGCTCACGCAAGAGGTCGGGTCGCGGTTTGCGCTGCGCCTTGTAGAGGTCGTAGGTGACCTCTCGTCCCGACATCCCCGCGTCCCAGGCGACCACCACCCCGGCCGGCGCATGCTCGTCGATCACCTTGACCAGCATCGAGGCGAGGCCGTAGATCGCGTTCGTCGGCCGCCCGTCGCTGGTCCCGATCGACTCCGGCAGGGCAAAGAACGCCCGGTAGGCAAGCGAGTTGCCGTCGATCAGGAAGAGCTCGTGCTGGGGGTCGCCGAGTTTCTTAGCCACCATCGGAGCCAACTCTATGGCGCCGGCAGGCGAGCGTCCGCCGTAGGAGCTCGGCGACCTCGCGGCTCCTCGTCGACCTGCTACTCGCAGCCGCGCCTGTCGCCGTCCGCGTCGAGACCGTGGCGGTCTTCGCCGACCACGGTGACAGCCCCGGTATAGCTGGGGCCGTCGCCACTTCCGCCTTCGCAGTCGTAGTCGTAGGCATTGGGGTCGAGGCAGGCGCCGCTGTAGTTCGGGTCGCATTCCCCTGCCACCCGCTGCCCGCCGGGCGGGCGTCCTTCGCCTCCCGTTTCGGCGGCCGAGCTACAGCCCGCGCCGAGCAGAGCCACGGCCACGAGGCCGACCGCCACTGCCCTGAGGTCGAGGGTTTTCATCAAGTACTTCATGAGTTCCTGAGCCGGAGATCTTGCTGCTCGGCGCGGACGCCACTTCCCGGCCCCACCCGGGCCATGCCTAGGCAGGCGGCGCGAATCTGATTCGATAGCTGCCGATGGCAGTCAGCGCCCAATACAGCGTCACGATCCGCGTCAAGCTCGACGCGCGTCAGGAGCCGCTCGGCAAGCTCACGGCGGAGATCGCCGAGGCGGGCGGCCAGCTGCAGGGGGTCGACCTCGTGCCGGGCGCCGGCGGCGAGGGCAAGCGCGTGCGCGAGTTCACGATCGACGCCCAGGACCGCGAGCACTGGGAGCGGATCCTGCGCGGGATCGGCTCGACCCGAGGGGCGCGGGTGCTCGACTACGTCGACCGCACGATGCAGATGCACCGCGGCGGCAAGATCTCGGTCGAGAACAAGTACCCGCTGAAGACCCGCGACGACCTCTCGATGGCCTACACGCCCGGCGTCGCCCGGGTCTGCCAGGACATCCACGACGATCGCGCCAAGGCCTTCGAGTACACGATCAAGAAGAACACCGTGGCCGTCGTCTCCGACGGCAGCGCCGTGCTCGGCCTCGGCAACATCGGCCCGGAGGCGGCGATGCCGGTGATGGAGGGCAAGGCGATGCTGTTCAAGGAGTTCGCCCAGGTCGACGCCTTCCCGATCTGCCTCGACACCCAGGACGCCGGCGAGATCATCAAGGCGGTCGAATTGATCGCGCCGACCTTCGGCGGCATCAACCTCGAGGACATCTCCGCCCCGCGCTGCTTCGAGATCGAGGACCGGCTGAAGGAGACGCTCGACATCCCGGTCTTCCACGACGACCAGCACGGCACCGCGATCGTGACCATGGCGGCGCTCTTCAACGCGCTGAAGATCGTCGGCAAGCCGATCGCCGAGCTGCGGGTGCTGATGGTGGGACTCGGCGCCGCCGGGGTAGCGGTGACCAAGATGATGCGCGCCTGCGGCGTCACCCACATAGTCGGCTGCGACCGCCAGGGGGCACTATCGACCACCCGCGCCGACTACGAGTCAGGCGAGATGAGCGCGATCAAGCGCTGGTACGCGGAGAACTCGAACCCCGACAAGCTGACCGGCGGCCCTAACGACGTGATCGAGGGCACAGACCTCTTCATCGGCCTTTCCGGCCCCGGCCTGATCGAGGCCGCCTCGCTGGGCAAGATGAACGACGACGCGATCGTCTTCGCGATGGCCAACCCGACCCCCGAGGTGATGCCCGAGGACGCCGCGCCCTACGTGCGGATCATGGCCACGGGCCGCTCGGACTACCCGAACCAGATCAACAACGTGCTCGCCTTTCCCGGCATCTTCCGCGGCGCCCTCGACGCCGGCTCGCCGAGCATCACCGAGGAGATGAAGCTCGCCGCGGCACGCGGCATCGCCGAGGTGGTCGCCGACGACGACCTCTCCGAGGACTACATCATCCCCAGCGTCTTCGATCGCGCGGTGGCGCCCAAGGTGGCGGCTGCCGTGGTCGAGGAGGCGAAGCGCGAGGGGATCGCCCGCTTCAGCGAGGAGACCGGCACCTTCTCGACGGTGGAGGTCGCCTAGCTTCGTGAAGGTCCTCGTCACCGGAGCCAGCGGTTTCATCGGGTCGGCGCTGTGCGACTCCCTGCTGGTTCGCGGCGACACCGTGGTCGGGCTGACCCGCGACCCGCAACGGGCGCGGGGGACCAATCCGAGCGTCACCTGGCACGCCTGGGAGCCGACCCTGGAACGGCCCCCGGCGGCGGCCTTCGAGGGCGTCGAGGGCGTCGTCCACCTGCTCGGCGAGAAGATCAACCAGCGCTGGACCGACGAGGCCAAGCAGCGGATCATGGAGAGCCGCCGCACCGGCACCCACAACCTGGCGGGGACGATCGCCGGCCTCGAGCGCAAGCCGAAGGTGCTGGTCAGCCAGTCGGCGATCGGCTACTACGGCGACCGCGGCGAGGCGATCGTCGACGAGTCGACGCAGCCGGGCGATGGCTTCGATGCCGCGGTCGTGCGCGAGTGGGAGAAGGCGGCGCACGAGATCGACGGCAGCGGCGTGCGCCTCGTCGTCATCCGCACCGGCCACGTGCTCGATGCCGACGCCGGCTTCCTCAAGCCGCAGCTGACCCCGTTCAAGCTCGGCGTCGGCGGCCCGCTTGCCGGCGGCAACCAATACGTCTCCTGGATCCACATCTCCGACGAGGTCGGCATCCTGCTCTGGGCGCTGGAGAACGCCAAGGTGAGCGGGGTGGTCAACGCGACCGCGCCTAATCCGGTGACCAACAGGGTGTTCTCGAAGGCGCTCGGGAAAGCACTGGGAAGGCCGGCCGCGGTCCCGGTGCCGGGGCTGACGGTGGATCTGATGTACGGCAGGGAGTTCGGGCAGGTGCTGCGGGGCGGGCAGCGGGTGATGCCTCGGCGGGCACAAGACCTCGGGTACGAGTTCAAGCACCCGGATCTGGACGAGGCGCTCGAGGATTTGCTCTAGCGGGGGAGGGCCGGG
>JBIOVV010000071.1:0-7162 GCA_044867925.1 Solirubrobacterales bacterium | reverse complement strand
CGCGCTTCGCGCTGAGTGTCCGCCGACCCTGCACCGCTCGCCCTTCCTCGACGAAGCTGGGAGAATCGGCCTCAATGGACGGCAGCGCAAGCGATTCGGTTCTGCTGATTACGGGGGCTTCGAGCGGGATCGGGGCTGCGACGGCGCGGGCTGCTGCGTCGGACTACCGGCTAGTGCTGGCGGCTCGGCGGCTCGAGGAGCTGGAAGCGCTGGTCGAAGAGGTCGGCGGGCCGGATCGGGCGCTGGCGGTGCGCTGCGACGTGACCGAGTGGGATCAGGTCAAGGCGATGGCCGCGGCCGCGATCGAGGGGTTCGGGCGGATCGACGGGGTTTTCGCCAACGCCGGCTTTGGCGCCAGCCGCGGCTTTCTCGAGGAGTCGCCCGAGCACTGGCGCTCGATGGTGCTGACCAACGTCTACGGCGTGGCGCTGACGATCCGCGCCACCCTTCCTCATCTGCTCGAGCGCGGCGACGGCCACTTCCTCGTCACCAGCTCCGTTGCCGGCCGGCGGGCCCTGCCGGGCTCGCTCTACTCGGCGACCAAGTGGGCGGCGACGGCGATCGGCGAGGCGCTGCGCGCCGAGCTGCGCCAGCTACACGAAAACCACGCGATCAAGGTGACGCTGATCGAGCCGGGGATGACCGATACCCCCTTCTTCGACAACCGCCCCGGCGAGTGGGCCCTGCGTGACGAGGACATCGCCAAGGCCGTTCTCTACGCGCTCGAGCAGCGTCCCGGCGTCGACGTCAACGAGATCCTGATCCGCCCCACCAGCCAGCCGACCTGAGCGAAGAGCGCGTCTTGATAGGGGTGGAACCCCTATCGAGACGCGCTCTTGCGCTTGTGGCGATGCTTCTTGCAGGCTGTGCGCAGCTTGGGCTTCATGTTGCGCTTCTTGTCGTTCTGCGCCTTGAAGCGGGCGATCGCCTTGTACTTGCGGCCGCAGAGGCTGCGCGTATTGACCAGCAGGCCCCGTTTCTTGCCGCCGCGGACGGTCAGCATGAACTTCGAGACCGGCACGTCGGGCACGACGTCGAAGGTCGTGCGCAGGCGCCCTTTGACGCTGTCGATCCGGCCGGCGAGCTCGATGTCGACCTGGCCGTTGAGGGCGGCGACCATGTCGGGGAGTTCGTTGTCGGAGGAGCGCAGGTAGACCGGACCTTTGAGCGGCCCGTCGAGCAGCGGAGTCTTCGCCGTCGCGTAGCCGTAGATCGAGTCCTGCGGGCATTTATGCGCGGCGAACTGGACCCGGGTGCAGACGTTGGCGAGGCTCGACTGTTCGAGCGCCAGAGCCTTCGGCAGGGTCACCGCCGCCCGGCCGATGTTGGCATCGCCGTCGCGGGCGATAAGGATCGCCCGCAGCTTCGGGCTCTTCGCCCGGCGGGTGCCGCCGAAGAGGCGCATGTAGAGCTTCGGCTTGAAGCCGAGAGCCTCGCAGCCGTGCACCTTGAAGGGCGCCGAGACCGGGAAGGAGCTGAAGGCGGCGGGGTCGAGCGGGTTGGAGCCGCCGCCGCGCAGCGCGCCGGCCACCTTCATCGCCGAGCAGTTAGTCGGGTTGAGGGCGAACTTCGGCCGGTCGAGCTTGACCGCGACCGAGCGGACGTCGAGCAGGGCGCCGCCGAAGACGTGCGGAATCGGATCGCTGACCGCGTGCACCTGGGCGGTGCGGGGATCGACGAACAGGGCCACCCTCACCACGACCGCGCCGAGATCGAACGGCCCGGCCGTGGCGGGGGTGACCACTGCCAGGGAGAGGGGGGCGCCGTGGTAGGGCCCTGAGAGGAAGGCTTTTCCGGTCGTGCGGTACGGGTTGGCGCCGCTGCCGGCGGAGATCGCGGCGCTGCCGATCAGGCTCGAGCCCGGACAGCTCGATCTGGCGGTCTCGGCCGCGCCGCTGTTCGCGGCCGCAGCCGCAAGCGCCGTCGCCGGGCAGTAGCGCACGCCCGCCAGCTTGGCGCTCAAGCCCGGCGGCAGGGTGACGTCGACGCCCTTCAGCTCCTGGTTGCCGTCGTTGCGCGCGACGTTCATCGCGAACTGGGTGAAGGCGCCGCCCTTGGGATTGCTGTCGTTGGTGCCGAAGGCGGGGCCGAAGGGCCGCTCGGCCAGCGTTTTCGCGCAGGGACCGCCACCCGGCGCGGTGGCGAGGGTGAAGCCTTTGTCCTGGGGGCCGCTATCGGGCGTGCCCGACCAGGCCGTCATCGCGTGGCTGGTTTTGTTCGGTCCGCAGGTCGGTGGGCTGGTCAGCGGGCTTTTGCTGCCGTCGAGAGTGACGCGGACCGAGTCGAAGGGCAGCTGCGGAGCCTCGTGCACGTAAGCGGTCAGCTGTCCCGTCAGAGGGTTGGCGCTGACGTTGCCGAGCAGGCGAATCGAGAGGCCGCGGCTGGCCGACTCGGCGTCGATGAAGATCCGGTACACGTTCCCCGATGCGGGGTCGCGGCTCAGCTGGCTGCCCAGATAGACGCTGCCGGTCAGGGTGCCGTCCGGCAGCGGCGGCGTGTCGATCGCCACGGTGCCGATTCTGGAGGCCGCCGGACAGGCCACCGGGTTGCGGGTCCCTTTGCCGAATTGCGCATCGGTGCACGCCTGCAGCCCGTTGGCCCCCGATGGGTTGACGCCCATGCCCTGCGGCAAGGAGACGTTGGCCGTTCTCACGTTCGACTGGTAGATCTCGGCCGGCGGGTCAAAGGGGACTTCGACCTCGACGGTTCCACCCATCGGCGAGTCCGTCTGGCTCGTCCCGGGCGCCTGCGAAGTCGAGGGTGCGAAAGGGACTTTGTCGCAGCCGGTGGGCATCACCCGGTCGCCTCCGCCGATCCTCGGCAAGGGCGATTCGACTCGCTCGGAGCCGGCGAGGAAGGCAGCCGACGGAGGCGCCGGAGCGGCCACGTCATATTCGTTCTCCGGTGCTTCTTCCTCCTGCGAATCGGCGTGGAGGATCGTGTTGTAGATCGTCGCGAAAGCCGGCTGGTTGGGGTTGAAGCAGGTGCTCGGCGTGGTCAGGAAGGCACCGCCTTCTTCGCTCGGCAGGCCGCCGTTGCCGATCGTGCCGTCGAAGACCAGCCGGTTCCTCAGGATCCTCACGTCGAGGGCGGGCACCTCAGGTACGTGGATCGTGAAGTACTCGTGGTAGTCGCCGTCCCATTTGACGCCGGCGTTGAGGAAGACTTCGCCGAGGCCGAGCGGCAAGGTGAAGCCGAAGCGGGCGGGTTCCCCCGGACGCGGTTTGAGGTTGTAGACGGCGATGCCGGGAACTTCGACCGGCGGCAGCGTCACCGGGGGTATTCCGGTCGAGGCTTCGACGTTGCTGTAGCCGACCTGCGTGTCGGGGGGACAGCCGCTGACCGGGAATTTGCCTTCGGCGGTGAGCTCGCACTTGGGGGTCGCCTCCGGATTGACGCTCATCCCCTGGGGCAGGTCGACGAGGACCGTCTTGATATGCCCTACCGGTTCTTTGAAGGCGCCGGTGTGCTTGACGATGATCTGAGTGAAGCCCACGGGCGGATGGCCGGCCGCCTGGGTAAAGAACTGATCCGGGGTGTCGATGCTGCATTCGGGCGCGTCTTTCGTGCAGGTGCCGGCCTGCCAGCCCGATCCGACAGTTTCCGGCAGCTCCTCTTCGATGATGTCGACGGCCGCGGCGGGCGAGGCGGTAAACAGCGCGAGCAGAACAACAGAAACCGCAGTCCCAAGCCAAACCCGCGCGCCCTCCCGCATCTGAAATCTCCTCCCGTCGTAAGCCATCTGCCTAGTTTTACCCGATTTTGATGATTTGGATCACCATTTTTTGGTATCTATATACCTAGAAGTTGGTAAACCAATCGAAAATCGGAGGAAGCATGAACTGGCAGCTCCTCGCCCGAGCCAATACCCATCCCCTGCGGATATCAATCCTGGAAGTGCTGGGCATGGACGGAGGCCGCACCCTCTCCCCCAGTGACCTCAGCTACGAGCTGCGCACGCCACTGAGCAACGTCAACTACCACGTCACCGAGCTGCGCCGCACCGGCCTGGTCGAGCTGGCCGGCGAACGCCCCGTACGCGGCGCCACCGAGCACTTCTACCGCGAGCCCAACGGCAGCAGCTCAAACGGCAACGGCGCCTCCGCCAACGGCAGCGCGCGGGCGAGAAAGGCTGCCACCGTCTGACTGGGTATCTCCAGCCGAAGGTCAGCGGGCGGCGCGAGTCCGTCTAGATCCCGGAGGAACCCGCCGGCGCGGGGCCGTTCGAGCAGCGACTGGTGATGTAGCCGGGAGCGCAAACGGTTCGCGAGCGCCAGCGCTCGCCGTATTCGTCGAGGAAGTTCGCGAAGGCTTTTTGCGCGGCGGCTTCGCTGTCGAGACCGGCGACGACCCGTTCTTGAATCTTCTCGGCGTACAACTGGATTTCGACGTTTTCTTTCACGTCGCGGCGGGTGAGGTGGTTTTCCCTGAGGAAGCGGCGATATTCGGCTCCATCCTCGAAGGCCAGCTTCTTGAGTCGAGCCAGTTCGCGAGCGACCTCCCGGGGCCGGACCCCGATCCCCATTTCCGCCGCCTGCCCCCGAATCCACGAGTCATCGAGTAGCTCACCGATCGCGCGGTTCTTCAACTTGCCGTACCCGTTGCCGCCAGGCTTGGGGGCCGATCGGCGTCCTCTTTGGGCCGCGGCCTGGGCCAGCGCATGCTGAAACTCCTTCTTCGTGACCACGCCCCCGTGCTCGGCGCCACGATCGGGCACGCGAGCGACGATGGCGACCACGTTGGTCGGCAGTTCCGTGGGGGGTGGCGGCGCGGGGATCAAAGCAGACGGCGACGGC
This sequence comes from Solirubrobacterales bacterium, assembly GCA_044867925.1. Taxonomy (GTDB): domain Bacteria; phylum Actinomycetota; class Thermoleophilia; order Solirubrobacterales; family 70-9; genus VRUE01. The sequence continues at coordinate 2,366 of JBIOVV010000071.1, read as the reverse complement.
AGGCTTCAGCACTTCGTCCAAGCCTAGCCGCCGAACGGAAGCCCGGGGCTCAGCTCGACCCGCGGAGCGCTATCCAGCGTTCGAGCAGAGGATCGACGATGGTCGGGCGCCCATCGACGCGGACGACCTCGCCTTCGCCGACGAGACCCTTTTCGCCGGACTGGGCCTGGCCCTTGTTGAGCTCGAAGGCCTGAAGTGTTCGCCGGTTGTAGAGGGTCTCGTTGCTCAATGCCAGCGCCTTCAGAACCCGCCTCTTGTTTGCGGCGCCGGCGAGTGCCTGCCAGGTTCCCTCGAAGCGCTCCTTGGTCTCGCGGTCGATCTGCTCGAGGGCGAGATCGAAGGTCTCGGCTGTCGCCGCGCCGTTGGCCGGTGTGCACTCCCATAGATGGTGTGCGACGAGCATGGCACGCTGCGGATGACCTCGAACGAGGTCGAGGACGAGGTCGAGCGCCTCGCCGGGATCCTTCTTGGTCTTCTCGAAGCGGCTGGAGATGTAGTCGTCGAGATCCGTTGACGGAAGAGGGCCGAGGACGATCGGACGGGCTTGGTCGAAAAGCGCCCTCTTGCGGCTGTTGAAGTACTCGTTCAGCAGAGCTTGCTCAGAGCCGGAGAAGACATAGCTGGCAGCATCACCGTGGAGCTGGATCTTTGACCTGAGCAGACCGTCGAGGTCTCCCTCAGCCCGCAGGAAGTCCTGAAACTCATCGAAGAGGACGATCGTCCGTTCGCCCGTCCCCCCGAGAACCTTCCTAGGCAGATCCAGGAGGTCGGCGAGCCGCTGCATCGCGTCACTCGTGCCGAGATACTCCAGCTCGCCTCCGACACCGCCGGGCGCCACCTTGACGCGGCCTCGCCAGCTTCGACGCAAACGATCGAAGGTCCGCCCGATCCCGCCCCTGAGGACAGCGACGTAGGCCTCTTCGATTCGCCGCGCGATCTCAGCAGGAGTGGTGGCGAGGAGAAAATCGACGTAGACGACGCGGAAGCCGCTGCGCTCCGCTTCCTCCCTGAGCTTCAGCAGGACGCTGGTCTTGCCGAAGCGTCGCGGCGCCTGAAGGCGCGTGTTGTGCGCTCCCGCCGCGAGCTCGAGCAGACGTCCGACCTCTTCCTCTCGATCGACGAGCTCGCCGGGCGGGACCGGATCGTCATAGATGAAGGGGTTCACTTTTTGTGAGTATAGCTAGACTTTACCTAGAAGTAAAGTTACACTATACTGTTTGGTAGAGTCTATCTATACTGACTCTGGGATGCTCTCGCCCTCGACCGCGCGGGACGGGCGAAAAGCGGACGACGGGTCTCGAACCCGCGACCTCGAGCTTGGGAAGCTCGCGCTCTACCAGCTGAGCTACGTCCGCGCCCGGCTGATTCTACGGGCGGCGGGGAGTTGCCGGAGGCCGGCGCGATCTAGAGTTCGGCGTCCGTGGGCGCCCGCTCGTTCCTCGCCATTCTCGCCGTGCTGGCCGTCGTCGGCCTGCTTGCCTTCGGCCTGATCAACAAGGGCTCGGCCAAGATCGCGGTCGGCGATCCGGCGCCCGACCGAACGCTTCCCTCGTTGGGTGGAGCCGAAGACGGCTCGATCCGCGATTACCGCGGCAAGTGGGTGCTGGTCAACCTCTGGGCCTCGTGGTGTATCCCCTGTCGTGAGGAGGCGCCGGCGCTGCAGCGTTTCTACGAGCGCAATCGAGGGCGCGATACCACCGTGCTCGGGATCAACGTGCAGGACAACGAGGGCGATGCCGTCGCCTTCCTGCGGGAGCACCCGACCAGCTACCCGCAGCTGCGCTCGGTCGGCGATGAGCGCAGCGACGCTTTCGGCTCGACCGGGGTGCCGGAGAACTTCCTTGTCGATCCGCGCGGGCGCCTGGCGCTGATCTGGCGCGGCCCGGTCGACGACCGCTTCCTCGCCGAACGCGTGCTGCCGCTGATCGAAGGCAGGTCATGAGATTGCGCCGCTCCCTTTTCGCACTTGTCGCGATCGCGCTCGGGCTGCTGGCCTCGTCGGCAGGGGCGCGCGCCTTGCCGGCGCCCCAGACGACCGTCAACGACGTCGAAGACGAGGTGATGTGTCCGATCTGCGGCACCCTGCTCGAGCTCGCCGACTCGCCGCAGGCGCGACGCGAGAAGGTATACGTCGCCGAGCTGGTCGCCGCCGGCAAGAGCAAGGCCGAAGTCAAGGATGCGCTCGTCGCCCAGTACGGCAAGGAGGTCCTGGCGCAGCCGGACCCCTCGGGCTTCGATCTATCCGCCTACCTGGTGCCGGTGCTGGCGATCCTGCTGGCCGGCGCGGCGCTCGCCTTCAGCCTGCTGCGCTGGCGGCGCGATGGCAATCGCGAATCGACCGCGAACGCGGCGTCCTCACCGCGCGG
>JBIOVV010000070.1:0-62551 GCA_044867925.1 Solirubrobacterales bacterium | reverse complement strand
TCGGCGCCACCCGCGGCAGAGGCGTCCGAATCTGACGAGGCCGAGCCTGAGGCCGCCGAGGCCGAGCCTGAGGCGGAGGCTGCAGAGCCGGCGGCGGAGACTGAGGTTGCGGAGGAGCCGGCGGCGGAGACTGAGCCTGAGGCGACCGAGGAGCCAGTGGCTGAGACCAGTGAGGAGTCGGCAGCAGAGGCTGAAGTAGAGACTTCGAGTGAGACGGGGGCAGAGACGGACGCTGAGGCGCCTGAGGCGGGGGGGACCGAGGACAACGCCGCGGCTGACGATGCCGAGGACGAGGCGCCGGAGGAGAAATCCGGCGACTCCGGCGGGGACCCGGCCTGACCCCTTCGATCCCGAAGCCGAAGACCCGTGGCGGCGGCTTCATCGAGCTCGTCGTCATCGTTGCGCTGGCGCTGGCCCTGGCGCTGGCGATCCAGGCTTGGCTGATCAAGCCCTACCAGATCCCCTCGCAGTCGATGGAGCCGACCCTCGACGTCGGCCAGCGGGTCCTGGTCAATCGCTTTCTCTACCACTTCTCCGACCCGAGTCCCGGCGACATCGTCGTCTTCCACCCGCCCAAAGGCGCCGACGTCGGCGCCGAATGCGGGGCTCCGCACGGCGAACGCGAAGCCTGCCCGAAGCCGACGCCCGAGGAGTCGGACCAGAACTTCATCAAGCGCATCGTCGCCGGCCCCGGCGACACGCTCAGCGTCCGCAACGGTCACCCGGTCGTCAACGGGGTCGAGAAGAGCGAAGAGTCCTACATCAAACCCTGCGGAGCCGCTCCTTCCTGCAATTTGCCCAAGACGATCACGATTCCACCCGGCTACTACTTCATGATGGGCGACAACCGTGGCGAAAGCGACGACAGCCGCTTCTGGGGGCCGGTCCCCCGCGATTGGATCATCGGCAAGGCCTTTGCCACCTACTGGCCTCCCGACCGCGTCGGCGTCCTCTAAGGGCCCGGCCAAAGGCAAGGCGCACCAGCGCCGCCTTGCCCGCACGCGGCGCCTCTTCGCCTTCGATCGCGGCCTCGGCACCCGCCTGGTTGCCGGCGCCGACGAGGCCGGGCGCGGCTGCCTGGCGGGACCGCTCGTCGCCGCCGCCGTGTTGATCGACTACGAGACGCTCTCTCATGCCGACCGTCGCGCCCTGGCCGGCCTGCACGACTCCAAGCAGATGAAGGAGGAGAAGCGGGCCGAGCTCTTTCCCTGCGTGCTGCGCGCCGCGGCGCGGGTCAGCGTCGTCGTCCGCTGCGCCCGCGGCATCGACGATCGCGGCCTGCACGTGACCAACATCGAAGCTCTCTCCGATGCGCTGGAGCGGCTGCGGCCCGAGGCGGGCGCCACCTGCCTGGTCGACGGCTTCTCGCTGCGCCGGTGCAGGGTGCCGCACCGGGCCGTGATCGAGGGCGACGGCACCAGTGCCGCGATCGCCGCAGCCTCGGTGATCGCCAAGGTCACCCGCGACCGCTACATGCGCCGCGCCGCCGAACGGCACCCCGGCTGGGGCTTCGAGGAGCACGTCGGCTACTCGACCCCCGAGCATCGCGAGGCGATCGAGCGGATCGGCATCTCGCCCCTGCATCGCCGCTCCTTCCAGTCTGTCGCTTACTCGCAGCTGGGCCTCGCCGCGCTCTGACCTGCGCATCTCGGCGTCCTCAGTCGCTCGCGTGCGGAGCACGCCACGCTCCCTGCGTCCTTGACCTGCTTGATCAGAACGCGGCGACCAGGTGCTCCAAGTCAATTACCTGGCCGCTTCGACCAAGAGTGATTCCGATGGCGTCGAAACGGATTCCGTCGTAACGGATTGCGCCACGGTTCTCGGCCAGCCAGGCAGTGGCGAGGCGGCGGATGCGCTGCTGCTTGCGGCGATCGACCGCGAGGACCGGGCGCTCGGGGCCGAAGGCGGAGCCCTCGCGGCCTGCCTTAATCTCGATGAAGACGAGTGTGCGGCCGTCGAGGGCGACGATGTCGAGCTCGCCGTAGCGGGTGCGGGCGTTGCGCTCGACGATCTCCCAGTCGGCGGCGGCCAGGCGCGCCGCAACCAGGTCCTCCGCGGCCCTCCCGATTCGCTGGCGCTGAACGGTCATCGGTGGCGACCATAGGGCCCGACCTGGGAATTCGGCGTGGGTTCACGCCTCGGTACGGGTGAATTGACAGAGGCGGCACAGAGTGCGCACCACGCGTCGGATTCGGCTCCATAGCGTCGTCGCCGATGCTCGCCACGGCGCAGACATTCACCCTCGACGGCATCTCGGCGCGCTCGGTGCGGGTCGAGGTGGACGTCCACCGGGGCCTCCCCGCCTTCTCGATGGTAGGCCTCCCCGACGCCGCCGTGCGCGAGGCGCGCGAGCGGGTGCGGGCGGCGCTGGTCAACTGCGGCTTCGAGTTCCCCCTGCGGCGGATCGTCGCCAACCTGGCCCCGGCCAGCCTGCGCAAGGCCGGGCCCGGCCTGGACCTGGCGATCGCGGTCGCGCTGCTCACCGCCTCCGAGCAGCTGGCGCTGAGCCGCGGGGCGAGGACGGCAATGGTCGGCGAGCTTGCGCTCGATGGCTCGCTGCGGCCGGTGGCGGGAGTTCTCGCGATCGCCGAGGCTGCGCGGCAGCTGGGGATCGAGTCGATCCTCGTTCCGGCCGAGAACGGCCAGGAGGCAGCGCTGGTGGACGGCATCGAGGTGGTCTGCCTGGAGAGCCTCGGTCAGCTGGCGGCGCTTGCGGCGGGCGAGTGGGACCCACCGCGCCCCGCGCCGATGCCGCTGCGGCTAGAGGCTGGGGAGGGCGGCCCCGACCTTGCCGACCTCCGCGGCCAGCGCCACCTCCGCTACGCGCTCGAGGTCGCGGCCGCGGGCGGGCACAGCATGCTGATGGTGGGACCGCCAGGCGCCGGCAAGTCGCTGGCGGCAAGCCGTCTGCCGTCGATCCTGCCGCCCCTGGCGCCGGCCGAGGCGCTCGAGGTGGCGAGAATCGCCAGTGCCTGCGGACGGCTCGGAGAGGGCGGTCGGGAGGGAAGGCCGTTTCGCGCGCCGCATCACACGATCAGCCCGGCGGGGTTGGTTGGTGGTGGAAACCCGCCCAGTGCTGGCGAGGCGACGATTGCCCACAGGGGCGTTCTTTTTCTCGATGAGCTCTGCGAGTTCCGCCGGGACGCTTTGGAGGCGCTGCGGGCGCCGTTGGAGAGCGGCTGGGTCGCGATCGCCCGCGCCGGATCGTGGCGCCGGCTGCCCTGTCGCTTCATGCTCGTCGGGGCCGCCAATCCCTGTCCCTGCGGCCGCGGCGAGACCGACCCCGAGTGCGGTTGCGCCCCGCTCGCCGTGCAGCGCTACCAGGCGCGCCTGAGCGGCGCCCTGGCCGATCGCATCGACGTCCTGGCCGCGATCCGCCAGCCCTCGGCGGCCGAGATCGCGGGTCCGCCGGGGGAGACCTCGGCTGCGGTCCGGGAGCGTGTGAGCGCGGCTCGCCACCGCCAGGAAGAGCGCCTCGGCGCCGGTCGCTGCAACGCCGAGATGGCGCCCGCCGAGGTACGCGCCTGTGCGCTCGAAGCGGATGCCGCGACTCTGCTGGCCGAGGCCTACGCCCGGCGCCGGCTCAGCGGTCGTGCCCACGACCGGGTGCTGCGCCTCGCGCAGACCGTCGCCGACCTGGCCGGCAGCGCGGCGATCACTCGTGAGCAGATGGCCCAGGCTCTGCAGCTGCGCAGGAGGGACAGCGAGTGAGCGCGCCGAGCGCCTGCCCGGAGTGCTTGCGCCGTTCGCGGCTGCTCGCTCATCTGGCGCCCTACATCGAGAAGATCGCCACGGGCGCAGCCGGCTCGCGCTCGCCCGAACTGCTTCGCCTCTCCAACGAGGACCTGGTAGCGGCAGCCGCGCCGAAGATCGCCAAGCAGATCCTCGCCCAGCTCGCCGCGGCGCCCGAGCGCCGGTTGTACGCAGACCTGGTCGCGGCACAGTGTTGGGCTTGCTGTCGGCACGACGAGCGGTTTCCACCCGGCCTCCACGACGCCGTCGATGCGCCCTGGGCGCTGATCGGGCGAGGCGATCCCGCGCTCCTGGGGCGCCTGGAGCCCGAGGCGACGGTCACCGTCGTCGGCGCCCGTCGCGCCAGCTCCTACGGACGGGGAGTGGCGCGGGAGCTGGGTCGAGAGCTGGCGGCCGCCGGGCTGCTCGTCACCAGCGGGCTTGCCTTCGGCATCGATGCCTGCGTCCATCGCGGTGCCCTCGACGCCGGCACGACCGTCGCCGTGCTGGGTTGCGGCGCCGACCTCGCCTACCCTGCCTCGCATCGCTCGCTATGGCGCCGCATCTGCGAGCAGGGCCTGGTGCTCTCCGAGCTGCCGCCGGGAACCGGGGTCTGGCGCTGGACCTTCCCGGCCCGCAACAGGATCATGGCCGCCCTGGCCGGGATGACGGTGGTGATCGAGGCGGCGCAGCGCTCGGGCTCGCTGATCACGGCCGACCTGGCCGCCGACCTCGGCCGCGACCTCGGCGCCGTCCCCGGGCCGGTCAACTCGCGCGCCTCCGCCGGGACCAACGACTTGCTCGCCGGCGGGGCGTGCTTGATCCGCGACGGCCAGGACGTGCTCGACGCGATGCTTGGCCCCGGCATCCGGATCGCGCCACGCCCCGGGCCCGGCCTGGACCGGCGATCGACCGAAGTGCTTGCCGCGGTCGAGAGGGGCGAGGACAGCAGCGACGCGATCGCGACCGCGCTCGACCTGAGCGGCGCCGAGGCTGCCGCGGTCCTGGCCGGCCTCGAGGCGCTCGGCTATCTCAGCTGCTCGCTGCTCGGCGTCTATTCCCGGACCCTGCTCGCGCCGCCCGCCATCTAGGCTGCGCCCGTGGCCACTCACCCGATCCCAGCCGTGCTCTCGATCGCCGGGTCGGACTCCGGCGGCGGCGCCGGTATCCAGGCCGACCTGAAGGCCTTTGCCCGCTGCGGCGTGCACGGGATGACGGCGATCACCGCGATCACCGCGCAGAGCACGGTCGGGGTCGAGGCGATCGAGGCCGTATCGCCCGAGATGATCGTGGCGCAGGTCGGCGCGGTCGCCGAAGACATCGGCGTCGCCGCGGTGAAGGTCGGCATGCTCGGCACCGCCGAGACCGTCGACGCGGTGGTCGAGGCGCTGCGCTTCGTCGGCGAGGCTCCGATCGTGGTCGATCCGGTGATGGTTGCCGAGAGCGGCGCCGTCCTGCTCGACGAGGAAGCCCGCGCGGCGCTGGTCGAGCGGTTGCTGCCGCTGGCGGCGGTCGCCACGCCGAACATCCCCGAGGCGCGCGCGCTCAGCGGTGCCGGTGAGCAGGACTCGCAGGAGGATCTGGCGCGGGAGGTGCTGGCCCTGGGCCCACGGGCGGTCGTCGTCACCGGCGGCCACAGCGAGCGCACGGTCGACCTCTTCTTCGACGGTCGCGAGTCGGCGGAGATCGCCGGCGAGCGCCATCCCGAGGGTGCGGCGCACGGCTCCGGCTGCACTCACTCCTCAGCCCTGGCGGCGTTTCTGGCTCGTGGCGAGACGCCGCTGGAAGCGGCCCGCAAGGCGCGCGCGGTCGCCGCCGACGCCGTTGCCCACGGCCTGCGCGACATCGGCGACGGTCCGGGCCCGGTCGACGTCTTCAACCTGAACGCGCCGCCGCAGTAGATTTCGGGCATGAGCTCCAACGGCGCCACCACAAAGCTTCCCCGTCCCCGCTCCAGCGTCGTCTTCGATGGTCCGGACCGCGCTCACGCGCGTGCCTACATGAAGGGCATCGGCTTCGACGACGAGGCGCTGAGCAGGCCGACGATCGGCATCGCCAACACCTGGACCGAGGCGATGCCCTGCAACTTCCACCTGCGCGGTCTCGCCGAGCACGTCAAGGAGGGCGTCCGTGCCGCCGGGGGCACGCCGATGGAGTTCAACACCGTCGCCGTCTCCGACGGGGTGACGATGGGGACGCAGGGTATGAAGGCCTCGCTGGTCAGTCGCGAGGTCATCGCCGACTCGATCGAGCTGATGGCGCGTGGCTACCAGTTCGACGCGATCGTCGCGCTCTGTGCCTGCGACAAGACGATCCCCGGTTGTGCGATGGCGCTGGCCCGTCTCGACGTCCCCTCGGTCCTCCTCTACGGCGGCTCGATCGCCCCTGGCCACTGGCACGGCCGGGATGTGACGATCCTCGACATCTTCGAGGCGATCGGCGCCCACAACGCCGGCGACATGAGCGACGAGGAACTGAATGAGCTGGAGGGGGTCGCCAGCCCCGGTGCCGGCGCCTGCGGCGGCCAGTTCACCGCCAACACGATGGCCTGCGCCTTCGAGGCGCTCGGGATCAGCGCCGGCGGCTCGGCGATGGTGCCGGCCGAAGACGGCGAGAAGGGCACGGTAGCCGCGCGGATCGGCGAGCTCGTCCTCGGCGTCCTGGCCGATGACGTGACCCCGAGCAAGGTGATCACCCGCGACTCGTTGGAGAACGCGATCGCCTGTGTCTGCGCCTCGGGCGGGTCGACCAACGCGGTCCTGCACCTGATCGCGCTGGCCAAGGAGCTCGAGATCGAGCTGACGATGGCCGACTTCGAGCGGATCTCCCGCGCGACGCCGCTCTTCGCCGACCTCAAGCCGGGTGGCCGCTTCGTCGCCACCGATCTCTACGCCGCCGGCGGCGTGCCGGTGATCCTCAGGCGCCTGGCCGAATCGGGAAACCTGCACGAGGACGCGCTCACCGTCACCGGCAAGACGATCGGCGAGGTCGCGGCGGAGGCGAGCGAGGCCCCTGGCCAGGAGGTCGTGCGCCCGCTCGAGAGCCCGGTGAAGGACGAAGGCGGTCTGGCGATCCTCGGCGGCAACCTCGCCCCGGAAGGAGCCGTGGTCAAGCTCGCCGGCACCGAGCGGACCCAGCAGACCGGACCCGCCCGCGTCTTCGAGTCCGAAGAGGACTGCTTCCGCGCGGTCAAGGAGCAGCGGATCAACGCCGGCGACATCGTCGTGATCCGCAACGAGGGCCCGGTCGGCGGGCCCGGCATGCGCGAGATGCTCCAGGTCACCGCCGCGATCGTCGGCGAGGGCCTGGGCGAGACCGTCGCGATGGTGACGGACGGGCGCTTTTCCGGTGCCACCCGCGGCCTGATGATCGGCCACGTCGCCCCCGAGGCGGCCAGGGGCGGCCCGATCGCGGCGATTCGCGAGGGCGATGAGATCACGGTGGACATCGCCGGCCGCCGCCTCGACGTGGCCCTCTCCGACGAGGAGATCGCCGGCCGCGTCGCCGAGTACGAGCCCCCGCTGTCGCCCTTCGGGCACGGCGTGATGGCGAAGTACGCGGCGACTGTCTCGTCGGCGTCCGAAGGCGCCGTAACCGCCTAGGTAGCCAGGAATTCCTCGAGCAGCGCGTTGAAGCGCTCCGGCCGCTCCAGCTGCGGCACGTGGCCAGTGTGATCGAAGATCGCGAGCTTCGAGTTGGGGATCCGGCGGTTATAGCTGTGCGCGGCGGCGGAGGGGATCACCCAGTCGTCGGTGCCCCAGACGATCATCGTCGGGATCTGAATCTCTTCGAGGCGGTCGCGGGCGTCGTATTCGAGCACCGCGTCCAGGGCGTCGGCGAAGCCGGGACAGGGGACGCCGGAGGCCATCTGCTCCCAGAGCAGCTCCTTGCGCAGGCGGCCCGGATAGCGAATCGCGAAGCGGAACATCAGCCAGCGGGCGCGGGAGTGGGTGACGAAGAAGCGCGCCGCCGCGCCGAAGGGGCGGCCGAAGGTGCTCCAGGCCTGCGAGGTGGCCTTGCCGCGTTGATGGGGCAGCCAGGTGTTGATGAAACCCGCGGCCGAGACGAGGACGAGGCGGTTGAACCTGCTCGGCTCGGTCAGCACCGCCTCGGCGGCGACCAGGCCACCCATCGAGTTGCCGACCAGGGTGGCGTCGCTGCCGATGTCGAGCTTCTCGCAGAAATCGTGGAGAAGGCGGCCGTAAGCCGGCATGTCGATCGGCCAGGAGGGCATCGGGCTGGCGCCGAAGCCGGGAAGGTCGAGGGCGATGGCACGGTGTGAGCGGCCGAAATGGGGGAGGTTCTCCAGCCAGGCCTGCCAGGAGCTGGTGATGCCGTGGACGAAGACGATCGGCTCGCCTTCGCCGATCTCGGCGTAGTTGACCGTCGCCCCCGGCAGCTCGAGCCGGTGCACGTGCGGCCGCCAGTCGATTCGCAGCCACTCCGGATCGGGATTGCCGTAGTCGTCACGCATAGCCCATACGTTCAAGTATGGGTATTTCGCGTATCTGGGGTGGCTGCAGGTGGTCCCAGAGAATTCCGCGCGGGCGCTCGTACTGGCGCTCGAGCTCGATCACGGCGCGGGGCGTGGCGATCACGTCGACCGGCAGATCGTGCGCGGTCATCATCAGGTGCCGGCGCAGGACCTGGGTGGGGTGGACCGTGGTCGCCACCGTCGTGTGGCTGTCGATCTTGCCGGCGTCGATCAGCACCCCGTACTCGAGGTCCGAGTAGCCGCCGCCCTTGCCGACACGGGCTCCGCTGAGGTTGACCGCGACCGAGCCGCAGAGCACGAAGTCGATCTCGGGCAGCTCGTCGAGGGCGACGACGCGGCCGTGCTTGAGCGCGCCCTTGATCGTCGCCGCCTCCTTGACCGCGCGTTTGGAGAGCTTCTTCGGGTCGAGCACGCGGAAGGGATGCGGGTCGCGCAGCCGCGGCACGGCCATGATCACGGTCTTGCCCTCTTCGAGCGCGATCCGCCGGGCGTAGGTCTGCGGCGAATCGGGATTTGCCTTGATCACCCGGGCGCGCTTCCAAAGCCGTTGCCCGGCGAGCTTCTCCGCCGCCAGCTTTGCGCCGGCGAAGTTGGGGATGCGTCCGTCGGCACCCGGGAAGCGCGAAACCCCCTCACGGTCCATCGCCTTCCATACTTCCTTGCGCACGGTGTCCTTGCCGGCCTTCGGTGCCACCGCTGAAACATATCCGTCGCGATAGTCGATATTCGCTTAGCCCGTCGGCGCTCGGTCGTAGGCTTTACGGGGAATGGGTCGTAAGGCGCAGATCGCGATCGTCGCTGTGTTGGCACTGCTGCTCGCCCTCGTGGGCGTCGGTTACGCCTACGACAGCTCCGAGAAGGACCAGATCGCCGACGGCGTGACGGTCGGCGGGGTCGAGGTCGGCGGCATGAACGAAGCCGAAGCCAAGCAGGCGGTTCGGCGCCAGCTGCTCGGCCCCCTGCGGCACTCGCTGCGCGTCGGCTACGACGGCGAGAGCTGGACGCTCGACGGCAAGAGCCTCAAGGTCCACGCCGACATCGATGCAGCCGTGGAGGAAGCGCTGGCCGAAAGTCGCGACGGTGGCTTCCCGGGACGGCTGGTTCGCTACGTGACCGGCGGCAGCGTCGAGGAGCAGATCCCCGCCGACGTCACCTACTCGCGCGCGGCGATCAATCGCTTCGTGCGCGAGGTCGCGGGCGAGGTCGATCGGGAGGCTCAGGACGCCTCGGTCGAACCGACAGCCGACGAGCTCGAAGTGGTGCCCGCCGAGAACGGGCGCAAGCTGCGCGACAACCTGCTCACCCGCCAGCTGCGCGCCGCGGTGCTGAACGCCGATGCCGATCACACGATCGCCGCCCGCACCCACTACACGAAACCCGACGTCACCACGAAAGAAGTGGCGGCGGCCTACCCCTCTTACCTCACGCTCGACCGCGGTGCCTTCACCCTGCGTCTCTGGAAGAACCTGAAGCTGGCCAAGACCTACACCGTCGCGGTCGGTCAGGAAGGGCTGGAAACGCCGGAAGGGTTGTATGAGATCCAGGAAAAGGAAGAAAACCCGACCTGGCACGTGCCCGAATCCGACTGGGCCGGCAGCCTGGCCGGTCAGGACATTCCCCCGGGCCCGTCCAACCCGATCAAGGCGCGCTGGATGGGGATCTACGAAGGCGCCGGCATCCACGGCACCGAAGAGACCTACTCGCTCGGCTCCGCGGCCTCGCACGGTTGCGTGCGGATGGCGATCCCGGACGTGGAAGAGCTTTACGACCAGGTCGAAGTCGGCACCCCGATTTTCATTGGCTGACCGCGAGCCGTCCGGCAGGGGTTCCGCTTAACTTTTTTGCGAGGTCGCGGCTGCGCCGCGCCCGGATCACGCAAAAAAGCACAAGACCTCCACCCCTGCCGGACGGCTCGATGGAGGCACGCGGGTCACCGCGGCGAACCTGGTGTCGTGAGCTTGGGATGGGATGAGGCGTCGGTGGCCTACGACCGCGACCTGCGTGCGCGCGGTGCCGCCGAGCGGACGCGGCGAGCTTATGCCGTCGATTTGGGGCAGTTCGTCGAGTGGGCGGGGGCCCGGGGGCCCGGCGACATCCGCCACCGCGATGTGCGGCGCTACGCGGCGTCGCTCTCCTCCGACGGCGCCGCGCCTTCAACCGTCGCCCGCAAGCTGGCGGCCATTCGCGGGCTCTTCGACTTCCTCGTTGGCACCGAGCGGGTCGGGCAGAACCCGGCCGATCTGGTCTCCAGCCCGAAGCGCGAAGAGAAGCTGCCGCAGGTCCTCTCGGTCGAGCAGGTGCGGCAGCTGCTGGAGCGGATTCCGGCGCGGACGCCGCTCGAGCTGCGCGACCGGGCGATGCTCGAGCTCGCCTACTCCTGCGGGCTGCGCTGTGAGGAGATCGTCAACCTCGATCTCGGCGCGCTCGACTTCGAGACCGAGCAGCTGCGCGTGCTCGGCAAGGGCTCGAAGGAGCGCCTGTTGCCAGTCGGCGAGCCCGCTCAGCGGGCGCTGCAGCGCTACAGCGAGCGTGGGCGTCACGCTCTGGCGGGCGACCCCCGCGAGCAGGCTCTCTTTCTCTCCAAGAGCGGCCGGCGGCTCTCCAACTCCGACGTCACCCGCCGGCTCGCCCTCTGGGTGCGCGAGGCCGCGCTCGCCGCCGGAGTCTCGCCGCACTCGCTGCGCCACAGCTTCGCCACGCATCTGCTCGAGGGCGGCGCCGACCTGCGCACGATTCAGGAGCTGCTCGGTCACGCCTCCATATCGACCACGCAGGTCTACACTCGGGTCGATGCGGCTCGCCTCCGCGACGCGTACGCGGCCACCCATCCGCGCGCATGAGCGGCAAGAACTTGCCAGCGAGCTTGTGCCCCGCCACACAACGCCGACTGAAATGACGGGCCCAGATCACCGCCATATTGCGTCCTCAGTCGCCCGAATAGCGCTGCTATTCGGGCTCCCTGCGTCCTTGTCTGACGGCGCCTGTGCAACGTCATTTTCTCGCCGTCGTTGCGAGGCGGGGCACTAGGATGCAGGGGAATTAGATGGAAACCGGCGTAAAAGAGGTGGAGCTGCGCGATCTTTGGCGCCGCTACAAGGGGGAAGGGGACGCCAGCGCGCGCGAGCGCCTGGTCGTGGCCTACTCGCCGATGGTCAAGTTCGTCGCCGGCCGGCTGGGTGCAGGCCTGCCATCTCACGTCGATGACGCCGACCTGATCTCCTACGGCCTGATGGGCCTGATCGGCGCGATCGAGCGCTTCGAGCCCGAGCGGGGGATCAAGTTCGAGACCTTCGCGATGACCCGCATCCGCGGCGCGATCATCGACGAGCTGCGCTCGCTGGACTGGGTGCCACGCTCGGTCCGCTCGCGTGCCCGCGAAATCGAGGCGGCCCAGGCCAAGCTCGAGCACGAGCTGCAGCGGGCACCCAGCGAGGCCGAGCTTGCTGCCGCGCTCAAAGTCAGCGAGGACGAACTGCGGACATCGCTGCTGGAGATCGCCAACTCCTCCGTCTACGCGCTCGACGAGCTCTGGACCGTCTCGGACTCCTCCGGCGACCAGGTCTCCCTGCTCGACACGATCTCCGACCCGCGCGCCGAGGACCCGCAGGAGTCACTCGCCAGCAGCGAGATAAAGGACCGCCTCACCGAGGCGATCTCCTCGCTGCCCGAGCGCGAGCAGCTCGTCGTCGCCCTCTACTACTACGAGAACCTCACCCTGCGGGAGATCGGCGAGGTCCTCGGCGTCACCGAGTCGCGCGTCTCGCAGCTGCACACCAAGGCAGTGATGCGCTTGAAGTCCGGCCTCCAGGCTGTCTGACCCGTACTTAACCCGGTTGAGTTTCGAGACTCGACGGGTACCTTCAAGTGCGTGCCCCACAAGGCCGCGGACCGGATCAGAAATGTTGCCCTGGTAGGGCACCGGGGCTGCGGCAAGACGAGCCTGCACGAGGCGATGCTCTTCGAGGCGGGTGCGGTGGCGCGGCTCGGCACGGTCGACGACGGGACGACGGTCTCCGATCACGAGCCGGACGAGCAGGAGCGCTCGATGTCGATCAACGCCTCGCTGGCCTGCTTCGAGCACGCCGGGCGCGAGATCAACCTGATCGACACCCCGGGGGAGCCGAGCTTCCTCGCCGACGCTGTAGCCGCCCTGCGGGTCGCCGATGCAGCCGTCGTCGTCGTCAACGCGGTGGCGGGAGTCGAGGTGCACACCGAGCGGCTCTGGCGCCGTGCCGATGCAGAGGGCCTGGCCCGCCTCGTCTTCGTCAACATGCTCGACCGCGAGCGCGCCGACTTCTTCGCCGCCCTCGAGTCGCTCAAGGCCGCCTTCGGTCCCCACGTCGTCGCCACCGAGATCCCGATCGGCGCCGAGCACGACGTGCGCGGGGTGATCGATCTGATCGATCGGAAGGCGTACCTCTACGAGGGGCCGGGCCCCGGCGCGGCGGCCGAGGCCGAGATCCCGGATGAGCTGCGCGGGCGGGCCGAGGAGTACCGCGAGAAGCTGATGGACGAGGTGGCGGAGAACTCCGACGAGCTGATGGAGCGCTACCTCGATGGCGAGCCGATCGATCACGACGAGATCGTCCGCGTGCTCAAGCAGGGCGTCACGGCGGGCCGGATCTTCCCGGTGACCTGCGGCGTCGCGACCCGCAACCTCGGCACCGGCCGCCTGCTGGAGGCACTGGTCGAGGACCTGCCATCGCCGGCCATGCGGGGCGCCGTGGCGGCGAGGGGCCCCGGCGGCGAGCCGATCGAGATCGAGCCCGACGAGCAGGGCCCGCTGGTCGCCTACGTATTCAAGACGCTCGCCGATCCCTACACCGGCCGCGTCAACCTGTTCCGCGTCTACCGCGGCACCCTCGACTCCGATTCGCAGGCCGTCAATGTGACCCGCGACGCGAAGGAGCGGATCGGCCAGCTGGGCCGGCCGCTCGGCAAAGAGCCGAGGCCGGCGGCCGAGCTCGGGGCGGGGGACATCGGCGCGGTTGCCAAGCTGAAGGAGACCCGTGCCGGCGACGTGATCTGCGCCGGCGCCGAGGAGATCGGCTTCGCCCCGCTCGACCTGCCCGACCCGGTGATGGCCTTTGCCTACGAGCCCAAGTCGAAGGGCGACGAGGAGAAGGCGGCAGTGGCGGTGCGTCGCCTCACCGAGGAGGACCCGACCCTGGACGTGCACCGCGACGCCCAGACCGGCGAGCAGATCATCGCCGGCCTCACGCCGATCCACGTCGAGGTGATCGTGGCGCGGATGAAGCGCCGCTTCGGCGTCGAGATCGAGCTGCATCCGCCGCGGGTGCCCTACCAGGAGTCGATCCGGCGCCCGGCCGGCGCCCACGCCCGCTACAAGAAGCAGTCGGGTGGGCGCGGCCAGTTCGCCGACTGCCAGATCGAGATCGAGCCGGGCGATGACGGCATCGCCCTCGAGTTCGTCAACGAGATCAAGGGAGCCTCGATCCCGGGCAGCTTCATCCCGGCGGTGGAGAAGGGAATCGAAGAGGCGATGGCGCACGGGACGGTGGCCGGCTATCCGGTCAAGGGCGTGCGCGTGCGGCTCGTCGACGGCAAGCACCACGACGTCGACTCCTCGGAGATGGCCTTCAAAATCGCCGGCGCGATGGCTTTCAGGGAGGCGATGGAAGCGGCCGAGCCGGTGCTGCTCGAGCCAATCGTGCGGCTCCTCGTCAGCTGCCCCGAGGACGTCGTCGGCGACGTGATCGGCGACCTCAACTCACGCCGCGGCCATCCGCTGGGGATGGAGCCGAAGGGAGCGACGACGGAGGTGCGCGCCGAGGTGCCGATGGCCGAGGTGCTCGACTACGCGCCGGACCTGCGCTCGATCAGCGGCGGCCGTGCCGATTTCGAGGTCGAGTTCGATCACTACGAAGAGGTGCCGGCGCATCTCGCCGAAAGAGTCGTCTCAGCGGCTGTCTGAGACGCATCGCTTCGGCCTCGGTGAACTAGCTTTCGTGCGTGAGCATCTATCAGCGCGACCCCGCCGCCCCGGGAGCCAACGTGAGGCGGCGTCAGCTGGAAGCACCGGGCAGCCGGATGGAGCGGGCGGTCGCCCGCTTCAACGAGAGCGATGCCGCTCGCACGGTCGCGGGCTTGGCCCGCAGCCTGGGCCGGCCCTCGGTCTCGGTCGGGGCAGCCGCGGGCTGGTCCAGCGAGGTGCGGATCACCGTCGCCTGGGAGCTGTGCTGGTATCAGTGGGCCGTCGACGTGAGCGAGGAGCAGCGCCCGGTCGCGGAGATTGCCAGGGGCGAGGACCTCGAGCAGCTGGACCGCTCCGCCCGGCACTGGAACGCCTCGGTTGGGGCGGGAGCCCAGCTCGTGTTCGGGGCAGAGGACTTGTCGCCACGCCACCGCCGTGTCGGCTGGCTGAGGCGTCGGTGAAGGTCGTCGTCAACGTCGACGGCGGCGCCCGTGGAAACCCCGGGCCGGCCGCGATCGCAGCTGTCGTGCAGGACGCCGGCGGCGAGGTTCTGCAGGAGCGCGGCGAGCGGATCGGGCGGGCCACCAACAACGTCGCCGAGTACAAAGCGCTGTTGCTGGGGATCGAGATGGCGGGCGCCCTGGGCGCCGGCGAGCTCGAGCTCGTCGGCGATTCCGAGCTCGTCGTCAAGCAGGTCAAGGGCGTGTACAAGGTCAAGGACGCGACGATGCGCGAGCTGCACGCTCAGGTGAAGGAGGCGCTGCGCGGCTTCGACAGCTGGTCGATCCGCCACGTGCGCCGTGAGCACAACGCCGAGGCCGACCGACTGGTCAACGAGGCCCTGGATGGCAATGGCTGAGCAGCTCGATCCCGGCGTCGAGATCGGCCACGTCCACCTCAAGGTGGCCGACCTCGATCGTGCCCTTCGCTTCTACCTCGACGTGCTCGGCTTCGAGCTGCAGGCGCGCATGGGCGACAAAGCGGCCTTCGTCTCGGCCGGCGGCTATCACCACCACATCGGCCTCAATACCTGGCAGTCCAAGGGCGGCGAGCCGCCATCGCCGGGGACGACCGGTCTCTTCCACTTCGCGATCCGCTACCCGACCCGGCGCACCCTCGCGGTGGCGTTGCGGCGCCTGCTCGACAATGGCGTCGGACTCTCCGGCGCCTCCGACCACGGCGTCAGCGAGGCGCTCTACCTCGACGACCCCGACCAGAACGGGATCGAGCTCTACTGGGACCGCCCCAGAGACGAGTGGCCCCAGCCGCTCCCGGGCGACCAAGTGGGGATGTACACCCGGCCGCTCGATCTGCAGAGCCTGCTCGCCGAGCTCGACGCCTAAGAGGATGCCGGCGCCGCTGCCGCGTCGCTCGTCAGAAGAGCCTGAGCATCCGGGTGGACGGTCGCCTGACCGGTCGGCGCCTACGCCAGTGCGGGGGAGGGAGAAACCGCAATGGCGAGCGACGCCGCGAGCAACGGAATGAGGTTCGTTCGCTTGGACATGCTGAGCCTCCCGTAGTGATTAGGCCGACGACCGCCCTACCCGGTCGCAGCACCATACCAAATTTTAAGTAGACCTCAGCAGACCCTGCCCAAGAGCTACCCGGATTTCGCAGCTATACTCGCCGCTTCGTGCGGCTGTAGCTCAGCTGGCTAGAGCGTCTGCTTGCCATGCAGAAGGTCGTGGGTTCGAATCCCATCAGCCGCTTTTTCCCTGCAAATAGAAGCTTTGCATCATGGCTATGAATTTTCAGATGGGGCATTTTTCAACCCTGCTCTAGGCACGCAAGGTTCGGAACTAAGGTCGCATTTTTCCCCGTTTTTGGGCACTGGTGCCCGAAAAGAGGCGGTTGAAAGGATCGGCGTTGACTTGGGTGGAGCGTCTTCGTCCCACGCAGTAGGTCATGGGTTCGAATTTTTGGGGTCGCTGAGGCGGAGCCGCTGAGTCCGATTCGCCTTTCGGGTGCGTCAGAGCTATCGTCGAAAGCCAAGCGAAGGAGGCTCGGAACTGCGATCTCCTCGCGGCAATTACCGCCTATGCGGCGCAAGACGGCCCGGCTGGCCATGAATGCCCGCAAGCAAGGTGGGGAGCTAGTGCGCGGGCGGAAACTCGGCCGCATCTACGCGCTTCGCTTCCGGGCATACGGCGAGCGGTACTACCTGACGCTTGGCTATGAGGACGAAGGCTGGAGCTGGAACAAAGCCGACGAAGAGCTGCAGAACATCCTCGCCGATGTTCGCCGCGGGTTGTGGGTGCCGCCCGCGAAGAAGAAGCCTCGGGGGGAGGGCAAGGGGGAGCCCACTCAGGTGCCGACCTTCGGCCCATTCGCCACCGGCCTCAGCAAAGCGCGCGAGGGGCAGGTCTCTGAGGAGACGACCAAGCACGAAAAATGGGCGCTCGGGCATCTCGTCCCCTTCTTCGGCGATTGGGCTCTCAACGAGATTGAGGCAGAGGGGGTTGATGAGTACCGGGCCTTCAAGGTGAAGGAGTCAGAGGCCCGCGCCAGGGCGATCGCGCGGGGCAAGCCAAAGCGAAATGACTACGGCCAGATCCTGCGACCGCTTTCGGCAGGGTCGATTAACAGGACGATCGACTACCTGCAGTGGGCGCTCTCGATCGCGATCGAATACAAGCGCTTCGGCATCACCGAGAACGCCGCCGAAGGCAAACGGCGGCGCCTGCGCGAGAAGCGCCCGGCCCCGGTCTACATCGACAGCGCCGCGCAGGTCGAGGCGCTGCTTCAGGCGGCAGCCGAGCTGGATCGCGACCCCCACTACGAACTCGCCGAACGCGAGGTCATGGTCGCCACCTTCCTCTTCGCCGGCCCCCGCGCGCACGAGCTAGGCAACTTGCTTTGGCGCGATGTTGACCTCGCTGGCGCCCGCATCTTCATCGGCCGCTCAAAGACGGAGGCCGGGCTGCGCGAGATCAAGCTCCCGCCGATCCTGCGCGACATCCTCGCCGCCTACAAGGCGGTCGTCTATCGCGGCGATCCCGACGCCCTGGTCTTCCCGACCCTGACCGGCGCCCGCCGCGACCCCAACAACCTGCGCGCCCGCGTCCTCGGGCCGACCTTCGAGCGCGTCGACGAACTGCTGGAGAGCCGCGGCCAAGTGCCGCTGCCCCGGGGCCTCACCACCCACAAGCTGCGCCATGCCTTCGCCTCGATCTTGGTCGCGCTCGGGGAGGACCCGATCTCGGTGATGACCCAGATCGGGCACACCGACCCCAAATTCACGTTGCGCGTCTACACGCACATGATGAGCCTCGACCCCGAGGATCGCGGGCGGTTGAAGGCTCTCGTGCGCGGCGAGCAAGTGATCGCCCACCCGGCACCGCTGCCCCGCCCGGTCGACCTCGCCGAGTACGAGCCCCCGATCGTCGCGGCGCTCGCCGAGCGCGACGGGCACGCCCCACGGCGGGAGATCCTCGCCGGGGTGGGCGAGGCGATGGCCCACCGCCACGGCGAGGCCGATCTTGAGGAGCTGCCGAGCCGGGAACCGCGCTGGCAGCCGCGCCTCAGCAAGGCTCGCGCCCGGTTGGTCGAGCGCGGCTGGCTGGAGGCGACGACCTGGCGGGGGGATTGGGAGCTGACCGAGCGCGGCTGGGCGAAGGCGCGCCGCGACCGGGTGCGCGGCCATCGGCCTCGATCCTGGGCCGCTGAGCCCACCCGATCGTATGCGCCGTCGGGTCGATCGCGCGCCTAGGATGTGGCGGTGGGAAAGGGAGCGCGAGTACGTGAGGAAAGGCAGCGAGAAGCGGCAGGTGCGGACAACGTCACGTTGCTGCTCTCGGCACTCGACGAGGTGGACGGCTACGAGGACCTTGCAGTCCTAGTCGAGAAGCGCCCGGAGCTTTTCACTGCTGAGGTTCTGAGTCACATCGAGTCCGTCAGCGAAATCGCCGTGGCCGCCCCCTACCTCGAGCCAATGAAGCAACTCGTCCGTCTCGCGGGCGAGGATCCTGAGCGGGCCTGGGAGAGCTATAGAGCAGCTCTCGCCGAGGTGGAAGAGTCACTGCAATCGCTGCAGCCAGAGTCAGATGCGCTGGCCGAGATGCTCAGCGAGGAACGCTACGACGAGGCTGTGGTGAGCGGTGAGGAACTGCTCTCGAAGGCAATTGACGCGGCCTTGGGTTTGGTAGTCGCTCAGACTCATGAGCGACTCCTCGACGCCTACCGAGGGGCGAGCGGGGACAAGGGTGAGAACATCGACCGCGCGATCGATCACGCCCAGGGAGCGGTTGCTGCTATTCCCGAGCCGCACCGGGCCGGGGCGATGATGAACATGGCGGTACTGATCAATTTACGCGTCAAGGGTGATCCGGCGGAGAACTTCGAGCAGGCGGTGATGATTCTTCGCGACGCGCTTGCAGAAGCCAAGCGCGCAGGGGATCAGGCCGTTCTGGCAACGGTGGAGATGAATCTGGCTCGAACCCTTCAGGTTCGCCAGCGGGGTGAGAAATTAGCGAACCTCCTGGAGGCTCGGGAACTCTGCCTGAGTTCGCTGAAGTATCGGTCGCTCGAGCGAGATTCCACCGACTGGGCGCATAGCAAGGTAAACATGGGCGGCATCTACAACGACCTGGTCGGACTCGGAGCCGCCGCGCCGGAGGATGCCAGGGCAGAGTTCGAAGAGCTGACCAGCGCCTCCGAGCACGTCGAGGAGAAATGGCTCGTTGGAGTCGCTCATTCCTCGCTCGGCGCCGTTCATCATGATGAGGCCCGCCGCATCCAGAAAGCGAACGACCGCGTAAGCGTTGGGCCCGGGCGTCCGGATCCACCGGTGGGGAGAGAGGCTGAAGAACTGGAGGCGGCCAAGACGAACTTCTTGAAGGCTCTCGAGATCCTCGATCACGACGCAAACCGAGCCTACGTGGGAAGGACGCTCGCCGATCTAGCGGCTGTGGCCGATGACTTCGAGGACGAAGAGGAGGCGGTTCGTTGGTACCGCTTGGCGGTCGACCACGTGGACTCGCGCCTGGAACCTGCCGTCACGACGCGAGCAGCGGGGCGTCTCGGCACCCTGCTCGCGCAGCAGGGTGAGTGGAAAGACGCCG
Organism: Solirubrobacterales bacterium; assembly: GCA_044867925.1. Lineage (GTDB taxonomy): Bacteria > Actinomycetota > Thermoleophilia > Solirubrobacterales > 70-9 > VRUE01. Next base: position 43,329 of record JBIOVV010000070.1, on the reverse strand, counting down.
CCGCGGCCTTCGAGGCGGCGGTCGAGGCGGCGGATTTCGCTTTTCATGCGCGCCTCGACACGTCTGACCGGATCAGCGAGATCCAGCGAAGCGGGAATCTGACCCGCTGGGCATCGTTCGCGATTGCTCGCGCCGGGGATATCGAAAAGGCCGCCCTGACGCTGGAGAACGGCCTGACGAGGGAGCTGCGGCGCCGTTTGGGGGTCGGCGTTGAGGAGGATCAGCTCTCCCAACTTCCCGGAGAGGCACGCAGCGACTACGAAGCAGCGCGGGCGGAGCTATCTGCGACCCCGGCTGGAGGTGAGCCACATGCCGCGCGGGTCTTCCAGCAGGTTGTGAGCGCGATTCGCAACCTTCCCGGTCACGAGGATTTCGCGACAGGGGTCAAGGTGGGCGACATCGCTGGCGCTGTGGAGTCCGACTGGCCCGTGGTCTACATCAACCCAACCCCCTTTGGAACCCTTCTGCTCGGTGGCTTCCTCCGTGACGGCAAGTTCGAGCTCGACGCTGTTTGCCTCGAGGAGCCCACGAGCTTTGAGGTCTTCATAGCCATGCTGCTTGGCAATCACGCAGGGGGCCTTCCCAGCTCCTATCTCGCCGCCAGCACCAACCCTGACCCAGCTGACGGCGACCTAGACCGCGCCTTGGACTTTCTCATCAAGGCCCTCGGCGACGGCCTGGGCCGCTCACTCGCTGGTTTCATGGAAGACCATGGCGCCATGGGGGCGACGCTTATCCCGTGCGGACCCGTTTCGCTGGCTCCGGTTCATGCGTTGTCGTGCGATCGAGAGGATGAGGAGACCTTGCTGCTCGACAGGTTCGTCCTGCGGGAGGCGCCCTCCGCGACGCTCCAGCGCACCTCCCTGGAGCTGGCGCAAGACAGGGCTGACGCGCCGACGAGGCTTGCCGCGCTGGGCAATCCTGACCTCGGCAACCCTGAGCTGGACCTGCCCGCCGCGGAAGCCGAGGTGGAAGAAATCGCCAGCCTCTTCCCGGAGGGAATGAGCTCGTGCGCCTATCGCGGAGCGGCAAATCGAAGCTTCCTCGGGTCCGAAGCTCCAGCCGTCTCTCATCTGCATCTTGCCTGTCACGGCAGTGGCGCCATCTTTTCGACGGAGGGCGAGGAAGAGGCACGGATCTTTCTGGCCGGCGCGGAGGTGAGCGATGCTGAGCTCTCAACGCTTGGCCTCGGCGCGAATCTGGTTGTCGCGTCTGCTTGCGAGACGGCAATGAGCTCGATCAGCTACCTGCCCCAGGAGGCCTTCTCACTCGGCGTGGCCTTTCTTTCAGCCGGTAGCGCTGCGGCGGTCGCCACGCTTTGGTCGGTAGACGATCTAGCGACCGCGATCCTCATGACCCGCTTCTACGAGGAGATGTTGGAGCAGGAGGCCCCGCCGGCACACGCCCTGCGCACTGCCCAGCTTTGGCTGCGCTCTCTCGATGAGAGCGCGGAGGCGGATTTCTTGGCTGCGCACCCGAAGCTGGAGCAGGCTTTCAGGCGTAGGTCGCAGGACGATGAGCGACCGGGCAGGAGGAAAGCCGCCTCTACCGGAGGGGCCCCCATGGCGGGGCATCGACCTTATGAGCCGCCAGAGTTCTGGGCGCCCTTCGTTTGCTTCGGAGCCGGCTAGAAATCGGAGAGGCAGAACCTCACCGATAGGTAGATGCGAACGGATGTCAGGCACTTCTGCCGAGAAAGTGCCTGGGACCCCTCGGCATTGGGGTTGGGATTGTCGGCGTTCTCGCCCTGCTCATTCTCGCCGACCTCCGGCGAGACTGCTGGCGACGCGAGCGAGAGGCGGGACTGTGAGCGCAGCGCCCCGACTAGTGCTCGGGGTCCGCGCCGAAGATCTCATCTGCGAAGTCCCGCAGCTCCGGCGACTCCCATTCAGCCGTCGCGTTTCGGTGCTGATCTAGGGCGCGGGCGTTGACCTCCAGGGCGCGGCGGGCTTCCCCGCGCAGGGTTGCTCTCGCTGCCAGCGTCGGCGATTTCGGTGTGATTGAGCTCCTACGCACCGACTAAACTGCGCCGTCAGACTCCCCGGTGAGCAGCCACTCCCGCAGGTCCACCAGGAAGGCGTAGTCCTCTTCGCTGATCGCGCCCCCGTGGGAGACTTCGTTTCGGATCGGGTTAAGACGCTTGATCCAGCCCAGGCGGTTTTTCCAGGTACCGGAGAGATCCTCGTCTTCGGGTCGCGTGTAACGAGCGGCGAAGCGGCTTTCCCAGACCGCGTTGGTGCAGGACTTGATCACCTCGTAGTAATCGACGATGTACATCATGTCCCAGCCGCCCACCTGTTCTGATGGGTCGAGGTCGAGGTTCTTCTCAATCGCCCGCTCGGCGCTCTCCTTGCGGATCTTGCGCGGGATCCCGAGGCGTTCCCAGTCTTTGCCGTGCTCGTCCTCGAGCCGCTCGCGGATGTCCTTCTTGAAGAAGGCCTCAAGGTCGCCGACGATCTCCCGGGCCTGATTGGTGTACTGCTTGTCCTGGGCTTTTTCCCACTCATCGAGGCCCGGGGCTTTGAAGTTGGGCCGCGCCGCGCGCACCGCCTGCTGGAGCTTTCGGTAGTACTTCGAGCCGGCGCCCGAGCCGTAGCTCGTGCGGTATTCGACGCCCTCCTCGCGGCTCAACCCCTCGAGGTGGTCTACCAGCGAGTCCAGGTAGGGGCGACAGGCCTCGACCATTTCCCCCGTGCTGATGCTGAGCGGATTAACTCCCTCGTCCTCGATCACGGTTTCGACGATGTCGCTGAGTACTCGCAGGAGCGCCTCGACCCCGTTGTTCATGAAGACGAAGCCTCCCTCGGCGCTGCCGTACTGCCATTGCGCGGGCAGTCCCTCTTTGAGGATCTCAAAGCTGGCCTCGAGGAACGGGGTGAGGACGTCGGCAGTCGGCTGGTTGTCACCTGCGTAGAAGGTGCCCACCTCTTTCGCACCCGCTTTCGTGAAGCTGCCGATGAAGTTTCCGCGCCGCAGGCCGTTGTCGATCGCGTCGATCGTGATCGACCTCGTGTGCGTTTTGGCGTTCTCGCCGATGATTACCCGGTCAAAGAGCGGCGAGGACTTCTGCTCGCCGAGGTGCTGGGCGATCCTCAGGCGCAGGGCCTTCGCGCGCTGGCGGTAGTCGTCTGAGGCCCAGAGCAGATCCGAGTTCAGTGTGTTCCGCAGATTCTTGGGAACCGCCTGTTGGTTCTCGTTGATCTGCATGAAAAGCCCAACCTGCTCCTCCCTTGGCAGGTCGACGAAGGCGACGACCGGGACCAGGTCGGTCTCGGTCCGGCTCGAGTCGGCGTACCCGTAGAGGCGATGCTGCCCGTCGATGACGTATGCGGCCCGGTAGGTCTGGGGCAGATGCAGGAGCCCGATCTTCGAGGGCCCGGGCGATTTCGGAGCGAGGTCGAACTGCAGCCCGCCCCTCCTTTTCCCGGTCTCGATGTTGAGGATGATTGAGTTCGGGAAGAAGCCACCCCCCTCGACGAACTCGGCTACCTTCCTCAGGCGCGATTTCTTGATCAGCCGCTGATAGGTGGGCATCAGAGCGCTGTTGGCTTGGTTTCGGTGCAGCACGTAGGACATCTTCAGCAGGCGCGCGGGCTCGATCGCGAAGGAAAAGTAGGTGTAGCCGCCCATGGAGCCGCGGATCGCCGGCACTTCCGGCTCAAGGTTCGGAATCTTCGTCCCGGCGAACAGCGCGCCGAGCAGCTGGTACTTCGCGGCAGCCCCCAAGTGCTCTGCCAGTCGCAGGTAGTACTCGACCGTGTCCTCGTCGACGTGGAAGATCTGGGCGCCTTCGAGACGTTCTTTGACCTGCACGGAGAGGGTGTAGTTGTTAGTCGCGAGCAGGAAGCGGATCTTGTGGTCGGGGTACTCTTCTTGGACCCGCCGAACGATTCCCTGCCGCCGTCCCGAGATCGCCTCAACCTCCTTCTTGAACTGCCCGGGGCGGATCGTCTCAGAGGACTTGCACTCGATCAGCAGCACCGACTCCTCATCGGCGGCGAAGACGTCGATCTGCTGCTTTGCACTCGCCGCCGTCCCGTAGCTCAACTTGAAGGAGCCGTCACGATTCAGGTGCGGGAACTGCAGCTGTGCGCACATCGCCCAGACGCGGTCCTCGAAGGCTCTCTCGTGGCGCTTCTCGCGCCGCATTTTGGTCCGGGTTTTCAGCTCTTTCTCGACGACCCAGCCGTCGGCTTCGTAGGCCTCCACCTTCCCCTTCGAAATCGTCTCGAAGGCGTGGGGCAAAAGCCGCTTCCGCGTCTCGCCTTTGATTTTGTTGAACGCCAGCAGGTGGTCGCTGATCGCCTCCCCGGGAACCGAGAGCGCCTTCGTCTCCGTTTTCGCATTCGTCTCCGCTTTCGTCTCCGCCCTCGCCATCAGTCGGCCGTCTCCAAGTTCGTGAAAAGAAGCTCCTTTGCGCTGCCCCGTATCGCGTTCGTTCCCCCCACCGAGTTGCGTCGGCTGGTCTTGATCATCGAGTCACCCTTGTCGAAGAGCTCGATGATCGAGTCGTGCGCTGCGTTGGCGAGGATGTAGTGGGCGTCGCGCTCTTTAATCTCGTCGACAAGCTCGCTGAGGCGGCGCTGGTCCTCAAAGGAGAAAAGGCGCTGGTTGTACTTCACGAACCCATTTTCGTTGTGGGCGACCGTGTAGGGGGGGTCGAGAAAGACGAGGTCCCCGGCGCTTACCCGGTCAATGCACTCGGCGAAGTCGCAGGCTTTTAGGATGGCCTGCTCCAGTCGAGAGGCCACCGCCCGCAGCTGCTCGGGGGTGGGGAGGTGGGCGATCCGCTCGCCGCCGAAAGGCACGTTGTAGGTCCCTGCCAGGTTGACGCGGTAGATGCCGTTGAACGAGGTGTGGTTCAAGTAGAGGAAGCGGGCGGCGCTCTCGATCAACCCGCCCGGAACCGATGCCCTGACCTCGTAGTAGGTCTCTTCGTCGCGGGCGTACGCCCGGGCTTTGTTGGCGACCCGGGTCGGGTGGTCCCTGATCGCCTCGAAGGCGGAGATCAACTCTACGTTGGTGTCGCTGAGGTGAGCTTTCGAGAACGGGCCCAGGGCCAGAAAAACCGAGGCGCCGCCCAGGAAGGGCTCGTGATAGGCGGTGATCTCGGTCTCGCCGACCAGCTTCCTCAGCTTCGGGATCAGCCACCGCTTGCCCCCGACCCACCGCAGCGGCGAGGCCACCGACGCAGTCATCTCGCTCGCCCTCGTTGTCATCGGTGCAACCCTATCGCCATGAGTTGTACGTCGAGGGCGCTTCAACACTACGAATGGCCTGTGAGATGCCCGCGTTTTTCGAGCGCCGGCGACCCCGAGGAGCTCGGTGCCACCAAAATCTCGTGGCGGAGATCGCTGAGTTCATGTCTTCCAGGCCCGCCAGTCATTGGCCAAGACTGACGCCCCGAGGTCGGGTCTCCATAAGCGGGTGTTATCGAGCTAGGGCGAAGTCGGCCTGAGACGGTCGCCTCGGATGCAAGACAACAGTCCTTGGCGGTGGTCGTACGAAGCGCGCAGAAAAGGGATCGAGCTGAGACTTCAGCTCGCGGGGGAGTCTCAGCGCGTACCGAACTGGGAATTGACTAGGCTCCGCGCTGGCATGCGACTGTCGGGATAGAGGCGAGGGGGGAATCCGCACCGGTGGGAAATAGAGCGTCCGTGAGTTCGTGGAGGTTCGCGCACCCGACCAGCCTGCTCTTTGGGCAGGAGTGGCTTGGCGATCTCGGCCAACAGGTCGGCGCTGTTGTCGATGGTCCGATCGCGTTGATGACTGGCAATGGCGCAGCACGTAGCAATGGCTACCTCGAGCAAGTGTGCGCGGCACTTGGTGAAAGACAGTTCGGGGTATTCGATCAGGTTGAGCCTGAGCCCTCGCACTCCACCGTGATGGCGGCTAAGCGATTTGTGGAGCAAGGGGGTTTCCGCGGCGTTCTTGCTCTCGGAGGAGGCAGCACGATCGACGCCGCGAAGGCAGTGACCTGTTTGGCCTACGCTGATGCCGAGATCACTCCTTACATGGATCGGGAGCGGGAATTCGGTGGCAAGCAGGTGCCGTTGATCGCCCTACCGACGACGGCTGGGACCGGTAGCGAGGTGACGCCGTTCTCAGTTCTTACCAACGACGCCACTGGCGAGAAGAAGTCGCTGCCGTCCCCGCATTTCTACCCCGACGTGGCTTTGGTGCTGCCCGGCTTCCTCTCGACGGTGCCACAAAAGGTCATCGGCGATTCCGGTCTCGATGCGCTCGCCCACGCCTACGAGGCCGTGTGGTCGGTCAACGCAAATCCGGTGTCGGACGCGCTCGCCTTCAGGGCGATCAAGTTGATCACCGACAACTTCGTGCGCCATTACAGATCTCCCAGCGATCTGCTTGCGGCGACGGCGATGGCGGAAGGCGCAACGATCGCCGGTATGGCCTTCAGCAATACGTTGACTGCGGGCTGCCATGCGCTCTCGTACCCGATCGGGCGGATCTTCGGCCTCTCTCACGGCGCGTCCTGTGCGATGACGCTGCACCTGGTCGCGGAGATGAACGCAGCCGCTGTGGCGCCAAAGTTCGACCTGCTGGCGACCCAACTCGGGCTCGACGATGGCGGGCAGGTACCGGGTTCGATCCTGCACCTTCGACAGCAGGCGACGACGATCCCTACCCTGCGCGAACTGGGGGCCGGACGGGCACAACTGGAAGAGATTGCGACCGGCGCCTTCCAGCCGCTGCTCAAAAACAATCCGGTGCCAATGACCGAGGAGCGCATCGTCGGCCTGCTTGAGCCGGAGATCGCATGAGCCGCACCTTCGAGTCCCGCGAGTTTCTGCGGATGGGGCCATCCGCCGTCGACGGAATCCTTGAGGCGTGTCGGGCGGCGCACGATGATCCGACGCTGCCGCTCACTACGTTCAGCGGCTTTCCTACAGCGATGCTGTTCCGGCCCACCGTTACACAACCGGGAAGCCTTCACTACATGTTCTTCCCTGCAAAGGCGCGCCAGGATTTCCACTACCACCCCGGCGGCCGGTACATCCTCCTTGTCGGGGACGTCGACATGCACGTTCACCACAGCACCGCTGCCGTCAACGTCGATCCCCGGACGGAGGAGCAGAAGCTGGTGGTGCCGGCTGGGACTTTCGCCGCGATCCGGATGCCGGCGGAAATGTGGCACTGCTTCGAAACCGAGAGCGAGACCGGCGCAGGGGTATTCGCGATTACCTTTCACGACGACGACGAGGTCGATCCCGACGCAGTCGACGACGACCTCATGGAGGAGGCGACGTTCTACTGGCGGGGGTAGGAGGGGCTGTGAGCGCTCTTCGGCCCCGATGGGAGTTCTGCGAAACGAGTGACTGGATCACTGCCGTGGACCGCGCCGAGGACGGCACGGTCTTCGTCGGCTCGCGCTCCGGCGACCTCTGGGTGCTGAACCAGCACGGTACGCCGATTGGCCATCTGCTCCTCGACGGTTGGGTGGGAGCACTGGAGGTGATTGAGCGTCCCCGCGAGGGTGACGGCCGTGGCTTCGACCTGTACCTCATGGCTGGCACGAAGCGGGGCACCTTCACCTGCTTCCAGGTTGAGATCTCGCCCGATGAAGCCAGACTTCTGGAGCTGTCCGGATTCTGCGCCGGCAACACCCTGCGCGAGATCGACTCCTGCTCCGTCGGAACCGACATACTCGTCGCCGCTGGTTCCGAGGACCGGCACGTCTATCTCGCCCCGCTCGGCGACCTCGTGAGCGGTGACGGCGAGTCGGCGGTAAGCAAGGTCCGCGTCAACGGCTGGATCCGCAGCGTCGCCTTCTGCCGTGACCCTGACGGCGGCGGACCGGCGATTGCGGCTGGCTGCGGCGACAAGCACGTCTACTTCCTCGGACAGGCGGACTTCGCTGAGCCCGGCCACCGCGAGCTACGCCGCACGTTCGTCGACGCCAAGGTCCATTGCGTCGTTGGCGACCCCGCCAGCATGCAGGTCTTCTGCGCCTCGGACGCGCGTCGCCTCTCGGTCATCGGCTGGACCGGCCATGACTACCAGGAGATCAACCAGCTGGACGTTCCGCACCGGGTAACTCGGATGACCTTCTCCGACGAGGAGCGCCGCAACCTGCTCGCCGCCTGCGAGGACGGCAACGTCTACGTCTTCGACACCGTGAAACGGAAGCTGACTGCTCACCTGCCCGTCGGAGAGCGTATCTTCGCGATGCAGGGCGTAACCGGCGCCGATAGCGGCGAGATCCTGATCGGCCGATCCTACGGTCGGCTCTCTTGCTGCTTCTACGCGGCAGAGCCGGGAATGCCGGCGACTCCGCGAGAGACGCGCGGCAGGTTGCTGGAAGAGTCGCCCCCGAACGACTTCGGCTCGCTGGCGAAGAATCTGCTCTTCGGCCCGACCCGGCAGGAGGTGTTACTGGGGATCGGCCGCTTCGTCCACGTCACCGAAGCCTCGCAGCGGGGAGGCATGGCCTGCGTCGTCGGCACTGACGAGGGTGATGTTTGCATCCTCGACGTTGAGAACGGCCGCGGCGCGATCAGGCACCGTCAGCGCTTCGAGAAGACTAGGGTCTGGGCGGTCGACGCCGAGTGGATCGAGCCTGGCAAGCTGCGAGTCCTGGCGGCGACCAGTGGTAGCAACGTCGTTCGCTACGTCGTTGATATGCGGCTGACGCCGCCCGAGGTCGTGCACCGGGATGAGATCGAGCTCGGCGACTGGCCCCGTGAGATTCGCGCGGTGGCAGGCATCTCGCACAATGACGGATCGCGCATCCTGATCTGTTGCGAGAACGGCGACCTGCACGTCCACGGCGACAAATCCCTGCAGTTCAATACCGGCCAGATCCTCCGCAGCGGCTATGCACGGCGGGTCGGCGACTCCTACGACATTCTCACTGGCTCCGACGACTGCCTCGTCACCAGGTTCCACGGTGACGAGGAGCAGTGGCGCCACGATGCCGACGATCGCGTGCGCGAGGTGCTGATCGACGACGGTGAGTGCGTGGCGGTGTCGGAGGACCGCTTCCTCTACGTGCTTGCCGACGACGGCTCGATCCGCTGGCGCTACCGATTCCCGCACCGGGCACTCTGCGTCGACATCCACCACGATCCCAAGTTGGGTAGGCAGTACGTCGTTGGATGCGGAGATGGCTGCGTCTACTTCGTAAACGAGGACGGAATCCAGGCGGGCTATAAGTTCCCCGACCGGATCCGCGACGTCAAGCTGCTAGAGGACGGTGAGTTGATCGTCGCCTGTGAGGACGGACAGCTCTACCTCGCGCCTACGCTCGGTCGCTTCCTCTCTGAGTTCTACGAGGACCGGCCGGGGACGCTGATTGATCCCAAAGTCCACGAGCTGCGCACGAGCGCTAGCGCCTTCGACGCGGTCGCCGTCTTGGAGCTGGAGGAGCGCCTGCTGCTGTTGCGCCATCTCGGCGACTGGTTCTCATCTCCCGACAGCGGCTGGGCGATGGCGCTGATCGACGCCGCCGCAACCGATGTCCTCGAGAATGACCACGTCTACCTGCACTACGTCTTCGCGACCGCCCTGGTCGAGGCCTCGTTGCGCGCCAACCTTGCGGCCGGCCGCTCGCGGATCGCTGACCACCTGCAGACCAACGCCAACAACCCCTTCGTCGTCCACGCTCTGCTCTCGACGATAGGCAGCGGGGAGGCCGGCGACTCGTGGCCATACGAGCGCCGGGTTCTCGCCGACACGATCATCGTCAAGGTGCCGCTGGGGGACGAATGGATCCGTGAGGAGCTGGTCAGGCATCTCTATCGCAGCGACTTCTTTTCGCTCGACGGGGATGGGTTCGACCGCTGTTTCCGGACCGTCCGCGTCCGCTACAGCGGGCTCTCGGAGATCTTGCAAGCGGTCGATGAGCTTGGCAGCCCAGAGGCTCAAAAGGCGCCATTGAGCCGTCTACTGGCCCACCTTTCGTCTCCCAACGGCGACCGCACGGCGTTTGATCGGTTGTCGGCAATGTCCGAGGAGCACTCCGTCATCCCGATGGTTCGCGAAGGGCTGGCGCTGCTGGGGGCACTGCTCTGGGATGGACCGGCGGACGGGTCGTATCTGGCGCGGATCAAGGATTGGGTCCACGCCAAGGTCGCCTCGCCCGAGATCATCGAGGTGATCGCGACGCCCCTTCTGCGTCACGAGCATGAGGGGGCGCTTGACGGCTACGCGATGGGCCTGTTGGCGGAGGTGATCGAAGGGCGCCTGCGGGCACTGGACCCACGGGTCTCGGCCCGTGAATACCTAGCGATTCGTTTCGCGCTCAGCTTCGTCCTGGCGGTCGCCCCAGGGCCGGAGGGAGCCGGTGCCGAGTCGGTGATGACGTGACGGTTGAGGAAGAACTCGTACGCATCAGGTCGCTGCTCGCCTCCGGTCGGGTTGGGGAGGCGGGGCGGCTGGCAGTTTCGCTGCCGCTGTCGGGGCAGCCGCGGGCAATCCGCCGCCAGGCGGCGCTACGCGCGGCGCTCGACGATGCGCCGGACAGCATTGGCCCGCTGCTCTCGCAGCTGCTTGACCAGCTACCAGGCGAACACGATGGCGATCCTCGCCGCGTCTTCATCGTCCATGGCTGGGACACCCAACTCAAGTTCGAGGCCAAGAACTATTTCCAAAACACGCTCGGTGCCGATCCAGTGATTCTGCACGAGCAGGGGGGTGACGGCGCGACGCTGATCGACAAGTTCGAGCGCTACGCCGAAGAGTGCGGGCTGGCCGTCATCCTGCTCTCGGATGCCGACGAGCCCGCCGCAAGGCTGGTCTCCCCGGATGCCGAGCGCCGTCCCCGTCCCAACGTCCTCTTCGAGATGGGCTTCTTCTTCTCTCGGCTCGGGCGCCAAGGTGTGATCCTGCTCAAACGGGGGGAGGTCGAGCTGAACACCGATGTGCTCGGCATCGAGTGGATTGACGTCTCCGGGGGTGTAGCCGCTGCCGGGGAGGCGATCCGACTGCGCATCCCGTGGCTTCGCAGCTGATTATCGGCGGCGTCGTGCTGGCGGCGCTGACGGTGCGGATCGCTCTCGGCTTCGGCTTCTCGCTTGTCTTTGTACCCGTCTGCTCGCTGGTGCTCGGATTCTCGACTGCCTTCCATGCGGCGATCGTGCTCGAGTTGCTGATCGGCGCTCTGCTCGTGGTGCAGTTCCGACGCCACCTGCAGCTGTTGACGGCAGTTGGCCTTAAGGCATGGGGGTTTGTGGGAATCGCTATCGGCGTCGCCCTGCGCGCCTATGTCGAGGAAGCCGTCGTGCTGGTGATCTCAATGGGCGCGATCACCGTCGCCTGCCTGGCCCTACTAGCCGTGGGCGAAGGTTTCGAGCTGCGTCCGAGCCGCGGCAGGCTCGGTCTGGTCGGCATCTCAAGCGGTTTCCTTAACTCTTGGACGAGCCTCTCCGGGCCGCCGGTCGTCCTCTATTACCTGCTCACCGAGCGCAACCAACTTGAGGTAAAGGGAGGCCTGACCGGCTACTTCGCAATCCTCTACGCATTGACCTTCGCCTTTCTCGCGGCTACCGGGCAATACGCTGGCTTCGATGGCTGGCCGACGGTCTTCGCCGGGGCCCTAACGATCCTCATCGCTTACCCGCTGTTGCGCACAGCAGCACCACTTCGGAGCATCGACATTCGCCGGCCGGCGCTCTGGGTGCTGGCCGTTACTGCGGCACTGGTCGCCGTGAGGCAATTCATCTGAGCGAAGACCCGGCGTGCCAGCCTGCTCAGGCTTTACTGTGTGGCCAAGGCGTGGGATCGCCTGTTTGCGGGGTCAGCACGGGTGCCTTGAGGCGAATCAAACCGGCCCTCGTAATTTCGGGCACTCCTGCGCCGGAGTTCCCAAATCGCTGCATATCGGCCCATATCCACGCGCATTGCTGATGCGAGCCATCTGTCGCACCCGCTACGAAACCCCTGCAAGCGGTCATATTTTGCTGCCCCTGGTCTCGGAGATGGGTCTAATTGCCATGCAGAAGGTCGTGGGTTCGAATCCCATCAGCCGCTTTTTCGAGAATGCCCTGCACGTGGGCGGGTCGGGTTCGGCGCGGGGTGCCGAAACCAAATGGAACCAATCCCCTCGTATCGCCTCCATTTCAGGCACTAGTGCCTGAAATGACGCGGATGCGCGGCGATTGGCGGCGATTTCGGTCGATTCCGCCTTGCATCCCGCAGCAGCGGTAGTGGGCGGACGGCGAGGTACCCTGGCCTCATGGTCCAGGAGTTCGCCATTGGCGCCACATCGACGAGCTGCTGGCCAATTACCTCTACCTGGAACATGAGGACGTCCTTACGGCGCTCGAATACGCAACTGCAGCCGCTCAGGAGCCCGGGCTGACAGTGGTAGCTCCAGCAGCGTGAAGCACAGCTGTCGCGCTTCGCGCGAAGCGGGAGCGATCTGAGAGCATCGAGCCGATGGTGCGTGCCGCAGAGACCTTTGCCGTAACCCTCGACGGCGCGATGTTGCGCCGCGGCTTCTGGCTATACGTCTGGGAGATCCTCCCACCAGACAGTGCCCAGCTGCTGTACGTCGGACGCACCGGAGACAGCTCATCGCCGAACGCCCAGTCACTGTTTAATCGGATGGGACAGAACCTCGGCACGTTGGCCACTAGCAGCATGGTGCGCAACAACCTTGAAAAACGGGGCGTCGACCCCGTCGAGTGCAAGTTCCGCCTGGTCGGCCATGGCCCGATCTTTGACGAGTCGGCGGCGAAGACGATGGAAGCTCACAAGCCGGTCCGAGATCAGATCGCAGCCTTGGAGAAGCGGCTTGCCGAGGACCTCAAAGCGACCGGCTATGACGTGATGAACATCGTCCGCAGTCGCGCCGTAATCGACGACGCAGTCTACGAGCAGGTGCGCGCCGCCTTCGCCGCGGAGTTTCCAGGACTGTAGGTCGACAGCGACGCTGGCCCACACACCGCCGCACCTTGCGCCGAGGGGAAGTTGACCGACCGGACCATGTCGGAAGCACTCCCTCACGTGGGGACGCAGTCCTTTGCGCCGCCGTGGCGCCCATCAGACTGTTAACACGTGTCAGCCGATCCCGAAGATCTCCGTGGCGGACCGATCCCGGTCGCCAGCGTGTGGCTGACGGCGATCCTGGAGAGCGGCGACCTGGGCGAAGCATGGCCCTGGACCGCCTGAAGGATGGAAGGTGGTCAGCCTGAGGCGCAGCGATGCGCGTGAGGGCGAGTTGATGCATCTCGACCCACGTGATGAGTGAGAGGCGCCTTCATCGCTGGGGGATCTGAACTGCCCCTCTTCGCGCAGAGCGGGAGCAAGGAAGCGTTACTCGGTGATCAGAATACGCGCACGGCCTCGGGGGACGACATGCCGCCCGCGGGGATGATCGGCCAAGAGCTCGGCCTGCTCGACCGCCTCGGGGTGGTCGCCCTTGAGTGAACCGGTTCGCAGCCGACGCAGATCAGGTGCGCCATGCGGGACGACGGGGTCTTCCCCGAACTCTCCGAGCTGGCGGCCCGGACGCGGGACGCGACGCTGGCCGGCTAGGCCGCGGGGCGTTCGCCGCGGGCGATCTGCTCGGGCGTCAGCTTCGGGTCGGGTGTGCCGACCCGGCGCGAGCCGTCCCGGTTCCTGCCCACCTCGATGGCGAAGCCGGACGCGGAGGCAGTGGGGCGCTGGCCCCTGCGGGCACGCTGACGCGCTTCAAGGTCGGCTGCCCTGGCGCGCCGGTACTCCTCGGCCCTCTCGTCCGCCTTGGCCTCCCACTCCGTCCCCGGCGCGGCGAGCGCCTGGATCTGAGTCTCGACCACCTCCATCTCTTCGCGCATCTTCTCGAGCTCCCGCCGCGTCGGCTTGAGGTCGGGCGGCTTCGGCGCGGCGTCCGACCGCTGCCGCTGCGCGGGCGGTGCGTCGGCCCGGAGGGCGGCGCGGGTGCGCGCATCGCGGTAGCGGACGGCGGCGACCAGCGGCTGGTAGGCGCGCATCGCGGATTCGCGGTCGCCGGGCTCGCCGACGACGACCAGGGCCGCCTCCCTGATCGACACCTGGGCGCGGAGCTCGCGCTGGCGGGCGCGGAGGATGTCGATCGACCGCCAGTGGCCGGCCGACCTCTCGCGGTGGAGGAGGCGCTGCGACTGGACCGCCCACCCGACGAGGGAGACGGCAACGAGCGCGAAGGCGGCGGCGACGAAGGTCGGGAAGGCGAGTGCCGCGGCCACCGCGAGGGCGAGCGCGGTCACGACTCCGACCGCGAGCTTCACCGTGAGGAACGTCCGCGCGCGGTCAATCAGCCAGTGCAAAGCACGGCGGCTGGCGTCGGCGACTTCGTCCTTGGAGAACTCGAATGCGTCCTTCTCGTTCACACACCCAAGGTAGAGGGCGCGGCGGCGGCTGTCGAGGGGCCAAGCCGCTCCCTCCGGGGCGCGTGATTCACTGGTGTGGATGAAGATCGAAGTCGGACAACTGGTCCCCGAGGCAGAGATCGCGGAGGCCCGTGCGAACCGCTTGGAGCACGCCTTCGCGGGACAGCCTGCCTAGACCGTGGAGTTGCTGATAGGCCCGCCCGATCTCCGCGCCGCCAGGTCGCGCTGGCCAGGCGGCGCGCGTCGTCCGCGAGGCAGGCCGCCGCCGACCTGGCTGCTCGCGGCTACTACTAGGTCTCCGCGAGACTCCGGACTGGTGAGAAGGCTCCGGGCGGGCGTTCGCGCGACCCGTGGAGCGTTAGGAGCCGATGCGGCGCCGCAGCCTCTTCCGCAGCTTCGAGGTCGAGGACGTGAGGTAAACAGTGCCGCTGGCGACGACGTAGGCGTACACCGAGCCCTCCCTGTCGCCGATGTCTTCCGCAACGCTTTCCAACTCTCCAAATCCGCGGACAGTCTGGCCGTCCTGCAGGAGCCTCGGCGTCCCGCCCCGGACCGGCAGCGAGATGCGGAAGGGGTCGTCGACGTTCAGCCACTCGGGCGAGCGCCGGCGCCACGTCCGCTTCGTGAGGACGACCACCCCGACGTCGTCCACCTCGACCGCCCTGCGGCGGGCGGTGACGACGACGGAAAGACCCTCGTACGGCGGGGCCTCCTGCACCCAACCCCACTCGGCGACTATCCGGGGGCGCCGCGCCAAGCCGGAGACGTTCACCCCGAGGGCTACGAGGGCAATCAGTATCGAGACGATTGAGATCGCGGTGGCCAAGGGGCCATCGTAGGTGGAAGGTGCGGCTAGGCCACGGCGAGTCGGGCGAGCTGGCGCCTATCGCCGCCGATCGGCGCCTAGCGCCTTCGAGGCCCGCACGCCGTTCTTCGCGAGCTCGTCGGCAACTCCGTTCTGCGCCCGGGAAATGCGAGCGAACCTGACCCCCCTGGATATCGGGCCTTCTGCGCTTCGACCTCCTCCTTGAGCTGGATCAGGTGCTCGGCCCGCGCACGCGATGCCCCAGTGAGGTGGCCGACGACCACCGCCGAGTCCATCCGCACGTAAGCCGACGTCGCGCCCGCGTCCGCCGCCGCCCGCAGCGCGTTCCGAACCGCCGTGTACTCGGCAACGTTGTTCGTCGCGTCGCCGAGCGCTTCCGAGTCGAGCAAGCGCACGCCGTCGCCCACGACGACGTAACCCGCCCCCGCGGGACCGCCGTTCGGCATGGCAGCACCGTCGCTCCAGATGTAGACCCTCATTTCTGTCTCCATCCGATCGTCAGCGATCGGATGGAAACTACCGGTAGGGCTCAGGAGACATTCGCGAACGCTGGCCCAGACGGCGTTCTGGCCCTGCTCTCCAAAGTCGTCCGGAGCGGCATCTCTTGCGCGCCTGAGGAGACGCTCGCTTCCGCGTGAAAGCAGCGGCCCCGAGGCTCTCAGGTGCGCGCTGACCCATAGCGGGTTCGCGATTTCGTTTCGGAAAAATGGCTCTTTCCGAAACGGTGGGGTAGCCTGCCTTCACGTCTTCCGGCGCCTCCCGCGCATCTGCGACGGCGTGCCGCCCTCGCCCGGCGGGAGGCCGAAGAGCTTGCCGACGCGGGTCGCCGAGCTGCGCACCGCTCGCTCTCGAAGCCCGGAACTGGAGCGCGCGCTTGAACGGGTGGAGGCGCTGAGCGCACGGGTCCAGAAGGCGCTCGATTTGCCGGGCGGCCTGTCGGTTGCCCAAGCGGCTGAGCGGCTGGAGGTGAGCGAGCCGACGATTCGCAAGTGGCTCGCCGAGGGCTTGCTGGAGCGGGTCGAGGGCCACAAGCCGGTGGAGATCTCCCAGCGCAGCGTGATCGAGGTGGAGCGGGTGCTGGGACCAGTCCGCGAGAGTTACCGGCGAGGCGCTGGAGCGAGGCGCTCGCCGCCTTCTTTGCGACCGCGACCTGCTCGGACAGGGGTGGGTGCGTGACGGACTGGAGCAGCTGCGGCGCGGAAAGCTGATAGAGCGCTAGTTGTCTCATTTTTAAGCGGAAAAACTAGCCAAGTACTGGGTGGCACTATGCCGAAGGGTCCGGGAACACTGAAGCGCGCCGGCGCGCCCAGCGCCGCCGCCCGGATCCGCCGCCGCATCGAGAGGGGTGGCGAGCGCTTTTGGCGCGTGTCCGACTTCAGCGACCTGCCCCCGCGGACGGTCGCGCGCACGCTGGCACGGCTGGCGGAGGCGGGCGTCGTCGAGCGGGTGCGACACGGCCTTTACTACCGCGCGCGCCCGACGGTCCTGGGACCGAGCATCCCATCGGCTACCGCTGTAGCGAGTCACATGATCGACACGCCTTTGCATGCCGCTGGCCTGAGCGCCGCGAACGTGCTCGGGCTGACCACCCAGAACCCGGCGCGCCAGGAGCTCGCGACCCCGGCAGCCAATCCGCCGAGTGTGCTGAGCAACGCGGTCGTCCATACGCGGCGCCCGGCGAGCCGGGCGCATCTCAACGCCGAGGAGGGAGCGCTGATCGAGATGCTGCGCACGCGGGGCCGCGACAGCGATGTCGAGCCCGCGGGGACGATTAGACGGCTTCTCCGCATCCTCGGGACGGGGGGTACTTTCGAGCGAGTTGCTCGGTCCGCCCTCGATGAACCACCACGCGTCCGCGCCATGCTTGGCGCCCTCGGTGAGGAGTTGGAGGCCAATCCGCGTACGCTCAAGCGGCTGCGCGACAGTCTCAATCCCCTCTCTGCGTTCGACTTCGGCCTCTTCCGCGACCTACCCGCCGCCAAGAAATGGCAGGCGCGATGAGGCTTTTCCAGCACGACCCTGCGCTCTTTATCGAATTATTCGCGCGTCTAGCGAAATCGCTAGAAAGTGTTAGATATTGCTAGACGTGCAGGGCGAGCCCACCTGAAAACTCGTCCGACTCCGGGGAAGTTCCGTCCGACACCGCTGCTATCTTCTTTCTATGGCTTTGCATAGCTCACCTATCAAGAGCAATGATGTCCGCCTGCCCGACCCGCAACTCGGCGAGGCGCTCGTCGTCGAGCGCTACAGCGCAGAGCACGTCAAGGCGGTGATCCTGCACCCGGATGATTTCGCTGAGCTGCAGGGCGACTCGGAGCTTCTCGACGATTTGGCCGCCGCCTCGGATCTGAGCGACCTCGGGGTCCGCGCCCACCGGGTTGCCGAGTCGCCCGAGGGTGAGCTGATCGACGACGAGGCGTCGGTCAGGCGCCTGCTCGGCCTTTGAGCCTCGCGGCCGGCGAGGTCTACTGGGCGATCGTGCCCTACACACCCGCGACGCCTTTCAAGATCCATGTCGCCGATGGCACCCCGGTGGAGGTGCCGTCTGCCTCCCAGATCGTCGACGGCCTCCGAAAAGGCGGCGACGCGGAGTTTGAGTTCGTCGTGCGCGCAAAGGCGAGGCCGGTACTCCTCCTCTCCGGTCGCAGCGATCCTCGCACGGGCGACCTGTTCGCCTTGCGCCTGCTCCGACTCGAGAAGCTTTCTAGCCAGGAGCGGCAGCGCGTTGGAGACCAGCGCGAGCCGTCGCTCTTTCCTCTGCCCCCGGAGCGTTTCCCCGATCTCGCCGACGACTCCGCGGCGATGGTTACGGCGCCCATCCGGCTGCACGAGACGGCGCTCGACACGCGCAAGGCGCTCGGCCGGCTTGACCGCAAGGAGATGCGAGCCCTGGTCGAGCGCTTCGTCACCTACTGGCAGTTCGACCTCCGGCAGCTCTTGGTCGCTCAGATTCGGGAGCTACAGCACCGGCGAAAAGCCCGCTGACAGGCGACTGGAACCGGCCTCCTCGATTTCAGGCACTTCTGGTGAGAAGTGCCTGATTCATGCAGAAGGTCGTCGGTTCGAATCCGATCAGCCGCTTTTCCGCGGAAGTCCGCTCCCAGCGGCTTCCGCGTTTTTGGGGTTGCCTACGAGGTCGCCGCCTCCTTCCTTCGTCAACCGCTCGCTGCTCGTGGGTGCCAAATCAGAGGCTCTGCCGGCCGATAGACACCGACAATGGGGGCGGTTACGGTTGCCGTAATGGTCAACCGGGAAGGAGCGAAGATGGACGAGCGCGAGCGGGGTGAGGCATCCGGTTCAAAATCGGCGATGCGCTGGGAGGATTGGGCAATCTACGGCCTGGTTCTGGCCGGCATCTACTTTCTGGTCGGCGTTCTCTTTTTCTACGCCGGGAAGGAGAAGATTTTCGACGGGATCGGTGCCCCTCCGCCGATTGAGAAACAGTTCAGCGGTACGTTTCTGGACACGATCCCCGGTGTGGACGCTGCTTGGACGATTCTCGGCATCTTGGAGTTCGGGATCTTCGTCCTGACCGTCGTCAGCCTGGCGTTCTTGGAGTTCATGCCAAACCGGCGCAAGCCGATCCTCTTGAGTGCCTTGGCCCTGTCCATCTTCACCTTCTCCATTCTCGGGATCGGCCAGAACGTCGTCGGCGAAACCACCGGCGTCGCCGAGCTGTTCCTTTACGCGGGAGCGACCGGCGTCCTGATGGGGCTGGTCTTGTTGATGCCTCCCTACCGGCCCGCCAACTGGATCAGCGGGCGGGGTGCAGGTCGATGATCGAGCGAATGGAGGGAATGCCGGACGGAACCCTCGGCTTTAGCTTCTCCGGCGAGGTGAGCAGGCGCGATTACGACGAGGTGCTGGTTCCGGCCCTGCGTGAAGCTGTCGAGGCCGGAGAGGTGCGCTGTCTCTGTCGGATGGGGCCTGACTTCGAGGGCTACGAGGCGGGCGCGGTGTGGGAGGACATGAAGACCGGAGCGAGTCTCGGCGTTGGCCACCTTTCGGCCTGGAAGCGCATGGCGCTGGTGACTGACATCGACTGGGTTCGCCACTTGGCCGCGCTGTTCGGCTGGATGACGCCGGGAGAGATGAAGGTCTTCGCGGACAGCGAGCTGACGCAAGCCAAGGAGTGGATCGGGGACTAGAAACCGGACGCGCCGACCAAATCTGCCGGCTGGGCGTACGGGCTGCGGCTTCGGTAGCCGGCGAGCAGTTCTTGCAGCACGGGAGTCAGATCGACCTCGCGGACGCCTGCGTCAGTCATGCGGCATACGATCTGCCGGTGAAGGTGCGGAGCATGCGTCCCGATGAGATCGACGCTGCGGTCAGCGTGTGGCGCGAGGCAAACATCGCCCGTGGTGCTCCCCACGGGCCGGAGCGCACTGCTCGCATCCGCGAGAAACTTTCAGCTTCAGACGCTCTGCTGTTCGTTGCGTTGAGGCCGGGCGTCGTAGGCATGGCCCTGGCCGGGCCTGGAAGGCTCGACGACGGATCAGGCGAGCCCGATCCCTCGCTCCTCCACATCTCGATGGTATTCGTGCGTCCCGCCGCGCAAGGCACAGGAGTCGGGCTCCCGCTGCTGCTTCACATCCTCGACGTCGCCCGCTCGATGGGCTGTCAGCGTGTCGGGGTCTGGACGGCGCGGGAGAACGGCCCCGCCCGCAAGCTCTACGAACGAGCCGGGATGGCCCTTACCGGCAAAACTACGCCCCTCCGGTCGAGCCTTGCCCTGCAATACGAAAGCTCGATCGGCGCGCAGCCCGCGTGACGGCCCCGATGGCCCTCCTCCTCCAGCTCGCCGATTCAGGCGCCTCCGCGACCGGGGCTGAACGACGGGCTGAAAGGATCTAGCTGCAATGGAGGGGGATCTGCCGCGCGAGGTATCCAAGCCGTGGGGGAGCGAGCTGTGGTTCGCGCGTACCGACCAGTATGCCGGGAAGATCCTCCGGGTCCGCGCCGGCTGTCGCCTCTCCGTTCAGTTCCACGAGGAGAAGGACGAGACCTCGTTCGTCCTGTCCGGCCGCGTGATCGTCTCCCAGGGTGAGTCGCCCGACGCGCTGACCGCGCGGGAACTCGGACCTGGCGATACGTGGCGGAGCTCGCCGCGTGTCGTCCACACCCTCGAGGCTGTCGAGGATGCAGAGATCATCGAGGTCTCGACGCCGCAGCTCGATGACGTCGTTCGTCTCGAGGACCGATACGGCCGCATGGGTGACACCGCGCCGTAAATCAGCTGAGCGACTGAATCGCCGCTTCTCCGGAAGACCCGCTCTCAGAACGGGCTTCTGGCCTTGGCGCTGGCCGACGAGCGAGGGGCATTCCTCCTCGCGCACTTCCGCTTGGCCCGCTTGCTCTTCCGTGTCCTGCACTTTCTCAGGGACCCGTTTACGCGCGGGCCGGCTTTTTGCGGGGCTTCGGCCTGGGCGGACTTGCTCGGGCTGCCGGCGGAAGCCGGCGGAGCGGGTCCGGCTGCTGCCGGCGGTCCGTTGTCCTGGTAGCGGGCGACAGCGAAATCGGACTCCGGGGACTCGGTCCTGCCGGCGACGATGACGCTGCCGTCGGGCTGGAGGGCTACGGCCCGGGCGTAATCGCCGCCCCCGCTGAAGTCGGTGGTGACCATGCCGTCCTCGCCAAACGAGGCGTCGAGCGAACCGTCGGTGTCGAAGCGAGCTACGGCGAAGTCGGTTGCGGAAGTGACATCGTCGTTGACGTATCCGGCGGCGACGACCCGGCCTTCTTTTTGCACCTGGACGCCGTAGGCAAGACGAGCGGTGCCTTGATAGTCGGGGAACAGGGCAGCGGTGCCGTCGAAGCCGGTGTCGACGCTGCCGTCCGAGTTGAAGCGGGCCACGCGGAAGGATTCCCAGCCGCCGGCGACGAGGATCTGACCGTTCGGCGCGAGGCCCGCCGAGGTCGCCTCGTAGTTGTCGATCCCCGTCACGAGTCCGTCTCCGCCGCCGAAGCCGGTGTCCGGGGTCCCGTCGCCGTTATAGCGTGCCAGCGCGAAGCTGCCCCTTCCGTGGGGCGGGATGTGCGTCGTCCCGGCGACGACCAGCCTGCCGCTGGGTTGAAGCAGAAGCGCGTTGCCTTCATCGCCTTCGCTGCCGGGGAAAGCGGTGGTGACGAGCCCGTCCCCGCCGCCGAAGCCGGCGTCCAGCGAGCCGTCCTGGTTGTAGCGGGCCAGCGCGAAGTCGCCACTCCCTCCGGCCACGACGATCTTGCCGTTGGGCTGCACGGTCACGGCTCTGCCGGGGTCGGCTCCGCCGAAGTCCGTGGTCACCATGCCGTCGCCTTCGCCGAAGGTCGGATCGAGATCGCCGGGGGCGGCGCCGGCGCTAGCCGTCGCCGCCATGGCGAAAAGCGCCACGAGCGCGCCAACCAGCTTGATCCTCATCTCGCTCGCCATCCCGTCGACTAAAAATACTCACGTCCAGCGCAAGCCGTTAGCTGTCAATCACTGCTCGGCCGAGGCGATCAGCGCCCCGCAGGCCTCGAGCGCTTCGAGGTGTGGGGTTTCGTCCTCGGTGACGCCGGCGAGGATCTCGACCTCCGCAGCCTCGAAGAGGTTGCCGATCAGCGTGGCTAGGACGCGCGGGCGCATCGGCAGCTCGGCGCCGCGCTCGCTCTGGAGGCGCTCGAGGCGGGCCTCGATCAGCTCGCGCCAGCGGCGTTGGGTGGCGCGCCAGCGCTCGGCGAGCTCGGGGTCGGCAAGCCCGGCGGCCCACAGCTCCCAGAGGATCCGTACGTAGCCGGAGTCGACGTCCTCGCGCAGGTAGTCGCAGGCGCTGTTCCACTGCTCGGCAAACGAGCGGCCGTCGCTGAACATCGCCTGCTGGCGATCCAGCAGGCGCTCGTTGTGGTCTTCGAGAACGGCGAGCAGCAAGCTGCGCTTGGAGCCGAAGTGGTAGTGGACCAGCGAGAGTCGCGCCCCCGCGCGCTCGGCGACGGCGCGGGTCGAGGTCGCGGCATATCCCTCCTCGCGCAGCAGGTCGGTGGCGGCGGCGAGCAGCAGCGCGCGCGTCGATTGGCCCTGCGCGACCCGGAGGTCCCCGCTCGACGCTGGTGTCGTACGCACGTCGGGATCGGCGGTTGACATCGGGTCGCAGTATACGATAGAAGTTAGTTGGTCGTCCGACCAATCACCTGAGACAGTGACCTTCGACAGATCGCCGAGCCAGGAGAGCAAATGACCATCGCCGAGCAGGCCACAGACGAGCAGGCCGATAGGGAGGAGCAGACCCGAGCGCGGTATCCGGACGACCAGGGTTACGTCGAGCGCGACGGCGTGCGCGTCTTCTACGAGGTCTACGGCAGCGGCGAGCCGACAATCCTGTTCTGTCCGACCTGGACGCTGGTGCATTCGCGGGTCTGGAAGATGCAGATCCCCTATCTCGCCCGCCACCACCGCGTGGTTGTATTCGACCCCCGCGGCAACGGCAAGAGCGACCGGCCGCCCAACGTCGAGGCATATGCCGAGTCGGAGTTCGCCCGCGACGCGCTCGACGTCCTCGACGCGACCGGCACCGACCAGGCGATCGTCATCGGCCTCTCGCGCGGCACTCAGCGCGCACTCCTGCTCGCCGCCGAGCACCCCGAACGGGTGCTCGGGGTGGTGCTGATCGGCCCATGGTTCCCCGCCAGCCGCTCGCTTGGTGGCCTGCGCTACCGGCTCATGTTCCATCCCTGGGCGCAGTCGGCGTTCACGCGCAGGCCGATCGTGGCGCGGAGCTGGGGCAAGGTCAACGCCGTGCACTTCCGTCGCGACTTCCGCGACTTCGTCGAGTGGTTCGCGGGCATGGCGGCCAGCGAGGCCCATTCGACCAAGGGATTCGACGACGTCGTCGAGTGGGGTCTCGAGACCGACCCGGACACGCTGGCCATGACCGTGCTCGCCGATTCCGCCGCGCCGGTCACCCGCCGCGACCAGCTGGCGCTCGCTCGCCGTGTCCAGTGCCCCGTGGTGGTGATCAGCGGGAGGAAGGACAAGGTGACGGCTCACGCCGACGCCAGGGTGTTGGCGCAGGCGACGAGCGGAAAGCTGGTGGCCATCGAGGGCGGCGACCACCTCCCCGAGGGTCGGCAGCCCGTCGCGGTGAACCTCGCGATCCGCGAATTCGTCGACCCCTCCTTCCGCCGCGATCCCAAGGTCGGGCGGTCGAGCCGCCGGCGGCGGGCGCTATACGTCAGCTCTCCGATCGGTCTCGGCCATGCCCGCCGCGACGTCGCGATCGCCCGCGAGCTGCGGGCGCTGCACCCCGACCTCGAGATCGACTGGCTCGCCCAGGACCCGGTGACGCGCGTGTTGGAAGCGGAGGGGGAGCGCATCCATCCCGCCAGCAGGCATCTGGCCAACGAGTCGGCCCACATCGAGGCGGAGTCCGCCGAGCACGGCCTGCAGTGCTTCCAGGCGATCCGGCGCATGGACGAGATCCTGGCCGCGAACTACATGGTCTTCGACGACGTCGTCAGCGAGACGCCGTACGACCTTTGGATCGGCGACGAGGCCTGGGAGCTCGACTACCACCTGCACGAGAACCCCGACCGAAAGCGCGCACCCTTCGCCTGGCTGACGGACTTCGTCGGCTGGCTGCCGATGCCCGAGAACGGCGAGCGGGAGGCATCCGTGGCGGCGGACTACAACGCCGAGATGATCGAGCACGTGCGCGACCACCCGGAGATCCGCGACCGGGCGATATTCGTCGGCAACCCCGACGACATCGTCGGCGAGCGCCTCGGCCCGGGCCTGCCCGGGATCCGCGAGTGGACCGAGGGCAACTTCGACTTCGCCGGCTACGTCACCGGCTTCGACCAGGCCGAGCTGGGAGACCGCGAGCGCCTGCGCGCCGAGCTCGGCTACCGCCCGCAGGAGCGCGTCTGCCTGGTCACGGTGGGTGGCTCGGGCGTGGGTGCGAGCTTGTTGCGCCGGGTCATGGCGGCCTTCCCCGCCGCGGCGCGACTCGTCCCCGGGCTGCGGATGATCGTCGTCGCCGGACCGCGCATCGACCCGGCAACCCTGCCCGCGGCCGACGGCCTGGAGGTGCATGCCTTTGTCGAGGATCTCTACCGCCACCTTGCCGCCTGCGACCTCGCTGTGGTTCAGGGCGGCCTGACGACCGCGATGGAGCTGACCGCCGCACAGCGGCCATTCCTCTACTTCCCCCTGCGCCACCACTTCGAGCAGCGCTTCCACGTCGCCCACCGGCTCGACCGCTACCGAGCCGGCCGCCGGATGGACTTCGAGGGCGCCACAGCCGACGTCATCGCCCGGGCCATCGCCGAGGAGATCGGACGCGACGTCGACTACCGCCCGGTGGAGACGGATGGCGCCCGCTCGGCCGCGCAACGCATCGCAGAGCTACTCACCTAACAGGGGGGCGGGACGGGTCTCACCGCCGCAGCTCGCGGCGCAGGATCGCGTTGCCGCGCTCGAGCTGCTCGATGGTGGCGCCGGCGACCGAGCGCGCCCGGGTGGCACGATTGATGCGGGCCTGGACCTCACGGTGCGACTTGCCGGCGCGACGGGCGACGTCGGCGACCAGGCGCCTGCGCTCGCCGCGCAGCCGCTCTCGGGTCGCGTAGGCCGACTCCCGCTCGGGGCCGGGGTCCTCTGGCGCCGCTTCGGGCCTGGCGAGGGCGGTTGCCTTCCTTGCCCTCGGCTCGGGGTCGTCGGTCGGAAAGAGCTGAAGCGTGGTCTCGCTCATGATCGCTTCGTCCAGTTCGGCGCCGCCCGAGCTGAGGACGGCAAAGCCGCCGCCTGGCTCGGGCTCCAGATCGGAGTCGACCATCTCTTCGCCCTCTTCCTCGTCGGCCTCCGGCGCGAGGTCGAGCGCATGACGGCGCTCCAGCTCGATCTCGTGGGCGAGCGCCTTCAGCCGCGGGTCGGCCGGCATCAGGAGGTAGCTCATCTGGCGGCGCGGCCTCGGGGTGGTGCGGATGAAGCGACCGACCACCTGGCGGAAGAAGAGCTCGGTCCGGGCCGCGGTCGCGTAGACGCCGACCCGCAGACGGGGGATGTCGACGCCCTCAGAGACCATCAGAACCGAGACCATCCAGCGTCGGTCGGAGGAGGCGAACTCGGCGATGCGGCGGCTGGCACCGGGCTCGTCGCTCATCACCAGCTCGGGTTGCTCCCCCGAGACCGACTCGAGCCGCGCCGCGATCGCCCGCGCGTGATCCTGATCGGAGGCGATGACCAGGCCGCCCGCATCGGGGTGCCCGTCGGCGCGCACCTGGCTCAGCCTGGCATCGCCGTCGCGCAGCACCTCGCCCATCCACTCGCCCTCCGGGATGAGTGCCGTCCGCAGGCGCCGGGCCGCCTCCGCCGCCGGCAGGACGAGATCGAAGTCGGCGCTGCGCAGCCGTCCGTCCGAGAGCCACTCCATCTCGCCGTCATAGGGCAGGAAGGCGATCGGGCGACATACCCGGTCGACCAACGCCTGGGGATAGCCGTAGACGTAGTCGGCCTGGCTGAGGCCGTCCTCGTCGTAGGTGACCCAGGGGATGGCCGAGTTGTCGGAACGGAAGGGCGTGCCCGAGAGAAGCAGCCGGAAGCGGGCGCCGTCGAAGGCCCTGCGGGTCTGCACGCCCCAGGCGGCCTGATCGCCCATGTGGTGCGGCTCGTCGGCGATCAGCAGGGTCGGCCGGCGGCCGGCGGTCAGCCGATGCGTATCCGGCCCGGCCGCGATCGTCTGGTAGGTGACGGCGACGCCGTGGAAGTCGGCCGACTCCGGCCCGTCCGAGTTTGGCCTGTTCGGCTCGAGGTCGATGCCGTAGCGGCCCGCGTCGGCGGCCCACTGGCGGCAGATGTGGGTGGTCGGGCCGGCCACGACGACGCGCGAGACGAACTTGGCGCTCAGCATCCGGTGGGCGATGTGCAGGCCGAAGGTGGTCTTGCCGGAGGCCGGCGTAGCCGAGGCCAGGAAGCTGGTGGCCGAGTGCGCCCGCACGGCCTCGGTGGCCTCCTTCTGCCATGAGCGGAGGGGTCGGGCCTCGGGCCAACCCGGAAGCGATCGGGCACGCGCCTCGCCGCCGATCGGGTGCTGAGAGGCGTCGTACAAGGGCGGGCAACAATAGGGTCGCCCGCGGTCGGACGAGGCGAGGCTTGACTGCCTCGCCTGCCCGGCGGCGGTGCCCGGGCAGGTCGGATTCATGCGGGACCGGACCCCGTTCCTCGCGCTCATCTGTGCCCTGCCGCTTGACCTCCTGCGTCGCGGCCCAACGCGGTTATTCGGCATGCAACCGGGTAGCAACGTTGAGTTCGATCATTTTTTTTGACCGGCCGGAGGGTCGAGGAAGGAAGCCATGGCCAAGGACGTCAAGGACGCCGGGGACGCGATCGGGGCTGCGATCGGCACGATCGCCCGGGAGGTCAGCAACAGCGTCTCCAGCAACGGGCACACGAAGATGCCCTTCCGAAGCGGCAACGGTGCGCTCTCGGGGCCTCGGGGGTTGGCTGCCGGCGTCGTCTTGGCGAGCGCGGCCCCCCTTGCCGGCAAGGCGGTCAAGCAGCTGGCCGTCAAACGGGTCGGGAAGCTTGCCGAGAATGCCAAGGACACGGTCGGCAAAGGCGTCAAAGACGCTGCTGGAAATGCGGTCGACCAGGCCGGAGACGCGCCCGGGATCGCCAAGAGCGCGATGAAGAAAATGCTTCCAGGTGGTGGCGAAAAAGGGGGCGGCAAAGGCCAGAAGGGGACCCCTGGCGTCGGCAAGGGCCGGCGGATGCCCGTGCAGCAGGCGGTGGACGTCGGCGTGCCGCTCTCGGTCGCCTACAACCAGTGGACCCAGTTCGAGGAATGGCCGCAGTTCATGCATCGCCTCGACCAGGCGACGCAGGAGGACGATTGCACCGTCTCCTTCAGGACGAAGGTCTGGGGCATGTCGAAGGAGTTCGTCGGGCAGATCGTCGAGCAGCGCCCCGATGAGCGAATTCAGTGGAGCGTCGAGGAGGGCGTCGCCCACACGGGCGTCGTCACCTTCCACGAGCTCGCCCCGCGCCTCACCCGCGTCCAGGTCTCTCTCGACCTCGAGCCTGGCTCGTGGGTCGAGAAGGCCGCCCGTGGGATGCGCCATGTGAAGCGTGCCGTGAGGGCGGATTTGGCCCGTTTCAAGGCCTTCATCGAGATGCAAGAGGTCGAGACCGGTGCCTGGCGCGGCGTGATCCACGATGGCGAGGTCGACGAAGAGCACTCCCACTCCCCTCAGCCACCGAAACGCAAAAGCCAGAGGGCGTCGAAACAGAAACAGACCTCATCGGGCGGATCGACCTCCAGCTCTGCGAGGCAACGCAGTGGTTCCAGCTCGCGGAGCAAATCCAGGTCCTCGTCGCCCCGGCGAGGGTCGGGTAAACGCTCCCGCTCGAAAAAAAGCTCTGGCGCCGGATCGAGCAGTAAACGGCGCTCCTCCCACTGATGGCGTGAGGGAATGAGATGAGCCGCCTCCTTAACCGCGTCGTGATGGATCGCATCGGTGGAAAGCGGCCGGCGCCACCGCGAGCGATGGGCGCGGCCTTCGTGGTCGGCACGACCGCTGGAGTCATCACCTATCGCCTGCTGCGCCACCAGGGCGCACAGAGCTAGGGGAAGCGACCGGGGAAATGGCGGTTGACATCAACCGGATTGCCGCCTCGGCGCTGCAGGCCTTCCTGGAGAATGCGAGCGACGAAGGGCACGCGCCCGCTCACGAGGAGCGCAGGAGTCGGCGCTTGGGTGGCGTCGGTG
The DNA here is from genome assembly GCA_044867925.1 of Solirubrobacterales bacterium. GTDB lineage: Bacteria > Actinomycetota > Thermoleophilia > Solirubrobacterales > 70-9 > VRUE01. The sequence continues at coordinate 15,469 of JBIOVV010000070.1, read as the reverse complement.
CCGTCGCCTTGGGCGCCGGGCTTGCGGTCGCGGCGCGGGCCACCTACCACCGTGTCCGCGGCCTCGATCTCGAGCGAGTTGCCGGCGCCGTCGAGGAAAAACTCCGCGACTGAGTGAGGCCCGGTGGCGGATCTGCCACGGGCCGGATTTCTCTGTTTATCCCGGCCTGACGGGGGTAAACCACTAGATCAGGAATCTGCACTAATGGGGGTCGGCGATGGCCGAGACCAAAACCAAGAGCGGCGGCAGCCCTCGCGGCAACGGCTCATCCGCTTCCGAGCCGAAAACCAGATCGAAGGCCGGGCCTGCAAAAGCTGCAGCTGAGGAGCAGGTGAGCTCGGCGCGGGAGATCGCCTCGACGAAGGGCCCGGCGTTGGTCGGAGGGGCTGCGGCGCTGGCAGGAGTTGCCGGCGCTGTCGTCCTCGCGCTCAACGGGCGTGGAAAGGATCGGTCTCTGCCAGACCTGATCGGGAAGCGCCGGGGCAAGGCGACCAGGAAGGCGCTCGGCGCGACCACGAAGGCGCTCGGCAAGACCGCCGTCGAGGTGGGCAAGGCCGGCTACCGGGTCGGCGAGCTCGCGGCCGAGGTCCGTCGCGTGCGCGAGCAGGTCTCGCCGAAGAACTGAGCCTTCGGGCGACAAACACGAGCTGAAGGGAAAGCCGCTTCATGGCAGAGAAAAAAGACCGATCCAGGAGCAGCACGAGACGCAAATCCAAATCGCGCTCGCGCTCCAGATCCGGCCACGGAAGCAAATCGACGTCCTCGCAGCGATCTCGCTCGCGGCACGAGTACCCCGACTACTCGATCGTCGACCCGCACGAGCTGCCAGACGGCCCCGACGTCCTTCTCGACGTTCCTGTCGTCAAGGTCGATGAGATCGACATCGAAGTCGCTGACCTGCGTGCACAGGTGGCGGTTTCGGCGGGGGTGCGCGAACTCGTGGACATCAGCGTCGGCGCCGATGTCAGCTTGGGCAAGGTGGAGCTGAAGATCGAGGGTGTCGAGGCCCAGGCTCTGCTGAAGGCGAGGCTCGACAACGTCACCCTGATCCTCGAGCGTGTGCTGACCTCGCTCGACCGCAACCCCGAGCTGCTCGAAGGGATCGGGCGCGCGGCCGAGGAGGCCGGCAAGGGTGCCGGGCATCTCGTCGGTGAGAGCGGAGAGGCGGTCGAGGAGGTCGGCGAAGGCGCCGAGGGTGCCGTGCAAGACGTCGGCGAAGGCGCCGGGCAGGCCGTGGGGCAGATCGGCGAAGGCACCGGCCAGGCCGTCGGCGAGGTCGGCCAGGGCGCCGGGCAGGCAGTCGGCGAGGTCGGCCAGGGTGCAGGCCAGGGGGTTGCCGGTGTCGGCCGGGGAGCGCGCCAAGCAACCGCGGGCCTTGCCGAAGGACAGCCAGGCGGCGCGCAGGCCCAGGGCGGAGAAGGCGGCAAATGATGGCTTCCCAGCGAACCAAATCCCAAAGCTCGAGAACGACGAGCACGACGACCAAAGAGGTCAAAGCTCCTCAGCGCGGCCGGCGCAAAGGCCGGCGCGCCTCCGAAAAATCCGGGAAGTACCGCTTCGCGCAGAACGTCGCGGAGGCCGGGACCGCGGCCGAGCGCGAGTACGAGGCTTACGCGCTGGCTGACATCGAGGATCCGCGAGGCGATCCCGACGTTCTCCTCGACGTCCCTGTGGTCAAGGTCGACTCGATCCACCTCGAGCTCGACAATCTCGACGCCCGTGTCGCCCTGAAGGCACAGGTTCTCGACCTGGTCAAGCTCAACGCGGGGGTTGACGTACATCTCGGCAAGCTTCGAATCGACATCAAAGGCGTCGAGGCGCAGGCCCTGCTGAAAGTCAGGCTGGAGCGCGTCGCGGCGATCGTCGACCGCGTTCTCACCACCATCGACCGCAATCCGGAGCTGGTCAAGAGCCTGGGACGTACGGTCGAAGACGTCGGACGAGGCGCCGGGCACGCCCTCGGCGAAACCGGCGAGGCAGTCGAGGACGTAGGCGAGGGCGCGGGTGGAGCTGTCGAGGGCGTCGGTGCCGGAGCCGGCCAGGCGGCCGGTGAGCTCGGCGAAGGAGCCGGCCAGGCCGTCGGGCAGATCGGCGAAGGAGCCGGCCAGGCCGTCGGCGAGGTCGGCCAAGGCGCCGGGCAGGCGGTCGGCGATGTCGGAGAAGGCGCGGGCGAGGCGGTCGGAGACGTTGGTCAGACCGCCCAGGGCCTGGGCCAGGTGGCGGGTCAAGCAGGACAAGCCGTCGGTGAGGCCGGGCAGGGAGCCGGCGAGGCAGTGGGCGGCGTAGCCGAGGGTGCCGGCGGCGCCGTCGGAGAGATCGAGAAAGCGGCGTCGGGCCTGCTTCAAGAAGGCGGCAACGGCGGTGGCGGCGACGCGAGCGCGAGGGGCGTAGCCAAGCTGGCTGCCAAGGTAGTCGCGCACGAGCTGAAGTCGGTAGCCACGGAGGAGGCGAAGGGGCTCGGCCTCGCCGCTGCCCGAAAGGCCAAGGAGGTCGGCGAGCGGCGCAAGGAGCGCAAGGCGGAGGAGATGAACGCAACCGAGGCGGCGCTGCGGACGGCCGAGGAGTTCGACGTGGATCTCGAAGACGTCGAGGGCACCGGTCCCGACGGCCGGATCACGATCCGCGACGTAAGGCAGGCGCAGGAGGTTTCGTAGCGATGGCGCGCAAGGGCGACCCGGATCGCATCGACGACGCTGACGTCGAGATCGGCGCGAGCGTCAGGGCAAAGCGAGTGCGCTTTCGCGAGAAGCCGAAGGCGGAGGTCGAGCTGCATGGCGAGGTGCGCGAGCCCGAAGGCCGGGGGGAGCTTCAAACGTCCTCCGGCAGCGAGCGCCAGAACCTTCCGGATGAGGTCGAGCCGGGGGTCACCTACCGCGACGTTCGGGTTCGATGGCGGGCTGCTGCCCGACTTGACGAGCAGGGGGCCAAGAACAACACCGGGAGAAGCTCCAGGCACAGGAGTCAGCGATGAAAGCAAAAGGGCACCTTCGCGGCCTGTTCAAGCGCTGACTGTCTCATGGCCAAGGCGCTTCGGAAGCTGGTGGCGGTGGGTTGGCGAAGCTCGCCGATCGCGCTTTGGTCGATACCTCGACCGGCAAGGACGCCGTCTACGGACGGCGATTGAATCGGGCCGGGATCAGATCGCGCATAAGATCGCGAGGATGGCCACCGACCCGCGACATGACCTTGCGCTGTTCGGGGCGACCGGATTCACCGGTGGGCTGACCGCTCGCTATCTCGCCCGCAACGGACCCGAAGGCTTGCGCTGGGCGTTGGTCGGGCGCAACCTCGGCAAGCTCGAGGCGGTTCGCGCTTCGCTGGAGGCCGAGCAGGCGCCGGGGGTGCCGGCGCCCGAGCTGCTGGTTGCCGATGCGGCCGATTCGGCTGCGCTCGCCAAAGTCGCCGAGGCGGCGAAGGTCGTCGTCACCACGGTCGGCCCCTACGCGCTCTACGGCGAGCCGCTGGTCGCCGCTTGCGCGGCGGCCGGCACCGACTACGTCGACCTCACCGGCGAGCCCGAGTTCGTCGACCGGATGTGGCTCGGTTACCACGAGCTGGCCCGGCAGAGCGGGGCGAGGCTGGTCCACTGCTGCGGCTTCGACTCGATCCCCCACGATCTCGGCGCCTACTTCACGGTCAAGCAGCTGCCCGAGGGCGTGCCGCTGACCGTCAACGGCTATGTGCGGATGGGTGGAGAGTTCTCGGGTGGGACCTTCGCCTCGGCTATCAATGGCTTTGGCCGCGCACGGCAGACGCTGAGCGCCGCCCGGCGGCGTCGTCAGACCGAGCGGCGTCCGGCCGGCCGGAGGATCCACTCCGCTCCGCCGCGGCCAAGGCGTGACAGCGGCCTCGGCGGCTGGGTGATCCCATTTCCCACGATCGACGGGCCCGTGGTGCGCCGCTCTGCCGCGTCCCTCGAGCGCTACGGGCCGGACTTCAGCTACGGCCACAACGTCGTCGCCAAGCACCTCGCCTCGGTGGCGGCGACCGCCGGCGGGGTGGGGGTGGCGCTGGTCCTGGCGCAGCTGCCGCCGACGCGCAAGCTCTTGCTGAAGTCCTCGCGGTCCCCGGGCGAGGGGCCGAGCGAGGAGGTCCGCGCCAAGAGCTGGTTCAAGGTGACCTTCGTCGGCGAGGGCGGTGGCAAGCGCGTGGTCACCGAGGTGGCCGGGGGGGACCCCGGCTACGACGAGACCGCCAAGATGCTGGCCCAGTCCGGTCTCTGCCTCGCCTTCGACGACCTGCCGCAGAGCGCCGGTCAGGTGACGACCGCCGAGGCGATGGGCGACGCTCTGCTCCCTCGCCTGCAAAGCGCCGGAATCAGCTTCCGCCTGCTCGAGCCCGGCCAGGCCTAAGGCTCGCCGCGCGGCGCTAAACTGGCGACCGAAGTTCCTCGGGGCTGTAGCTCAGCTGGAAGAGCGTCGCGCTGGCAGCGCGAAGGTCAGGGGTTCGAGCCCCCTCAGCTCCACTCCCCTCAATTCATCGCTCCCCGATGCCGATGCAGGAGCGATGAGTACCGCCAATGGCCACGTCTTCGCGCACGGGATGCGGGACTCGCGCTTGGCGCTCGAGGGATGGAGCGATCGGCGCTGGGCCGTGCTGTGGAGCTGGACGGCGCTCAGCCTGGCGATCGCGCTGGCGCTGCTGGGGGCGGTCTGGGTGGTCGCCGGCCTGCTCACGCCGGACATCACGCCGATCCACCTGGCGGGCCTGACCGAACCCTCGGAACCCGGCGACCTGCTGCCGATCCTCTGGCGCAACTCGCTGGTCCTGGCCCTGCACGGCACGGCCTGCATCGCCGGCTTCATCGCCGGCGCCTCGATGCCGATCGCCGCCGCCCAGCGGACCGGCTTCTCGCGCTGGGTCCACGTCAAGGCGGGCGAGTTCGCGATCCTCTTCGTCTGCGCGGTGACCCTCTTCTCGCTCGCCACGCAGGCGCTCTACCTCGGCTTCCAGGGATCGACGATCGCCTACCAGCTCGAGATCTCCCACGCGGCCCTGATCCTCAGCGTCCTGCCGCATGCGATCCCGGAGCTGACCGCGCTCTTCCTGCCGCTCGCCGCCTGGCTGATCGCCAGCCGTCGCGGTGAGTGGAGTCAACTGCTCGCCGCGACCCTGGTCACCGTCCTGATCGCGATCCCGGTGCTCGTCGTCGCCGCGATCGTCGAGGTCTACGCCTGGCCCTATCTGCTCGAGGCGCTCTCGCCGGTCTTCTGACTCGCCGGGCACCCGAGGAACGTGACCCGCTGCGCCTGCCCCTCATAAGATCGCCTCTCATGGCCGGCTATGACCCGAAAGAGATCGAGGCGAAGTGGCAGCAGGTCTGGGCCGAGGAGAAGACCTGGGAGGTCGCCAACCCCGGCCAGTCCGGCTTCGATGGCTCGAAGCCGAAGTCATACGTGCTGGAGATGCTGCCCTACCCCTCTGGCGAACCCCATGTAGGTCACCTGAAGACCTACGCGGTCGGCGACGCGATCGCCCACTTCCGCCGTCGCCATGGCTTCGAGGTGATCCACCCGATGGGCTACGACTCCTTCGGCCTGCCGGCGGAGAACAACGCGATCAAGACCGGCGAGCCGCCGCGGGTCGCTACCGAGCGCTCGATCGAATCCTTCCAGCGCCAGTTCCGCGAGTGGGGGATCTCGATCGACTGGTCGCGCGAGCTGGCGACCCACACGCCCGAGTACTACCGCTGGACCCAGTGGATCTTCCTGCGGCTGTTCGAGCGCGGCCTCGCCTACCGGACCGAGGCACCGGTGCAGTGGTGCCCGAAGGACGCCACCGTGCTCGCCAACGAGCAGGTCGTCGACGGCCGCTGCGAGCGCTGCGGCACGGAGGTCGTGCAGCGCAAGCTCGAGCAGTGGTTCTTCAAGATCACCGACTACGCCGAGCGCCTGCTTGCCGACTTCGAGCTGCTCGAGTCCTGGCCCGAGCACGTGATCACGATGCAGCGCAACTGGATCGGCCGCTCCGAGGGGGCCGAGGTCGCTTTCCGCTGCGAGGAGCTCGGCGTCGACTTCCCCGTCTTCACCACCCGCCCCGACACCCTCTTCGGCGCCACCTTCTTCGTCCTCGCCCCCGAGCACCCCGAGCTGGAGCGGCTCGTCGCCGGCACCCCCGCCGAGGCAACGGTGAGCGAGTACGTCGACCGTGCCGCCCGCGAGTCGGCCGAGGACCGTGGCGCCGAGGACCGCGAGAAGACCGGCGTGCCGCTGGGTCGCAGCGTCGTCAACCCCGTCAACGGCGAGGAGATCCCGATGTTCGTCGCCGACTACGTGCTGATGGAGTACGGCACCGGCGCGATCATGGCGGTCCCGGCCCACGACGAGCGCGACTACGAGTTCGCCAGGGCCTTCGAGCTGCCGATCCGACGGGTGATCGAGGGCGAGGACCCCGAGGTCGCCCGCGACGGGGAGGGCCTGCCCTATCCGGGCGACGGGGCGATGACCTGCTCCGGGCGCTTCGACGGCAAGGGCAATCGGGAGGCATACGAGGAGATCGTCGCCTGGCTCGCCGCGGAGGGTCGTGGCGAATCCGCCGTCAACTACCGGCTGCGGGACTGGCTGGTTTCCCGGCAGCGCTACTGGGGCGCGCCGATCCCGATCGTCCATTGCGAAGCCTGCGGCACGGTTCCCGTGCCCGACGAGCAGCTGCCGGTCGAGCTGCCCGAGGTCGACGATTACGCACCGCAGGGAAAGAGCCCGCTGGCGGCCGCCGAGGACTGGGTCGCCACCGAGTGCCCGCGCTGTGGCAAGCCCGCCCGCCGCGAGACCGACACGATGGACACCTTCGTCGACTCCTCCTGGTACTTCATCCGCTATCTCGACGCCGGCAACGAGGCGGCCGCCTGGGATGCCTCCGCTGCACAGCACTGGCTGCCGGTCGACCAGTACATCGGCGGCGTCGAGCACGCGATCCTGCACCTGATGTACGCGCGCTTCTTCGCCAAGGCGCTCGCCGACACCGGCAACCTCGAGATCCAGGAGCCCTTCGCCAACCTCTTCGCGCAGGGGATGATCACCCGCGACGGGGCGAAGATGTCGAAGTCACGCGGCAACACGGTCAGCCCGGCCGACTACGTCGAGCGCTACGGCGCCGACACCGCCCGCACCTACATCTGCTTCATGGGCCCGCCCGAGCGCGACGCCGACTGGGCGGACGAGGGGGTGGAGGGGGTCAATCGCTTCCTCTCCCGTCTCTGGCGGCTCTGCGAGGAGGTCGAAGGCGAGGGTGACGACGACCTCGCGGCGGCCGGCGACGGTGACGCGCGCGCCCTGCTCGTCAAGGCCCACTGGGCGATCGACAAGGTGACGCGCGACTTCCAGCGCGGTTTCCAGTTCAACACCGCGATCGCCGCCGTGATGGAGCTGATCAACGATGCCTACCGGTTCAAGGACGGTCTCCACGGCTCGCCCGGTGGCGTTGCCGCGCTGCGCTTTGCGGCGGCGACCGCTGCCTCGCTGATCTTCCCCTTCGCGCCGCACCTCGGCGCCGAGGTCTGGGAGCGGCTGCGCGGCGGCCGCGTCTGGGAGCAGCCTTGGCCCACCGCCGACCCCGAGCTGCTCAGCAGCGACACGGTGACGCTGGTCGTCCAGGTCAACGGCAAGCTGCGCGACCGCATCGAGGCGTCGGCCGAGGCCCCGAAGGACGAGCTCCTGCGCCTCGCCCGCGAAAGCGAGAAGGTCGCACGGTTCCTCGACCGCAAAGAGGTGGTCAAGGAGGTCGTCGTGCCGGGCAAGCTGGTAAATCTCGTCGTTCGCTGAGCGGCCACGGTTCCACTCACACTTATCTGGTACAAAGCCGCCGTGCTGGTCAGACGACATGCCGAGGCCTCGGTGGAGGAATGGCACCGCCTGCGCACCCGCGTCCTCATGGATGCCGGCGAACTCGGCTCGCGCAACCTCTCGGTGACCTGGATCGAGCTTCCCTCCGGCGCGGAGCAGACGCTGCGCTCCGACGAGCAGGCCGAGCAGGCCTATGTGGTGGTGCGCGGCCGCGGCACGATGTCGGTCGCGGGCGACACGCAGCAGGTCGCCGAGGGCGATCTGATCCTCGTGCCGCCGGCGACCGAGCACTCGATCGCCAACGACGGCGACGCCGAGCTCGCCTGCATCTCGGTGCAGTCGCCGCCCGTTGCCGCCGCCGAGCTCTACAGCGATCAGCTCGCGGAGGTTGCGGGCTACGACGACGAGGATCTGTAACGCACTCGTGTGAGTGTGCGCGCCACGGGCGCGCCGAGGTCATGAACGGTTCGGGCCATGCCCGAGCTCAGCAGGTCCCAGATCGCCGTCTACGGCGCCGTCGCAATCGCTCTGCTCCTGCTCGGTGCCAGAGCCATTCGGGCGGAGGGCGACGCCGGCTCGTCATTCGGCTCCGCCGGCGGTAAGGAGCTCACTCTCGACAGCAGCGGGTCCGGTGGGGATGTCGTCGTCGACGTCACCGGGGCCGTGGCGCGGCCGGGGGTCTACCGGCTGCCGGTCGGGGCACGGGTGACGGATGCCGTGGAGCGGGCGGGAGGAGCCACCGCAGGGGCCCTGCTGGAAGCGATCAACCTGGCGGCCCGGCTTGCCGACGGCCAGCAGGTGGTGGTGCCGAAACGGGTGCCGGCGGGAGCGCCGATCACCGGAGTGGCAGGCGAGGAAGGGCCGATCAGCCTCGGCATGGCCACGGTCGAGGAGCTCGACACGATCGAGGGGATCGGGCCGGTGACGGCACAGGACATCATCGACTTCCGCGACGAACACGGCGGCCTCTCATCGATCGACCAGCTCGACCAGGTGAGCGGGATCGGGCCGGCGACGATGGAGTCGCTGCGCTCGCGTCTGCAGCCCTAGCTCGCGATGCGCAGTGGCCGGCTCCCAGGGATCTTGGTCCTCGGCGTCTTCATCGCGGTTGTCCTCGCGCTCGGCCACCGTGACGAGATCCGGGGGCGAGCCGAGGCGGCGCTCGGCCGCGGCATGCCGCCCCGCGAGGCGGCGCTGGCGCGCGGCTTCGTCCTCGGCGAGGACGAGCGCATCGATGCCGCCACGGTCGAGGACTTTCGCCGTGCCGGGCTGAGTCATCTGCTCGCGGTCTCGGGGCAGAACATCGCCTTGCTCGCTCTCTTGGCGATGCCCTTGCTGGCCGCTCTCGGCATGCCACTGCGAGCGCGGCTGGTCTGGATTCTCGCCGCGATCGCCGTCTACGTCCCGTTGGCCGGCGGCGGTCCGTCGATCGTGCGCGCCGGGGTGATGGGCGCCCTCGGCCTGCTGGCCACCCTTGCCGGGCGCCGCGCCTCGCGTATCTACGCGCTTGCCGTTGCCGCCGTCGTCACCCTGGCGATCGATCCCGGTATCGGCTCCGACGTCGGCTGGCAGCTGAGCTTTGCCGCCGTGCTCGGCATTCTCGCGCTGGCCGCCCCCCTGCGGGAGGCGATCGCGATGCGAACGGGATCGCGCGGCTGGCGGTGGGCTCTGGCCGAGGGCACGGCCGTGACGATCGCCGCCACGCTCTCGACGGCGCCTCTGGTTGCCTTCCACTTCGGCGCTCTCTCGACGACGGCACTGGTCGCCAACCTGCTGGCCCTGCCGGCGGTGGCGCCGGCGATGTGGCTCGGCATGCTCGTCTCGCTTGGAGGCCAGATCCCCGCTTTTCCGGCGGCGGTCCCGAACGCGATCGGGGCGCTCCTGCTCGCCTACATCGCCCAGATTGCCGCCTGGTGCGGCCGGCCGCAGTGGGCTTACCTGAGCCTGGAGCTCGGGTTTTCCGGGCTGGTCGCGTCCTATCTGGGTCTCCTGGCCGGAGCGTTCGCGGTCCCGGCTCTCCTGCGCCGTCGCCGGCTCGCCTCGCTGCGCCGCCGATCGCCCCCGCGGCGTCCCGCCGGGCGCGCTTTGGCCGCGGCGGCGATTGGGGCGGTGGCCCTCTTGATCGGATGGCGTGGGGGTGGGAGTGGGGGTGTTGCGGCTACGCCCTCCGGTGGCCTTCGCGTATCGGTGCTCGACATCGGCCAAGGGGATGCGATCCTCCTCCAGCCCGCGGCGGCCCCAGCGGTGCTCGTCGACGGTGGGCCGCACGGCGATGGGCTGGCGGCCCGGTTGCGCAGCGCCGGGGTGGGGTCGCTGGGAGCCGTCGTCGTCACCCACGAACAGTCCGACCATGCCGGCGGGGTCGAAGAGCTGCTGGGGCGGCTCCCGGTCGAACGCCTGCTCTACGCCCGCGTCGGCCGCGACCTGCGCGATCAGGCTCTCGCTGCCAAAGCCGCCCCCAGCCGGATCGCCGCGGGCGACAGCCTCGCCGCCGGTCAGCTACGGCTCGAAGTCCTTTGGCCCCCGGCTGCCTTGCTCGGAGAGCCACTCGCCGGCGCTGACCCGAATACCCAGGCCCTCGTCCTGCTCGCTCGCTGGAAGCGGTTCTCGATGCTGCTCACGGCCGACGCCGAGGCGGCCGAAGTGCCGATCGATCCAGGTCCGGTCGACGTGCTCAAGGTCGCCCACCACGGCAGCGCGGACGCCGGCCTCAGCGGCCTGCTCGAGCGAACCTCGCCGCGACTGGCGGTGGTCTCCGTCGGAGAGGGAAATTCGTATGGACATCCGGACCCGACCACGCTTGCCCAGCTTGCCGCGCATGACGTCCCAGTGCTTCGAACGGACCAAGCTGGCACCATAGTCCTAGATGTGGATAAGAATTCTTTCGCGGTTGCGGCAGGTGGTTGACGATGCCTAAACGAATCGACGAATCGAAATTGGGGTTTCCCGGCGGTCCCCCTCTTGCTCTCAGCGACTGGAACCGATGGGCGTAAAGGTGCTCTCCAGAGTCGGACAAGCCCTGTCTCGCTCGCTCGGCGGTTTGAGCCTGGCCCAGGACAGCATGCTGCTGAGGCTGCGCAGAGCCTCGCTCGCCCTGATCGCCCTGATCGGCGCGGTCGGTTTCGGTCTCGTCGTCTTCATCTCCCAGCTCGGCTGGCCCGCCGGGCTGAGCGGTCCGCTGCCCGCCGGGCCCGCCAAGGTCATGGTCCAGGATGGGCTGGCGCTGACCCAGCCGGCGCCGCGAGGGCGCTCCGGGGTGGTTGGCAGGCGGGGCAAAGGCGGTCGCGCCGCCGCGGGGGCCGCCGAGGGCACCAGGCAGCGCTCGTCGCGCAAAAGCCCTGGCGAGTCGCGGCTGGGTGGCTCGCGCGAGTTGGCCGGCACCCCATCGGCATCGCCGAATCCCGGGGCCGGCCCGCCGCCGACGCCTTCTCCCTCGCCACCGCCGAGCGAACCGGCCCCGGTTGTATCGGTCCCGGCGCCCTCCAGTCCGACCACGGCCGGCGTGGAAAGCACGGCGACGACCGTCGGGGCGTCCAAGGCTTCGAGCGACAGCGGCAGGGCGGCAGGTCTCGCCGGGGCGAAATCGCAGGGCCAGCAGGCCGCCGCCGGCAAGGACCCCTCCTCCTCTGCCTCGAAGTCGGGCGAATCGGCGAGCGTCAAGGCCCATCGGGACGAAAGCACCGCCGCGCCTGCCGCACCTACGAGCGGTGCGCCGGCAGCTTCGAACCCCGCCGCGGCGAAGGAAGCCGCCGACGCCGCAAGAGCAGGCCAGGGCCGTCACTAGACTCGCCCCTCGTGGCCGAGGGCTTGGCATCGCTGTACCTGATCGCTGGCACTGACCAGGCGAAGATCGACGCTACCCGCGCCCGCCTGCGCGCCCGCGCCGAAGGTGACGGCGGCGCCGCTGCGCTCCAGGTCTTCGAGCCCGGCGAGGGCAGGGGCGGTCCCGACCACGAGGCGCTCCTGGCCGCGATCCCGGCGATGTCGCTGACCGAGACGCGTCGCTATCTGCTCGCCGACGGCGTCGATCGTTGGCGCGATCGCCAGCTGGAGGCGGTTGTCGCCGCCCTAGGGGCGCTTCCGCCGGACCTGACGGTGGTCCTCATCGCCCGCGCCAAGGCACCGGCGAAGCTGAGCAAGGCGGTGAAGGCCGCGAAAGGCGAGATCCACGAGTTCGAGGCGCCAAAGGCGAGGGACATGCCCCGCATCCTCGTCGCCGACGCGAAGCGTCTCGGCTTCTCCCTCGAGCCCGCCGCCGCCCGTCTGCTCGTCGATCGCATGGGTGCAGGCCCGGTTCGCCTGCGCAATGAGCTGGAGCGCCTGGCGCTCTGGGCGGGGGAGGGGGGAAGCGTGTCCGCCGCCGATCTCGACGCGATGGTTTCCGACACCTCCGAGGCGGCGGTATGGGCTCTCTCCGATGCCCTGCTCGAACGCGATGCCGCCAAGGCCGCCTCGCTGGCGGAGCGCCTGATCTCCCAGGGTGAGAACGTGACCGGCTTGATCTACGGTCTCGCCTCCCGCCTGCGCAAGGCCTGCACGGCGGCAGCCCAGCTCGAGGAGGGAGTCCCCCCCAGGCAGGTCGAGTCCGGCCTGGGGATGCACCCCTATGCCGCCAAGCAGCTCGTCGCTCGACTGGGCAAGACGGATCTCGACCGGCTCCAGGCGGCGACGATGGCCCTCGCCGACCTCGAGGTCTGGTGTCGCGGCGGTGCGGACTACGGCGACGAGCTTGCGCTGACGCTGGCATTGCGCCGGGCGAGCGCCAGCGCATAGCGAGACGCAGGGAGCGCGGGGCGTGCTTTGCCTGCGAGCCGATCGAGGACGCCGCTAGGCGCTGGTGATTCGCGCGGCTCTGGACTTCTTGCGGGCGCCGGTGTTCTTGTGCATGGCGCCCTTCTGGACGGCCTTGTCGATTTTCGAGACCAGGACCTTGTGCTCTGCCTCGGTCTTGCTCGCGTCGCCCGCCTCCACGGCGGCTTCGAGCCGGCGGAAGTAGGTCTTCACCGTGCTCGTGAGCAGGCGGTTCTCCGTACGCTCGCGCTCGCTGCGTAGGATCCGCTTCTTCTGTGAGGCTATGTTGGCCATGAGTCGTGTGCCTGCGCGGGCGCGAGCCCCCTCAGGCGGCCGCCGACTATAGCGACTGAGACCAAGCTTGGAGACGCCCAAGGCACCCGACAGTCCCGACCGCGACGCCGAGGCACTTGCCAGCGAGGCGGCCGTGCGCGATGCCGAGGCCTTCGCCCCCGGCGAGGAACCGAGCGAAAACCCGTCTCCCAACCGCCAGGCCGGCCGCATCGCCCGTTCGACCGCGTTCTTCTCCGTAGCGACCGCCGCCTCGCGCATCGCCGGCCTGGGCCGCGAGATCGTCGCTGCCTCCTATTACGGCGTATCGGGCCCCATGTCGGCCTTCACGATCGCCTTCCAGGTACCCAACCTGGTTCGCGCTCTGTTCGCCGACGCGGCCCTGCAGCCGGCCTTCGTGCCGATCTTCACCGAGCAGCTCGAGCGCAAGAACTACCGCGAGGCCTTTCGCCTCGCCTCGACGCTGCTGCTCCTCGTCACCCTCGTGCTCGGCGCGATCACGGCGCTCTTCGTGCTCACCGCCTCCTTCGTCATGCCGCTCTTCGCGCCCGGCTTCGAGGGCGAGATCCTCGACCTCACGATCACCCTCTCGCAGGTCCTCTTCCCGATCCTGATCCTGCTCGGGGTCAGCGGCGTCGTCGTCGGCATCCTCAACAGCTACGACCGCTTCGGCGCCTTCGCGATCTCACCGCTCTTCTGGAACCTGACGATCATCGCCGTGGTAGTCCTCGTCGCGCCGATGTTCGAGGGCCAGGACCGGATCTACGCCTACGCGATCGGAATCCTGGTCGGCACCCTCGTCCAGCTGCTGATCCCGACCTTCGACCTGCGCAACACGCCGTTCAAGTTCGAGTGGAGCTTCGAGTGGCGCAACCCCGACGTGCGGCGGGTGCTGCTGCTGATGCTGCCGGTGACGATCAGCCTCGGCCTGATCAACTTCAACCTGCTGATCAACAGCTTCTTCGCCACCTTCGTCAGCGATCAGTCGCCGGCGGCGATCGACAAGGCGTTCCGCATCTACCAGCTGCCGCAGGGAATCTTCTCGGTCGCGATCGCGACCGTGCTCTTCCCGACCCTCGCCCGCTTCGCTTCCCGCGGCGAGCTCGAGAACCTGCGGGCGACGATGGCCAACGGCATGCGCCAGATCCTCTTCGTCCTGGTGCCGGCGGCGGCGGCGGTGCTGGTCCTCTCCGAGCCGATGATCCGGCTCGTCTACCAGCGTGGCGAGTTCACCCCCGAGCAGACGACGCTGGTCGCCACCGCGCTCTTCTGGTTCGCCTTCTCGCTGCCGACCAACGGCCTCTTCCTGCTCCTCACCCGCACCTTCTTCAGCCTGCAGCGGCCCTGGGTGCCGACCGGGATCGCGGCCGCCAACCTCGCCATCACGGCCTTGGCAGCGCTCGGTCTCTACCACCTGGGCGTGGGCGGCATCGTCGCCTCCACCGCGCTCGCGACCGCCGCCAGCGTCGCGCTCCAGACCATCATCCTGCGCCGCATTCTCGCCGGCCTCGAGCTCGGCCGCCTGCTCGAGACGGCGATCCGGATCACGGTCGCCGCCGCGGCGCTCGCGGCGGTCAGCTTCGGCGTCTGGGACGTGCTCGACAGCGCCCTCGGCCGCGGCTTGGTCGGCCAGATCGTCTCGCTGGGCGTCGGCCTGGCACTGGGGGGGTTGGTCTACCTGGGGATGGCCAAGCTGCTGCGGATAGCAGAGCTGGAGCAGATCACCCGCCTCCTGCGGCGGCGCTAGATGCTCGACCTCGGCCGCTACCTGCTCGGGGTCGCCGTGCTGTGCCTGATCGTCGGCTTCGCCTGGCTCGGAGCCACGTCGGCCAGGCGCAAGCTGATGCCTGAGCTCTCCGGCCTTTCGGCCCAACTCGTCGCCGCCGTCCTTGCCATAGCCGGAGTGCTTTGGGTCGCGGAGCTCCTTGGCGCGTTCGGCTGGCTGGAGATCGGTCCGTATCTCGCCGTCGTGATCGTGGTTGGGGCGGGGCTCAGGGTGGCGATGGGGGGACGGCTGGGGGGTCCCTCTCGTGCAGCGGCGTCCTGCTTTTCGCACAGACCGCTCAGCGAGCGCTGCCCACTTGAAGGCGAAAAGCCCAGCAAGCGAGAGGGACCCCCCAGCCGTCCCTCGCCGGCGACGCTGGTTGCCCTGGGGATCGCGGCGGTCGCGGTGGTCAAGTTCGGCCTGGAGGTAAAGACGAAGCTAGGGACGGGGATGACCGGGTTCGATTCGACCTGGTACCACGGGCCGTTTGCGGCGGGGTTCTTTCAGGGTGGCGATACGTGGGGGCTGCACTTCATCGCGCCGCAATTCCTGGCTTGGTTCTATCCGGCTAATTCGGAGGTGGTGCATGCCGTCGGGATGCTCGCGTTCGATCGAGACGTCCTGTCGCCGTTGCTGAATCTCGGCTGGTTCGTGGGTTGCCTGCTGGCTGGCTGGTGCATTGGGCGTCCCTACAAGGTGGCTCCGGCATCCCTGTCGTTGACGGCGATCGCGTTGAGCGTTCCCGCGCTTAGCGACCAAGCCGGGGAGGCGCGTAACGACATCGTCGGGATCTTCTTCCTGCTTGCGGCGGTGGCGATTGTCTTGGCCCAGGGCGGTGGGC
>JBIOVV010000069.1:0-15390 GCA_044867925.1 Solirubrobacterales bacterium | reverse complement strand
AGCCCCAGAGCGAGAGCGTGCTGGAGAGGAACTGCGCCACCTGGGTGGTGTTGCGGACGCTGGCGATGATCTGGTGGGTGTCGGGATCCAGCGCGGTGTCGATCACGACCGGGTCGCCGCCGGGCATGATCCCGAACCTTGCCGGCTCGCCGAATGCCGGCGGCAGGTTGAAGACGGGTACGGCCTCGCGCATGTAGTCGAGGGTGCCGGGGACGTTGAAGGTCGCCGCGGCGACGCCGATCGCCGCCTCGGCGGAGCACTTGTTGACGTAGAGCACAGCTGGGCCCGGTCGGTGTGTGAGGAAATCCTCCATCGCGCACTGCGGCATCACCGTCGCGTTGCCGACCAGGCCCGAGGGCAGGGGAAAGCGCAGGTTGCGCGGCAGGGCGGGCTGTTCGACCACGTCGTTGCCGTTGCGGTCCTGAGTCCAGCCACCGGCGTTGAGCTGGATCGTCGTGGTGAACTGGAAGGGGTGCCCGCCCGCCTGGCGGGCGATGGCGCCGCCCTCTTCTTCTGCCTGGGCGGAGAAGCGCTCGACCCCGTAGGGGACCGGGTCGGGGCTGACGGTGATCGTCTGGGGGCTGCTTTTGCTCGGAGCGTTGCCGCCGGAGACCGTGATCGTCCCTGGGGCGCCCTGCGTGGGCGGGCTGCCGATGAGGTTGACCGGGACTTCGACCTCGATCGATTCATAGGGGGGCAGGGTGCCTTCGAAAGTGCAGAGGACTTCATCGGGCGCTTCGACCGCACAGTCGACCGGGCCCGATTTGCCCTGGACGCCGGCGGTCGCCTTGGCGCTCGTGGCGATCGCTCCCTCTGGCAGCTCGTCTTTGATCGTCACCGGCACCTCGGTTCCGACCACCGGCGCGTCACCGAGGTTGGTGATCGTCAGCAGCAGGCGGCCGCTGCCGCCGGGGGAGAGGACTTTGTTCGTCACATTGCCGACCATGAAGAATGAGCCGAACCTGATCGGAGCGACGCCGCCGGGAATCCTCACGACGAAGGGGTCGCTGCCGACCGGACCGCCCGTTACCTCCAAGTCTTGGCCGTAGGCCGTTTCCAGGGTCGCTTCCAGCTGGGAGGCGGTTTCAAGCGTCGGGAGGCCGAGCGCTCCGCACAAGAGACCGGCTCCGCCTTGTCCGAGACAGCCGACCATGTTGCCTTCCACTTCGACGAAGGCGAGGACGCCGACGTAGGTTTCGCCGAATTCTTCGACTTCGCCGATTTCCGTCGTGATTTCCTGCACGCTGTCGCTCGCTTCCCACAGATGTGAGGGACGGCTGCCGTCGAGCACCTGCCACCAGGGCGACGGTGCGGCGGAGGCCGAGCTTGCGAAGAGCAGGCCCAAAAGCGCCGTTGCGGTTGCGGCGAGGGCGATGGTGCGGGCGAGGCGCTTGTGCTGCATTCTCGGTGTCTCCTTGATCGGTGCGGTTGAGGGACGCTGGCTCTTTGCGACTCGTCCTCTCATCGGCCCGCCCTCCGCTTGTCGGCGGCTCTCTTCTTCTTGTGGGCGCGCTTCTTCTTGTGGTGCTTCTTGGCCACGCAGCGCGGGTGGCCGTTTCGCATCACCCTGCGCTTGCTCTTGGGGCAGCGCTCTGAGGCGACGTTGCCGGCGCCGCGGAAGCTGGCGCTGGCGGGTGTTGGGTCATTCGGTGGGTTGGGCGGCGGCTGGCAGGCTTCGCCGAGGCATTCGTTGATCGCCGGCAGGGTCGCGGTGACGCCATTCACACGGGAGACGTAGACGTCGTCCTCGAAGTCTTCGTCTAGGACTGAAAGACGCGCCGGGGTGATGAAGAAGACGCTGTCGCCGTCTTCGCTGGCGTCGACGAAGGTCGCTTCTTCTTCAGCGGTCCCGGAGGAGATCAGCGATACGCAGCCCCCCGCCGACCTCGCGATCGCGGCTCCTTCCGAGGTGGAGGTGCAGTCGCCCACCCCGGTCGGCTCGTACTGGTAGACGTCCCACTCGCCGTTTGAGTCGGCGGAGACCAGCGAGTCGACCGCGTTGAAGAAGACCCGGCCGTTGTCGAGGACGACGCGCGGGTGGTAGAAGGCGAGGCCGATCGTCGGCTTGCTTTCCTGTGCCGGAGAGAGGATCGCCGCGACCCAGCGCTGTGTCCAGTTGTCTTGGGTGTCGGCGCGGGACGCGTCTTCGTCGGTCGGGTTGGAGAGCTGCCCGACGGGGCTGGCGCCCGAGGGGTTGCACGAGACGCAGTCGAGGCGGTCCGTCACCGCGTCGTAGCGGAAGACCTCCTCGACCGGCTCCTCGCTTTTGACGTCACGGTTGTCGTATCCAGTCAGGCTGCGCTCCGACATGAAGGCGAGGTAGCGCCCGTCGGGGGAGCCCGAGGAGCTGGACTTGGAGGACTGCCCGGGAGAACTGTCCCCCGCACCGGACGTGAGACCCCAGTCGGGCTTGTCTCGCTCCGAGAGCGTCGCAATGAAGCGCCTGCCCTGCCCCTCTTCCCAGAGGTAGAGGTTGGGCTCGCCGGCGGCGGCGGTCTCACCCGCTTCGTTGGGCGCGGTGTCGAGCACGGCGCGGGCGAAGAAGTAGATCCGCGCTCCGTCCTGGCTGAGCGCGGGGGCCACGCCGAGGACTTCGGCCCTTTCTTCGGAACCCGCGATCGGGGCGCTGAGGTCGATCAGGCTGGTGCAGCCGAGGATGCCGTCTTCGAGCGGGCCGACCTCGCAGCGGTAGAGGTCGCGGGTCTCCGTTCCCGGGCTGGCGTCCGCTGTCAGCCGCTGGACGTCGCTGAAGAAGGCGACGGACCCGTCGGCGCTCGCGCCCTGGAAGACCGGCCTGTTTTCCCCTTCGCCGCTGCCGCCGTGAAGGACGTCGAGCCTGCCCGTCTCCTGTGCGACCGTGTCGCGGACGTAGAGCCCCGTGATATTGCTGCCGCTGATCGAGAAGTAATCTCCCTTGCCCCAGAACACCCGCGATCCGTCCTCGGAGACGGCGTTGCGTACGGAACCGATTCCCCCTCCGGCCTCTGCGAAGACGATGGCGCCGCCCTCGCTCGCGGGGAGCTCGCTGACGGGCTGCAGCTGGCCGTCGTCCCACTGGTAGAGGCTGCCCGAGTCAGCCCCGGCCACGAGCGGCGCGCGCGACTTGAGGACCGGGTGGGCGAGGGCGGGATCGGTTGCCCTGACGGCCACGGGGCTTTCCGCCGATCCGGCCCCGCCGCCGAAGACGGTGCCCGGCGGCACGTTGGCGAAGCCTTCCTTGCCGGTGACCAGCGGCCGGTAGGTGCCCGGTTCGGTGTTCTCGCGCAAGTAGGCGGTTTCTTCTGAGGCTTCGGGGGAGAGCAGGGTGTCGCCCTGGGGCTCCAGCAGGGCCCTGCCCAAGTCGGTGCTGAAGGTCTTGTACTCGCCGCCGAAGCGCAGCTGACCGACGTCGGTGTGGGGCGGCGTTACGTCCTTGGAGCGCCAGCCAGAGGCGCTGCGGCGGGCGAGCACGGTCGAGGTGTCGATCGCCCTGTTGCCGTCGGGGTTCGCTTCCAGGGAGGTGACCGACTCATAGGCGATTCCCTCGCCGTCGGCGGCAGCCTGCATCACGCCCTGGCTGAAGTGGAGGATCTTGCCACCGAACTTGTTCGAGGGCGAGACCATCTCCCAGGCGCGGGCGTCGGCCAATCCGAAGCCGAGGCCGCTGCGCGGCGTGGTGAAGGTCTTGTCGGGGCCCTCGGTGGTGCCTTTGGCGTTCGTGGCGACGACCCGGTAGTGGTAGGTGGTGCCGGGCTGAAGGCCTTCGATTTCCTCCGGGGCGACGTTGACGGGCTTGTGAGCCGGGGCGATCGTGCCCTCCGGGGTGCTGGTGCAGGCGCTCACTTTGCAGTCTTCGAGCCCGTACTCGAAGTGGTAGGTGCTCTGCAGGGTGTTGGGGTTGACCGTGGCGCGAAGCGTCGCCGTGAAGAGGTTGAGGTCGATGACCGAGGTCGCCGTGATCGTCGGGGCGATGACCGGGAAGGTGAAGGTCTCGAAGATCTTCACCTGGTCTGGCGCACCGTTTCCTGTCAAATCCGCCACATAGACCCGTTCGCTTCCCCCGTTGACGGCCACCCCATTTGCGACGCCAGCGAGTTCTCCGGCTTCACCCGCCGCGCCCAGATTCCCTACGAAGTTGTCGTCTTCGTCAAACACTGCGACGCGACGATCCGATTCACCCACACCCAGGCCCCCATAAACGAAGCTGGTCATCGGATCGATAGTCACCGAGGTTGAAAACTCATCCGTAAGCGATCCCCCAAACGCGTAGGTGGTGGAGGCGGTGACCGGAAACTGCGACGGCTCCAGGCTGGCTATGCCTCCAAAACTCGTAAAGTAAAGGCTTCCAGTGGGAGCAACGGCCAGCTTTCTTGGTGGCCCAGAGTTTGGTTCGAAGTTGACCAGCGGAGCGCCGGATCGCGAATAGATGCGAACCTTGGGTTCCACTCCACTAGATGACGAGTTAGCCGCATACACGTTCCCTTCCAAGTCGACCGCGACTCCCTTGAGATCGGTTGCAATTTCGATTTCACTCGTCCCTTCTCCCGGGCCTGCGCTGAAAAGATGTGGTTCGCCATCGGCCTCGAAAGCTCTGATGCTGTTACCGCTGGTGATGTAGACGACGTGGGTTTCAGAGTCGACGGTGACCTGATTGTCTTCGTTGAAGGAGAGCCCGGTGATTTCGTTTCCCGTGATGTTGAGGCCGGAGCCGCCCCAGTCGAGCGGGTTGCCTTCTGAGTCGAACTTGTAGAGGACCTGTTTTTGGATGTCGCCGACGTAGATGACTCCGGTCGCTTCGTCGACGGCGATGGCTTCGACGCGGTCGAAGGAGGTCGCTTCCGTACCGTCGGGACCGAAGGCGCCGAGGTATGCGGGATCCACGGCGGCGATTGCGCCTGCGGGTACGAGCGCAAGGAGAAAGAGAGCGGCCAGCGCAACGGCGAGCGCTCGAAGGCGACCGAAGCCCTTGGCCCGGCGCATGGTCGATCCCGCAGACGATGCCTTCGCGTGGCGTCTCACGTAGCTCTCTCCTTGTCCCGTGAGCCCCTCTGCCCGCCGCTTCCCTTTGCGGCTTCCTCGAGGCTCGGTTATGTCCCTGTGGTGTCGCGCTCAAACAAGCGGGTTCCCTGAACTGACAGTCGGGTTCCTAAACGACATGGAGAAGATAAACAGACGAGTTTGGCTTTGTCAAGGAACGAGAATGGTATGGAGGTGCGGATGGCTCTAGGAGCGCGATTGAGCGCGCCGAGCCGAGGGCTTCGGAGCCGGCACAGAGGACCTAACGAGAGGCGAAGAAAGCGGAGGGGGTGGGATTCGAACCCACGAGCGCCTTGCGACGCCAACAGTTTTCGAGACTGCCCCGTTCAACCACTCCGGCACCCCTCCGGGGCACTGCAAAGCCAAATCCTATCGGCGGCACGGAGACTAGCGGGAGCCAGGCACGGCCTTCCAGTAGAGCACCGCCTGTGGATTGATCCCGAACTTCCCGCCGTCGGCGGGATCCTCGATCTGGATGGCCTCGTTCTTGGCGAGGGCTTCGTCGAAGACAGACGCCCACTCCTCTGGCTCGACACCCAACCGAATCTCTCGGCCGCCGACGAGGCAGACCAGCAGGCTGGGGTGGCACATCGGCTACGGAGACGCGAAAAGGAGGTGAAAAAGACTCCTGCGCTCAAGAAGTCGATTTATGGATTACGCTTTTTGGTTCGCGACTTTGAGTGTGTGGATCTATTGCTTTGCGCATTGGGCTCACGGCCGGTCTTCCAAGCGGGCACGTTCGCCATCTTGCCGTCCTTTGAGCCGAACACTAAGAGGACTGCGCTAGTCCAAATGTGCTTGTCCTCGCTCTCGCCGGCGGCACGCCGGTTAGCCGACTCGGTCTCAATTCTCAGGAAGTCTTCAATGAACTGATCCGCCAGCTTCTCGGCGTCTTGGCAGCCTTGGTCGTCGAGATCTACAGGGAGCCAGCCGACATGCCAGTCGTCGCGGTCGTAAAACGTGCCCGCTTTGAGCGAGTCGGCCACATCTCGCTCGATGCTCTCCAGAATGCCGTTTCCGATTATGCGCTGCGCCACCTTGGGGATGTCGCTTGCGATGCCGGAGGGGACGAAGGCTCGCTCGGTTGCCCTGTAGTAGTGCTCGACGGCTCCCCGGCGCGGCTCGGTCCTCGTCATCTCGATCATCCCGAAGTCCTTGAGCACCTTGATGTGGTAGCTGACCTGGCTCAACCCCTCGCCGAGCGCTTTCTTCAGTTCGTTGGGGCTCCACTCCCCGGTGTTCATGAGATCGAGGATCGCGACCCGCAGGGGGTGGGCCAACGCCTTTAGAAGCCTCATCTGAAGGGGAAGCTTCTCCTTTCCCTGCTGCCGCGGCGCCTTGCTTGCCGATCTGCCGCCTGTTTTTGCGGTCACGCCCGCTCCTCTCTTGCCCGTTTGCCTGGCGCTTCATCCAAGCCTCATTGGTACGGGCTGGTTTGTTTGAACAGAAAATTAGCTGTAAACGCTCCTCCCTGTTCTGATTCTTTTTGATTGCTTTAATCTTTTCTAAGTATTCAAGAGACTTATGTTCAAAGGGAAGGGGGTGATGTCATGACGATCAAGCCGTGCCCGATCGTGGCTCCGCTGCTGTCCAGCTTCAAGACTCGCTGAGAGACATGGGGCAGGATTTGGCGAGGCTGACGAGCGCCAGGTCCTGCCCAACGTTTTGAGGATCGAGCGCCCGCGGCAGCAGCCTTCTGCCCCCGCGGGCGCAGGCGGCTAGCGGTGCTTCAGCACCTGCAGGCTGGGAACTACCGGCGTTACCAAAGCGATGGTCATCGTCTCACCTCCATGGACATCGAGTTACGGTTCGACAATGGTAAGGATTTACAGAGCAAAAGAGCCGTGGATCTCTCCCTATGCTTGACCCGCCCGAGTCACCTTGCCGACAAGGAGGCGGTTTTGGACGACGCAGGAAAAATCCGCAAGCCCGCGGCGGAGCGGACGCGCTCAGCTGACGAGGCCGTCGCCTACGCGGTGGGGAACGGCACTCGAATCGATGCCCTGGCGATCCTTGCCGAGGGCAAGCACAGCCCGAGCCAGATCGCCAAGATCCTCGGCATCAGCACGCAGCGAGTCAACAACCACATCCGCGAGCTGTTCGCCTGCGGTTGCATCGAATCGGCAGGCACGGCCAAGGTCCGCAACGCGACCCAGCACTTCTACAGGGCTCTGGCGACCCCGGAAGTCAGCGACGAGGCCTACCAGGCGATGCCCATCGAGGCGCGCCGCGAAGTGATCAGCGTCCTGATCCAGGCGATCGTGGCCGAGACGATGGCGTCATTTCGAGCGGAGAAGATGGAGGCCGATGACGACGTCGTGCTGATGTGGGACTGCGTCACCCTCGACAAGCAGGGAAGGCGGGAGCTCTCGAAAGAGATGCAGGCCCACTTCAAGCGGATCGTCGAGATCCAGAAAGAGAACGCCGATCGACTCGCCGAGTCCGGCGAGCGCGGGACCACCACCTTCGTCTCGCTGATGGCCTTCGAGCGAAGCCGCCCCGGCCGGCCCGAGCAGCGCTTTGCCTAAGCGCCCTCGAAGTGGTAGACATTCCGGGGAACGGTTTCGTTTATAGATAGGACTTCTTGAGTATCAGAGGGAGGGGACCTCAGCTGTAGGCAGCTCGAGCATGCGCAACTCGTGGCCCCACATTCGCACCGACGTGCTGGGTATTGCGTGCCTCGCTGTCGTGGCAGTGTGCCTCACGGCATCCAAGTGGTCGGGCATCGTCGCTTTCGCGCTGGGCGTGGCTCTCTTTTGCGCGGTCAGCCCACGCATGAGGGGCCCGTTCGGCTTTTCCAGCGGTGGAACCAAGATCGGCGGCAGCTTCGAAGAGGAGCCCAGAGTCGTGCTCGAGGCAGAAGTCAGCGAGCCCGAGGAGGATCTTCCGGAAGCCTTGGATCCGCCTCCACCTTCCAGTAGAGAACCGCCCGAGGATTGATCCCGAACTTCCCGCCGTCAGATGGATCCTCGACCTGGATCGCCTCGTTCCGGTCGAGGGCATCGTCAAACGCAGAAGCCCATTCCTCCGGATCGACACCCAGCCGAATTTCTCGGCCGCCGATGAGATGGAGTAAGAGCGACATCTACTGATTGCTAAATAACATTGAGCACGGTTGACATCAAGGCTACCGAGCAGATTCGGACCATGCAGGGACCGGTTGGTTACAGCTCGCGCAGACAGTACCGAAATCGCTACTCATCAGTCTGTAGACTGTCGAGTAGCGATTCAGGAATGTCCCTCCGGTGGAGGGCGATCTGCAGCGGGCGGTGGGCCGCAACCTGAGGACCTACAGGAATGCGCGGGGCCTCAGCCAGGAGGCGTTCGCCGACGAAATCGGCGTCCATCGCACTTACATGGGGGGCATCGAGAGAGGCGAGCGCAACCTGACCCTGAAGAGCGTGGAAAAGATCGCCGGCCTCATCGACGTGGAGCCGCTGTCGTTGCTCACACCGGGTGGGGTCGAGGGCAAGTCCTAGCCTGACGCGCGGAAGCGGCCTGGCGAAGCTCAAGAACCGAGGCGTGTGCGCCGATGGACTGGGCATGCAAGGCACAGGGCAAACCCGTGTGGGGAGCTTTTTCGATCGCCGTCCGCTGCTGCTGCGCACGCTTGCGGTCGCTGCCCTGCTCTGGGGCGTCGGCTACCTGACCTGGCGGATCGGCTGGAGCGGCGAAGGGGCCAGCCCGGTCGCCTTCGGGATGCTCTTGGTGACCGAGATCTACGGGATCTGGGCGCTTGGCACGCTGGCCTGGTTCTCTTGGTCGCGGCCCCCCGTGGCGCGGCCCGCCGCGACGCCGGGGCGCTCGATCGACGTCTACGTCTGCACCTATGACGAGCCCAGTGAGGTGATCGCCGCGACCCTGGCCGGCTGCCGCGCGCTCACCTACCCCCACACGACCTACCTGCTCGACGACGGGCGACGGCCGGAGATGGAGGAGCTGGCGAAGATCGCCGGCGCTCGCTACCTGATCCGCCCCGACAACTCGCACGCCAAGGCCGGCAACATCAACGCGGCACTCCCCCGCACCGAGGGCGAGCTGGTGCTGATGCTGGACGCAGACCACGTGCCGATGCCGGACGCGCTCGACGCGATGGTCGGCTACTTCGACGACGAGCGCATGGCGCTGGTGCAGAGCCCCCACGACTTCTTCAACCACGACTCGGCCCAGCACTACGCGGTCGGCCGCCACGAGCAGTCGCTCTTCTACCGCGTCGTCTGCCCCGGCAAGGACCGTCACGGCGCCGCCTACTGGTGCGGCTCGGCGGCGCTGATCAGCCGCCAGGCGCTGCTCGAGATCGGCGGCGTCGCCACCGAGACGATCGCCGAGGATTTCCACACGACGATCCGCATGCAGCGCCACGGCTGGAAGAGCCGCTACCACGACGAGGTCCTGGTCCAGGGCCTGGCGCCGCATGACCTCGACGGCTACCTGCTGCAACGCGACCGCTGGGCGCGCGGCAACCTCGCCGTCTTCACTCTGCCCGAGTCCCCCCTGCGCGCCTCCGAGTTGCGACCGCTGCAGCGCCTCTCCTACTTCGCCAGCCTCTTCGCTTACCTGGCGCCGCCGATGCGGCTGTTGCTGATGCTGACCCTTGGCCTGGTGCTCTGGACCGGCGAGCTGCCGATGAAGATCAGCATCGGCGCGCTCGTCGCCCTCTGGCTGCCCTACGTGACGCTCAACCTCGGCGCCGGCGCCGCGCTCGCCCGCGGCTACATGAAGATCGGCGAGACCGCCCACTACGAGCTGCTGACGATGGAGATCTACACGCGGGCGCTGCGCTGCATCTTCCGCCCCGGCCGCACCGCCTTCAAGGTGACCCCGAAGCAGGGCACCGGCGGCGGTGGGATCGAGTCGGTCCGCAAGCTGCCCCTGGTGCTGGCCTGCGCCTTCATCGTCGGCGCCGGGACCCTGCTGCGCCTGCTCGACCTGGCCGGGGCCGGTCCGCTGCCCGACCTGCCCGGCGTCGCCGCCGTCGTCGTACCGCTGCTCGGCTTGATCGAGCTGCGCCGCATCCTGCGCACCCTCCTCGCCGTCGGCCGCCGCCACCAGCGGCGCCTCGTCTACCGCTTCGAGGGCGACGCGCCCGCCGAGTGCTATTCGGAGGCCGGCCACGTGACCGGACGGCTGATCGACGCCAGCGCGGCCGGAGTCGGACTCGTCCTCGACGCCCCACTCGCGGTTGGCGCCAAACCGGCGGTCCTGCTCCAGCTGAACGACGCCGCGGGCCAGCCGCACGAGGTCGCGGCCCAGGTCGAGGTGCGCTCCTGCCGCGGGGCGGACGGGCGCCACCTTGTCGGCGCGACGATCACCGAAATCGACTCCTCATCGCGCATGCACCTGATGGAGTGGTGCTACGTCGTCTGCAGCCACGAGCGCCTGCGCGGCCACCGCCCGGCGACCCCGATCTCCGAGGCAGAGGCGATCGTGCTGCCGATGCCTGCCCCCGCGCCAGCCGGGGCGGCGCAGGTCGCTGCCGCCTGAGCAACCCGGGTGCAACGCGCTTTGGTTCTCTGGGAGCCGCAAAGCGTTGCACCAAGCGATGCGCGCGAGGCAATACGCTTGGAGTCCCGGAGAGGTGTCCGAGTGGCTTAAGGAGCGCGACTGGAAATCGCGTGGGCGGGGTTAACCCGCCTCGTGGGTTCGAATCCCACCCTCTCCGCTCCGCCGTGCCATGAAAAAGTCGCGCAGCAGCGCCGCGCACTCGGCCTCGAGCACTCCGCCCTTCACCTCGGGGCGATGGTTGAGAGCGGGCTCGGCGAGGACGTCGAGGACGCTGCCGGCGGCGCCGGCCTTCGGGTCGGGGGTGCCGAAGACGACGGCGGGGATACGGGCGAGGACGATCGCGCCGGCGCACATGGCGCAGGGCTCGAGCGTTACGTAGAGGGTCGTGCCGGGCAGGCGCCAGCCGCCCAGCGCCTCGGCGGCGGCGCGGATCGCGAGGATCTCGGCGTGGGCGGTCGGGTCGGCGCGCAGCTCGCGCTCGTTGCCGGCCGCCGCGAGGATCTCGTCGCCGCGGGCGAGGACCGCGCCGATCGGCACGTCGCCATGGCTTTCAGCTTCGCGGGCACGCTCGATCGCGAGCGCCATCAGCCGCTCAGCGGAGCTCTGGTTGGCAGCATCCGGCATGCATACGGGAGTATGTGGCACTACAACTTCGCCGGCGGGCAGGTGTTAGGAGGGGGCTCGCACGACTGCAGGGATTTGCGAGCCCAGACGCAAGATGAAACGACGCCTTTCGACCGCCGCCGCGACCCTGTTCGCAGCGCTAGCGCTGGGCCCCGCGCCCGCCGACGCCGCCCCCGGCGTCGCCGCCGCGCACGGTTTCGCCCCGCATCAGCTGATCGTCAAGCTCGCCGGCGCCGACCGGGCGCGGACGGTTGTGCTGCCCCCGCGGGCCGACGTCCGCGAGACGGCGGCGGCGATGCGGGGCAAGTCGGCGGTCGAATACGCGGTGCCGAACTACCTCGCCACCGCCTCCGCAATCGCCGCAGAACCGACCAGCCCGGTCCCCAACGACCCCGGCCCGCTCAGCGGAGCGCCGGGGCCACCGGGCGGCTGGGTGGCGAAGCAGTGGAACTTCCTGCCCTGGGAGGGCGTTGCGACGCCGCTGGTGCCGGTCTCACCGGGTGGAATCGACGCGATCGGCGCCTGGGAACACCTCGAAGCAGCCGGTCGTCCCGGCGCCGAAGGGATGACGGTCGCCGTGCTCGACACCGGCATCGCCTACCGCGCCAAGGGCAAGCGCTTCCGCCGCAGCCCCGACTTCACCGCCGGCCAGTTCGCCAAGGGCTATGACTTCGTCGACGACGACCGCCTGCCCCTGGACGAAAATGGCCACGGCACCCACATCGCCGGCACGATCGCCGAGAAGACGAACAACGGCATCGGCCTCGCCGGTCTCGCCTTCCGAGCGAAGCTGATGCCGGTACGGGTCCTCGATGCCCATGGCCGCGGCCGCGCCGACCAGATCGCCAAGGGCATCCGCTTCGCCGTCGCCAACGGAGCCGATGTGATCAACATGAGCTTCAACTTCGGCTGCGCCCGCGAGGTGCCCGAGGTCGACGAAGCACTGCGCTTCGCCTACAGCCGCGGCGTCATCGCGGTTGCCTCGGTCGGCAATCTCGGCTCGGAGGCATGCGTCGCCCCACCCGCGACCGGCCCACACGTGATCGGCGTCGGTGGCAGCACCGAGGGCGGCTGCCTGGGCGGCTACTCGCTGATGGGCCGCGACGTCGACCTGATCGCGCCGGGGGGCGGGCCACCCGCGCCGGGCTGTCCCTCGATCTCGGCGGGCTCGATCTACCAGGTGACGCTGAAGGCCGGCAACACCCGCCGCTTCGCCGAGCCCGGCAACTACATCGGCACCTCGATGTCGGCCGCCCACGTCTCCGCGGTCGCGGCAATGGTGCTCGCCAGCGGCACGGTCAAGCTGACGAAGAAGCCCGGCCGCGTGGCCGGGGTCACCCAGCGCCTGCGCCGGACCGCACGCGACCTCGGCCAGCCCGAGACCCGCCAGGGCGCCGGCCTGATCGACGCGGGCCTGGCGACCGAAGCAACCGGCTGAACCCGTGGACTAGGTGGTGCGGACGACGATCACGCTGCAGGGCGCGTGATGGGAGACGTTGTTGGGGACGCTGCCGAGGAGGAAGCGCCGGGCCCCGGTCATGCCCTTGTTGCCGACCACGATCAGGTCGGCTTTGGTCTCTTCGGCGACGTTGAGGATCGCCTCGGCGGGATCGGCCTCGACCGGGTGCGTCTGCACCTCGATCCCCTCCTTGCGCGCTGCCGCGGCGGCCGCATCGAGCACGAGGTTGACGTCCTCGCGAGGGCCGATCTCGTACTGCACGTCCGGCGGGGCGCCTTCCTTCTCGCCCTCCACCCGGCGCTTCGAAATCGGCTGATAGGCGCTGACGATGCTGAGCTGGGCGCCGGCGAGCTTGGCGAGGTCGACCGCTTGACGAACCGCCTCGGCGGCCGTCTCCGATCCATCGGTTCCAACCACGATGCGAGTGAACACGCCGCCTCCTCTGCTCGGTCGCTGAACCCGGCCGATACTAACGGGACTCGTGGCCGCGAACGGGGAGGCCGCGGAAGCCGTCGCCGAGGATCTCGGTGGGGGTCGTGGCGAGGCGGACGATCGCGATCGCCATCGAGGCGACCAGACAGGCGATCAGGACCGCCATTCCCACCTTCCAGATAACGGGCATTAGGCTGATCTCATCATGGAGAAGGTCGCCGACGGGGTCTGGCTGCTGCGGGGGGATACGCGCAAGTCGATGAACATCTACTTCCTCGAGGACGGCGACGGGGTGGTGCAGTTCGATGCCGGCACCAAGGCGATGGTGAAGCAGACGCGCGTCGCGGCCCAGCAGCTGGGCGGGCTGAGGCGGATCGTGCTCGGCCACGCCCACGCCGACCATCGCGGCACGGCCCCCGCGATGGGGGCTCCGGTCTTCTGCCATCCCGACGAGGTCGCCGATGCCGAAAGCGACGCGGCGCAGTGGCCCTACCTCGAAATCTCACGGCTTCCGGCTCCTGCGCGCTGGATCTACCCGATGCTGCTCCGCCGCTGGAGCGGCGGCGCGGTGAAGATCGACGGCACGGTCTCCGAGGGAGATGAGATCGCGGGTTTCCGCGTCATCCACTTCCCCGGCCACGCCCCCGGCCTGATCGGGCTCTGGCGCGAGAGCGACCGCGTGGCGATCGTCAGCGACGTGGTCTACCTGATCGACTCGACCAAGATGGGGCGGCCCCTGCCGGAGGGCGAGGCGAGCGTGCCCCACCCCGCCTGGGGCTGGGACCACGCCAAGGCGAAGGAGTCGGTGCGCAAGCTGGCCGCGCTGGAACCGGCCGTCGTCTGCACCGGGCACGACGGGCCGCTTCGCGGCGACAACCTGCGCGAGACGCTGGAGCGCGCGGCGGAGAAGTATTGAGCCGAGGCGGCGCGGGCGGCCCTCGCTGCCATAGTTTCCGCCCCTGATGATCGGGACCTATGCCTCGGCGGCGCTGATCTGCGCTGCCTCGCTACTGGTGGGACGCGCGATCCTCGGCCTCACCGGCGCGGGCGATTCGCGCAGCTGGCTGGCGCCCGTGGTGGGCTTCGGAGCGGTGCTGACGGTGACCGGCTTCCTCGCGCGAGCGCCGGGGCACGCGACCAGCTCGACGCTCGGCCTGATCGCTCTCGTCCTCGTCGCGGCGGTGCTGCTCTGGCGCGCGCCACGGCGCGGAGACGGCGCCTCGCGGTTGCGCGAGGGGCTGCTGGTCGCCGTTCTCATCGCCCTCGCCTTCTCGATCCCGTTCGCGATCAGCGGCCGCTGGGGGATCATCGGCGTCGGCTTCAACAACGACCTCGGCCTGCACCTGGCCTGGGCCGAGTGGCTGCGCAGCGGCCTCGGGCCGGCGCCTGAAGCCGGCTACCCGCTCGGCCCGCACGCGCTGGCGGCGGCGGTCGCCGCCGTGCCCGGGATCGGCCTCGGCCAGGCTTTCGTCGGCGAGGTCTTCGCGATCGGCATCCTCACCGGGCTGACCGCGCTGGCGGCGCTCGGGGATCTCGGGCGCCGGCGCCAGGTGCTTGCCGCGGCACTGGTCGCGATTCCCTACCTCGGCGCCTCCTACTTCGCCCAGGGCGCCTTCAAGGAGACCGGAGAGGCGCTCTTCGTCCTCGCCTTCGCGGTCTTCCTCCATGACCTCGACCGGCGCCGGCGCGCCGACGACCCCGCCGGAGCGCCTGCGACCGGGTCGGCGCTCGTCGGGCTGACCCTGATCACGGGCATCTTCTTCTCCTACAGCTTCGCCGGGCTCGCCTGGCCGCTGCTGATCTTCGGCCTCTGGGTCTTCACCGTGCCGCCGCTGCGCCGGGCGATCGCCCCGCGGGCCTGGCCGAGGACCCTGCGCCAACCGGCGACGCTGCTGATCGTCGCGGTCCTCGGCGCCCTGGCGGTGCTGACGGTCGTCGGCCCCTACGCCTTCATCCACGGCTTCAACCGGGTCGCCGGGACGAACACCTACGGGCCGGTCTCGCCGATCGAGGCGCTGGGCGTCTGGCCCGCCTCCAACTACCGGCTGAGCGCCGCCGGCGGGGCTCAGCTGACCGGCCTGGCGGCGGCGGTCGGCGCGATCGCGGTGCTGCTCGGCGGCGTCTGGTGGCTGCGCCGCCGCGACTTCGCGGTCCCGGCCGGCCTAGCAGCCTGCACGATCCTCTACCTCGCCTCGCTGGCCGGCAGCGGCGAGTACTCCCAGGCCAAGGCACTGATGATCGCCGCCCCCCTGGCGATGCTGATCGCGATCCGCCCGCTGCTCTTCGAGTCGACCCGGGAGCGAGTTCGTGCTTTCTCTCGCCCTGCGGGACAAAACACGAAGTCAGCGGGTTGG
>JBIOVV010000068.1:0-24013 GCA_044867925.1 Solirubrobacterales bacterium | reverse complement strand
GCCCCCCGGCCCCGCGACAGGACCCGCCCGCCTATAGATCAGGCCCTGGTGAAGCGTCGACCGGCCGTCGGAGATACGTCCTCATCCAGCAGAACCTTGTCCGACTCACCTTTTTCAGCCGCTTCATGCTCCATCCGCGCAATCTTCTCCGGCGTCAGCTCACCCGCGTTCTCCGCCTCGATCCTGGCCAGCCAGGCAGCGCCCTCGCGCGACTCGTTCTCGTCGAACTCGACCGCGCCGCGATCGAGCGACTTGTCGATCTCTTCGAACAGGGTGTCGACGAGGGTCGCCTGGGGGACCTTCCGCAGCGGCTTGCCGTGGGCATAGATCAGGCCCTCGTTCTTGGCCCCCGCGATGCCGAAGTCGGCGTGCGATGCCTCGCCGATGCCGTTGACCGCGCAGCCGAGCACAGCCACCTCGATCGGCTCGGCGTAGCTTTCCAGCCGCTGCTCGATCTCGGCGACCACCGAGTCCATGTCGAACTGCAGGCGACCGCAGGTCGGACAGGCGATCAGGACCGGGCCGCGCTCGCGCAGCTGCAGCGCCTTGAGGATCTCCCAGGCGACCTTCACCTCCTCCTCGGCGTGGAAGGTCGAGAGGCTGATCCGGATCGTGTCGCCGATCCCGTCGGCGAGCAGCGTGCCCAGACCGACAGAGGACTTGAGCGAACCCGACCACTTGGTGCCGGCCTCGGTGATCCCGAGGTGGAGCGGATAGGGAATCTTCTCGGAAAGCAGCCGGTTGGCGGCGATCGTGTTGGGCACGTTGGTCGACTTGATCGAGACCTTGAAGTTCTCGAAGTCGAGCGACTCCATCAGCTCGACGAACTCGACCGCGGCGGCGACCAGCGCCTCGACCGGGCTCTCGCGCTCGAGCGCGTGCAGGTGCTTGGGCAGCGAGCCGGAGTTGACGCCGATCCGCATCGGCACGTTCGCCGCGGTCGCCTTCTCCGCGACCTCGGCGACCTTCTCGCGGCCGCCGATGTTGCCCGGGTTGAGCCGGATGCAGTGGGCGCCGGCGTCGATCGCCTTCAGCGCCAGCGTGTGGTTGAAGTGGATGTCGGCGATCACCGGGATCGGTGAGTCCTTGACGATCGTCGTCAGTGCCTCGACGTCGTCGTCGCGCGGCACCGCGACCCGGACGATGTCGGCACCCGCCTCGGCGACCTTGTGGATCTGCTCCATCGTCGCCGCCAGGTTGGCGGTCTCGGTCTTGGTCATCGTCTGCACCGCGACCGGGGCGCCGCCGCCGATCGGCACGCCGCCGACGAATATCTGCCGCTTCGAAGCCATGTGGCAAGCCTACCGAGGGGTAAGCCTCTCAGCGGACGTTGAACCCTTCACCGGTAAGGCGCCCGATGTCGTTGCTCAGGCCGAGGAAGAAGAGCATGATCACCAGCACGAAGCCGAGCGCGCCCGCCCGCTCCATCACCCGGTAGGGCACGGGCTTGCCGCGCGCCTTCTCGACCAGGCTCCAGAAGATGTGACCGCCGTCGAGCGGCAGGAAGGGGAAGAGGTTGATCAGGCCGAGCGAGAGGCTGACGAGGGCGAGCAGCAGCAGCGCCCTCTCCGTGCCCAGCTTGTCGATCGTCTGGTTGGCGACGTCGCTGACCCCGACCACGCCGGAGACTTCCTTGCGCTGCTCCGCGTCGAAGAGGTTGGCGAAGACCGTCACCGTACGAGTGCTGACCTCCCAGATCAGGTCGCCGGCCCGCTGCGAGGCGCCCCCGACGCCGAGGTCTGCGGGTTCGGTGCCGTAGGAAAAGCCGACCCTCGTGCGGCCGGCGCTCTTTTCGTATTCCGGGCGGACCGCGATCGTCTTCACCTGGCCGTCGCGTTCGACCCGCAAGACGACCGGCGTCTCCGCCTTGCAGCCGTCGCTCGGCTTGCCCGCGCATCTGTGCGAGCCGACGTCGTCGAAGAACCTTTCGAGCCGCGCTTCTGTGTCGAGGCCGGGGTAGCTCTTGCCGTCGACCGCGACGATCCGATCGCCGCTCTCGAGCACGCTCGCGGCGGGCGAGCCCGGCACGATCTCGGCCACCTTTTGATTGACGTCGTCGGCGCCCAGCGCCAGCACGAAGAGGATGGCGAAGGCGAGCACGATGTTCACCGCCGGCCCGGCGCCGATCACGACGATCCGCTTCCAGACCGGCTGCTGGTAGTAGCCGCGGTGCTCTTCCCCCTCGGGCAGCACCTCGTCGGGGTTCATGCCGCTGATCTTCACGAAGCCGCCCGCCGGGATCGCGCCGATCCCGTACTCGGTCTCGCCGCGTTTGACCGAGACCAGCTTCGGCGGGAAGAAGAGGAAGAAGCGCTCGACTCGCATCCCGGTTGCCTTGGCGGCAAAGAAGTGACCCGCCTCGTGGAGGATGATCAACAACGAGAAGCCGAGGAAGATCAGCAGCCAGTTCATACGGTTGCCAACCCCCCGACTGCCTCTTCGGTGCGGCGGCGGGCCTCGGCGTCGACGGCGAAGAGGTCTTCGAAGTGGGTCGGGGCGGTTGCCGGCATCGCGGCCAGGACGCGATCGATGACCGTCGCGATCGAGGCGAAGCCGATCCTCCCGGCGAGAAAGGCGGCCACCGCCACCTCGTCGGCCGCGTTGAGCACGCAAGGCGCCGTCCCCCCCGCCCTGCCCGCCTCGAGGGCGAGGCGCAGGCAGCGGAACGTTTCGAGGTCAGGCGCCTCGAAGTCGAGCCGGCCGACGGTCGCCAGGTCGAGCCGCGGCACGTCGACGTCGGCGCGCTCCGGGTAGTGCAGGGCATAGGAGATCGGCACCCGCATGTCGGGGTGACCGAGGTGGGCGAGCGTGGCGCCGTCGTTGAGGTCGATCAGCGAGTGGACGATCGACTGCGGATGGACGACCACCTCGATCCGCTCGAAGGGGACGCCGAAGAGGTGGTGAGCCTCGATCGCCTCGAAGCCCTTGTTCATCAGCGTCGCCGAGTCGATCGTGATCCGGCCGCCCATCGCCCAGGTCGGGTGGGCGAGCGCCTCCTCGACGCTGACCCCGTCGAGGTCCGTGCGACCGCGGAACGGCCCTCCCGAGGCGGTGAGGACTAGGCGGTCGACCGTCCCTGGCAGAGCCTCCGCCCCGATCAGCTGGAAGAGGGCCGAGTGCTCGGAGTCGACCGGGAGAAGTCGCGCGCCGGTTGCCTCAGCCAGGGCCATCGTCAGCTCACCGCCGATCACCAGGCTCTCCTTGTTGGCCAGCGCGACGTCGATCCCCTCGCCCAGCGCGACGACCGTCGGCCCCAGCCCCGCGGCGCCGACGATGCCGTTGAGGACCAGATCGGCGCCCGAGGAGGCGATCAGCTCTCGGATCCCCTCCTCACCGCCGAGGACCTGCCCGTCCCAGGCCCCGCGCGCGGCGCGGGCGGCTCGCTCGTCGGCAAAGGCGACGCTGCGCACACCGTGCTCTCCTGCCTGCGCAAGCGTCCGCTCCCAGCTCGAGCCGGCGGCGAGGCCCACCAGCTCCAGCCGATCGGAGGAGGCGACGATCTCCAGCGCCTGCGTGCCGATCGAACCGCTGCTGCCGAGAATGACCAGCTTCTTCATCTAGGGCAGTGTAGGTAGCTCAGTAGACCAGCTGAACCGCGAGGTAGTAGCCGACGACGACGGTGAAGAAGACGGCGTCGAGGCGGTCGAGGATGCCGCCGTGGGGCCCGAAGATCCTGCCGGTGTCCTTGGTGCCGAGGTCGCGCTTCAGCATCGACTCGAAGAGATCCCCGACCGGCGCGATCGCGGCCACCGCGGCGCCGATGATCAGCGCGTCCACCCCCGAGAGCCAGTCCTGGTAGAGGCCGGCGAACCAGAAGGCCATCGTCCTGATCAGGAAGCCGCCGAGCAGCCCCTCGAGCGTCTTGTTCGGCGAGAGGCTGGGTGCGATCTTGTGCGAGCCGAACATGCGCCCGGTCGCGTAGGCGCCGGTGTCGGCGGCGAAGGTGCCGACGAGGACGTCGATCAGGAGCGCCGCGCCGTGGTCCGGCAGGTCGCGCAGCAGGACCGCGTGCACCAGCGGGATGCCGATCCAAACGATGCCGAGCAGCGTCACCCCCATCGACATCGTGATCCCGTCGCGGTGATGGCGGTCGGCGCCGAAGAAGAAGAGCACCGGGAAGGAGGCGGCGAGGATCAAGAGGACGTTGAAGGCGGTGCCGAAATGGGCGGCGAGGATCAGCGCCGGGACCGCGACGTAGGCGGCGCGTTGGATCGGGCGCATCTTGCCCGTCATCGCCAGGTACTCGCGCAGGCAGAGCACGCCGACGCCGATCATCGCGATCGCGAAGACCAGGCCACCGGCAACCGTGATCGCGATCGCGAAGACGATCGCCGGGATCGCGAAGAGGATGCGCTTCGCGGTCTCGCCGCTCGCGCGGCGACTCGCGCGCCGGCGCGGCGGCCGTGGCTGCCGTTTCGGTTTCGGCTCTTCTTCGAGCAGGTCGTCGTCGAAGAGGTCCTGCATCAGGTCCTCGCCCCGAAGCGGCGCCGGCGCGCCTCGAACTCGCACAGGCACTGCTCGAGCGCGTCGCGGTCGAATTCCGGCCAGAGCTCGTCACGGAAGACCAGCTCCGAGTAGGCGCACTGCCAGAGCAGGTAGTTGGAGATGCGCTGCTCGCCGCTGGTCCGGATCAGCAGGTCCGGGTCGTGCATCTCGGGCGCGTAGAGGTGGCGGCGGAAGTCCTCCTCGCCGCCCCCCTCGAAGGCCCGCGCGGCGTCGACGATCTCGGCTCGGCCGCCGTAGTTGAAGGCGACGAAGAGCGTGATCCGCTCATTGCCGGCGGTCGTCTCCTCGGCCCAGGCCATGCGCTCGATCAGCTTCTCCGAGACGCCCTCGCGGCGGCCGATGAAACGCATCCGCACGCCCTCTTGATCCAGCTCGGGAGTCTCGGAGGCGATCCGTTCGCCGAACATCTCCATCAGCCCCGCCACCTCCTCCGCCGGCCGCGCCCAGTTCTCGGTCGAGAACGAGTAGACCGTCAGCTCCTCGATCCCCAGCTCGACCGCGTCGCGCAGCCGCGCCTTGACCGTGTCGGCGCCGGCCCTGTGTCCCTCTACGACCGGCAATCCCTGGCTCTGGGCCCAGCGCCCGTTGCCGTCGGTGATGATCGCCACGTACCGCGCGGAGGCACTCACACCTCGAGGATCTCCTCTTCCTTGCCTTTCAGAAGGGAGTCGATCTCGGCGATCGAGTCGTCGGTCTGCTTCTGCAGGGCGCTCTCGGCGCGGCGCTCGTCGTCCTCGCCGGCTTCGCCCTCTTTTTTCAGCTCGCGCAGGTCGTGCATCACGTCGCGGCGGATGTTGCGGATCGCGATCCGGCCCTCCTCGGCGACACCGTGCACGACCTTGACCATCTCGCGCCGGCGCTCCTCGGTCAGCTCGGGAATGGCCAGCCTCACGACGTTGCCGTCGTTGCTCGGGGTGAGCCCGACGTCGGACTCCTGAATCGCTTTCTCGATCGCTCCGATCGAGCTCTTGTCGAAGGGCGTAACGGTCAACAGGCGAGCGTCGGAGGTGGCGATGTTGGCGAGCTGCTTGAGCGGGGTCTGCGCCCCGTAGTAGTCGACGACGATGCGATCGAGCAGGTGCGGTGAAGCGCGCCCGGTGCGGACGGTGGCCAGCTCGCCACGACTGGATTCGACCGACTTTGCCATGCGGCCTTTGGCGTCTTCGAGCATTTCGTCGATCAGCTCCATCGGGCCCCCGTTCTCGTCACTCGGCGGGAGCGCTGGAGACCAGCGTTCCCACCCTCTCGCCGCTGACGATCCTATCTATGTTGCTGGCGTCCCCCATGTTGAAGACGTAGATCGGCAGGTCGTTGTCCATGCAGAGCGAGAGCGCCGTCGAGTCCATCACCTTGAGCCCGCGCTCGATCGCCTCGCGGTGGCCGATCGCGGCGATGAACTTGGCCTCGGGATTGGTCGCCGGGTCGGAGTCGTAGACCCCCTCCACCCCGTTCTTGGCCATCAGGATCGCTTCGGCGTGGATCTCCAGGGCGCGCAGGGCAGCGGCGGTGTCGGTGGTGAAGAACGGGTTGCCGGTGCCGGCGGCGAAGATCACCACGCGCCCCTTCTCGAGGTGACGCATGGCGCGGCGACGGATGTAGGGCTCGGCGACCTCCTTGACGTCGATCGCCGAGAGCACCCGGGTGTGCTCGCCGGCGCTCTCCAGCGCGTCCTGGAGGGTGAGCGCGTTGAGCACCGTCGCCAGCATCCCCATGTAGTCGCCGGTCGCCCGGTCCATCCCGTCCGCGGCGGCGGCGAGGCCGCGGTAGATATTGCCGGCGCCGACGACGACCGCGACCTCGACCCCACGGGCGCGGATAGCGGCCACCTGCTCGGCGATCCGCTGCACCTCGGCCGCATCGGTGCCGTAGGAGAGCTCGCCCATCAGCGCCTCTCCCGAGAGCTTCAGCAGGATGCGTTTGAACTGGGGGTCGTTGGCCATCTAGGCCCGCGAGCCTATTCGCCGACGCGGAAGTAGGCGAAGCGGGCGATGCGGATGTTCTCGCCTGTCTTCGCCGCCAGCTCCTGGCGCAGCTCCTCGATCGACTTCGAGTCGTGCTTGTCGGCGTTGACGTGCGCCTGGTCGAGCAGGGCGACTTCCTTGCCCCACTTGGCCAGCTGCCCGTCGACGATCTTCTCGACCACGTTGTCGGGCTTGCCTTCTTCGCGCGCCTTCTCCTCGAAGACCCGCTTTTCGGCCTCACGGTCCTCCTCGGAGATCTCCTCGATCGTCACGTACTGGGGAGAGGTCGCCGCGACGTGCAGGGCGACCTCGTAGGCAAACGCCTTGAAGTCCTCGTTACGGGCGACGAAGTCGGTCTCGCACTGAACTTCCACCATCGCCCCGACCTTGTCGTTGGCGTGGATGTAGGAGGCCACGACCCCCTCATTCGTCCCGCGCCCCTCCCGCTTGGCGGCGGACGCCTGCCCCTTGACCCGCAGGATCTCGACAGCGCGATCGGTATCGCCGTCGGCCTCGGTCAGCGCAGCCTTGCAATCCATCATCGCCGCCCCGGTCCGGTCCCGCAGCGCCTTCACATCGGCAGCAGTGACGCTCACGACTCACCTCCCTCTTTCGCAGCCTCGCCTTTCTCGGCAGGGGCAGCCTCAGCCGCTGCCTTCTCCTCCCCAGCGGGTTTCTCCTCAGCTTTCTCAGCGGCTACAGACTCGGCAGGAGCTTTCTCCTCCCCCGGCGCAGCCGGTGCTTCCTCAGCCGCGGGGGGCCCTGTCTGTTTGGCCACGGGCACCGGGGTTTTAGACGCCCCTCCCGCGGGTGGCGTGGCGCTGGGGGCCTCGCCCGCAGCTTGCGAGGACGAGGCGCCCTGCGTCGCGACAGGACCCGCGGGCTGGGTGGCCCGACCCTGGGCCGGTGCGGCCTGACCCTGAGCCGGTGCGGCCTGACCCTGAGCCGGCGCCGATTGCGCTTGGGCCTGCTGCTGGGCCTGCTGAGCCTGCTTGGCGACCTCCGCTTCAGCCGCCGCCTTCTTCTTGGCTTCCTCAGCCGCAACCCGCTCCTTCTCTTCCTCCTCGCGCTTCTTGCGCTCTTCTTCTTCGACTTTGCGCCGTTCCATTTCGGCGGCGATGCGCTTCTCCTCCTGCACGCGCCAGGCGCTGGAGCCCTCCTCGACGGCGCCGCCGATCGTGCCGATCACGAGCTGGCAGGAGCGGATTGCGTCGTCGTTGCCGGGGATCACGTAGTCGATGGGCATCGGGTCGCAGTTGGTGTCGACCAAGCCGATGATCGGGATGCGCAGGCGAGCCGCCTCGCGCACGGCGATCTCCTCGGTTTTCAGGTCGGTGACGAAGACGGCGTCGGGCAGGCGGTCCATGTCGCGGACGCCGCCGAGGTTGAACTCGAGCTTGGCGAGTTCGGCCAGCATTCCCATCCGCTCCTTGGTCGGCAGCAGCTCCAGCTTGCCCTCGTCGCGCCAGCCGGTCAGCCCGTGCAGGCGGGCGATCCGCGCCGACATCGTGTTGAAGTTGGTCAGCAGGCCGCCCAGCCAGCGCTGGTTGACGTAGGGCATCTTGCAGCGGCCGGCCCATTCTTCGACCGGGCCGCGGGCCTGCTTCTTGGTGCCGACGAAGAGCACCGTGCCGCCGCCGCTGGCGAGCTCGCCGGCGAAGCGGCGTGCGTTCTCCAGCAGCGCCTCGGTCTGGACCAGGTCGATGATGTGGATCCCGTCCAGCTCGCCGAAGATGTAGCGGCGCATGTTGGGGTTCCAGCGTCGGGTCTGGTGGCCGAAGTGGACTCCGGCCTCCAGCAGCTCTTTGAGGCCTGCCTCTGGCATGGGGTGAAGCTCCTTGTTTGACTTGTGTTTCCCCGCCGCCCTAGCCGGGATCCGGCGCGCTGCCGGTCAGGATCCGGGTCGGTACGTACGGGGGTTGGTTTCCGAGCCGACGGATTGTAGAGCGGATAGGACGCTCAGGCGCCGCGGGCAGCGGCCAGGGCAGCGGCGAGATCGGCGGGCAGATCGGAGCCGAAGCTGAGCCGCTCGCCCGTCTTGGGATGATCGAAGGCGAGGCGGTGGGCGTGGAGGAAT
Source organism: Solirubrobacterales bacterium (assembly GCA_044867925.1). Classification (GTDB taxonomy): domain Bacteria; phylum Actinomycetota; class Thermoleophilia; order Solirubrobacterales; family 70-9; genus VRUE01. The sequence goes on along the minus strand of JBIOVV010000068.1, from coordinate 15,469 downwards.
TGGCGCTCGAGGCCGTACTTCGCCTCGCCTCCGTAGGTGATGTCGCCGGCCAGCGGATGCCCGATCGCGGCGAAGTGGGCGCGGATCTGGTGCGTGCGGCCGGTCTCCAGGCGAGCCTCGAGGTAGGTCTCCGCCCTCAGCAGCTCGAGCACCTCGAAGTGGGTGCGGGCCTGGCGCGAGGCAGCGCCCGAGACGGCCATGCGGTGCCGCTGCCGCGCGGCACGGCCGATCGGCGCGTCGATCGTTCCGGTGCGGGAGGCGAGCCGCCCCCGCGCCAGGGCGAGGTAGATCCGCTCCACCTCGCGGCGCTGGACCTGCGCCTGCAGCGCGGCGTGCGCCTCGTCGTTGCGGGCGACGACGAGCAGGCCGCTGGTGCCCTTGTCGAGGCGGTGGACGATGCCGGGACGCTCTGCCTCCTCGCCGCCCCCCAAGAGGTCACCCAGCGCGCTGACCAGGGTCGGACCGGAATGCGACGGCGCCGGGTGAACGACCAGGCCGGCCGGCTTGTCGACGACAGCCAGCGCCTCGTCGACGTGGACGATGCGCAGCGCCTCGCTCATCCGGCCGGCTCCCGCAGGTAGGCGTAGGCGAGCAGGAGGACGCCGGCGGTCACCGCGACGTCGGCGAGGTTGAAGGCGGGCCAGCTGGCGATCGCGATGTAGTCGGTGACGGCATCGACGCGTATGCGGTCGGCGAGGTTGCCCAGCGCGCCGCCGGCCAGCAGTCCCGCCGCCGCCCACATCCCCGGCCGGGTCGGCTCACGCGAGAAGAGATAGCCGACGACGCCGAGCGCGAAGGCGGTGACCAGCACCAGCCGGGTGCCGCCGCCGGCCGCGAGACCGAAGGCGACGCCGCTGTTGTGCGAGAGCGTCAGGCCGATCGGTCCGAGGACCTCGACCTCCTCGCCCGGGCTCAGGTTCGCCTCCGCCAACGCCTTGGCGGCCTGGTCGAGGATGACGACGATCCCGGCCAGAGCGCCGGCGAGGCGCCAGGCCCGGGCGCGAGCGCCGTTCACCCTTCGATCAGGCCGACGACGATGGCCCGCAGGATGAAGAGCAGGATCACGCCGAGGATCGGGCTGAGGTCGAGCGCGAAGCCGCCGCCGCCGATCGGCGGCAGAAAGCGCCGGAAGAAGTTGAGGTAGGGATCGGTGGTCTCTTTGACGAAGTCGAGCGTCGCCCGCAGCGCCCGGTTGTAGGGCATGCGCGGGATCCAGGAGCTGAGCACGTTGAGGAAGATCAGGACGATGTAGACGAGGAAGAGCGCGCTGACGTAGTCGGCGACGTCGTAACGCGTGATCGCGAGCAGGAAGGTCATCCGCGCATCCTCGCCAGCGAGGCCCGCACCGCCGCGCCGAACGCCTCACGAGCCCCTTCGCGGTCGAGCGCCTCCAGACCGGCCTCGGTGCTGCCGCCCGGCGAGGCCACGGCCTTCCTCACATCGGTCGGGTGCCGAACCCGCAGCAACTCCGCCGTCCCGGCCGTGGTCTCGACGACCAGCTCCCGGGCCAGCTCGGGATCAAGTCCGTCGGCGGCGCCGGCGTCGGCAATCGCTTCCACCGCCAGTGCCAGGTAGGCCGGCGCGCAGCCCATCACCGCGGTCGCCGCGTCGAATTCCGCGTCCGCCAAATCGACGACGTGACCCAGCCCTTCGAGCAGCGAGCGAAGGTCCGCGCCAGGCGTCCCGGCCAAGCAGAGCACCCCCTTGCGCACCTCCACTCCCACGTTTGGCATCACCCGCACCACTTCGGCTGCGGGGAACGCGCCCCGGACCTTCTCCAGCGAGGTCGCGCCGAGCAGCGAAACCACGACCTTGGCCCCTTCGAGCTCCCTCGCAACTTCGTCGAGCTTGGCCGGCTTCACCGCCAGCACGACGACGTCGGCCCTGCGCGCCAGCTCCGGGTTGGAAGCAACCTCGCCGTCCAGCCCCTTCGCGAGCTCCGCCGCCCGCCCGGATCCGGAGTCCGAGAACAGCATCCCCTCGACCCCGCCGCGCATCCCACGCGCCATCGCCGCAGCCATGTTCCCGGACCCACAGAAGCCGATGACCATGGCGGGCAGACTAGCCGTAGCGCCCCGCCCCCCTCCAGCCGCCTAGGACTGGTTGAAGAAGCCTTTGTCGAGCAGCCGAGCCTTCTCCTCGGCCGAGACCTCGACGTTGCGCGGCGTCAGCAGGAAGATCTTCTCGGCGATGCGCTGCATGCCGCCGTCGAGCGAGTAGGTCAGCCCCGAGCAGAAGTCGATCATCCGCTTGGAGAGCTCATGGTCGGTCGTCTGCAGGTTGAGAATGACCGGTACCTGGCGCTTGAACTGGTCGGCGACCTGCTGGGCGTCGTTGAAGTTGCGGGGAATGACGAGGTGCACCTGGACGTCCGAGTCGCCGTTGCCGACCGGGCGCAGCGTGCGGGTGCGCGAGGCGGCGATCGGCTCGTCGTCGGCGAAGATGTCGTCGATCTCGTCGCGGCGGGAGCGGCGGGCGCTGGGCAGGCGGCGAACCTGAGCGGATTCGCGGCGTCCCTCGTGGGCCTCTTCGGCGCCGGTTTCCGGCTCGAAGTCTTCCTCGTATTCGGGACCGTAGTCGTGATCCTCGGCAAGGCCGAAGTAGACCAGCGCTCGATGCCATGTGTCGCGTAGGGCCATGGTTTTCGCTTGTTCGGCCCCCAGAGACCGATTCCTCCAGAGAATTATGGCTCAATTAGGCGATTGGCCGACGGGTCCTGTCATGGGGCGAGGGGGCCTGCAGGCAGTCCACGGGCTGTCCTCGACCCCCCTCACCCCATGCCACCCGCCGGAGAATCGTCAGATATAGAGCGCTGTTCCCAGGCGAATGATGGTTGCTCCCTCCTCTAGAGCTACGCGCCAATCTTGCGATGTGCCCATGGAGAGCTTGGCTAGTTCATGCGTTTGGGCGAGCTCGGCAAGACGAGCGAAATGTGGTCTGGAGTCCTCGGGGTCCTGGCTGAAGGGGGGCATCGTCATCAGGCCCGTGACGGGGACGGGACAGCGCTCGATGAAAGTCGCCAGGTCGCCGGGAGCGACCCCTCCCTTGCCTTCCTCACCGGCGACGTTGACCTCGACCAGGACCTCGGTCTCCGGACCGCCATGGCGGCCGAGCTGCTCGAGCGCCGAATCGCTCGCGACCGAGTGGATCAGGCGGCAGAGCGGCAGCAGCTGTCTCACCTTGCGGCTCTGCAGGTTGCCGATGAAATCCCATTCGAAGGCGTCGCCCCAGCGCTCGTGCTTGGCGGCGAGCTCCTGCTGGCGGTTCTCGCCGACCAGGCGCACGCCGGCCTCGGCGAGGGCGCCCATCTCCTCCAGCGGCACGTACTTGGTCGCGGCGAGGATCTCGACGCCGTCACCGGCCAGCTCACGTGCCCCGGCCAGGTTGGCGGCGATCTTCTCCGGCTCGAGCCCGTGGATCAGTCCCGGCACCTCAGTCGCTCCCCCGCTCGAGCCAGACCACGCCTGCCTGGCGACCGCTGCGCCCGCCGTCGCGGCGGTGCGAGAAGAAGAGGTCTGGCTCACAGCTCGTGCAGAGCCCGCTGGCCTCGATCCGCTCGACTCCCTGCTCGCGCAGCAGGCGCCGTGCCACCGCGGGCAGATCGAGCCTGCGGCCGGTGGCGATCCCCTCGCCCAGCCCGGCAAAGGCCCCCAGCACCTCCGCGCCGACCTCGTAGCAGCAGGGCCCGATCGAGGGGCCGATCGCGGCGTCGGTCGCGCCGATCGCCTCGACGCCTTTGGCGACGATGCCGGCGGCCAGCCCGCGCCAGCCGCAATGCAGCATCGCCGCCCCGCCGGGACCGGCGAGGGCGACGGGCACGCAATCGGCGACGAAGACGAGGGCGGCCGCGCCCGGCGCGGTGATCACATGCCCGTCAGCCGTTGGAACCGACCCGCTCCCCGGCTTCCGCTGTGCCTTCACCCCGTCATCCAGGGCAAGGGAACAGCGGAGCGGGGGCTCGGCGTGCGTCAGCAGCTCGGCGCCATGCTCCTGATGACTGAATGCGACCTGCTGCGGGGCGAAGCCCAGTGCGGCGGCGGCCCGGCGGCGATTCTCGGTGACGGCATCGGCGTCGTCGTCGGTCAGGGCCCCAAGGTTGAGCTGGTCGAACGGGGACTCGCTGACCCCGCCGGCACGCGTCGTGAAAGCGGCGACGGCGCCCGGCATCCGAGCCTCCTGCCAGCGCACTCCGTTGCGCTCACGCCACTCCATCGTCACCCCTGGCGATCTCGAGGGCGACCGCCAGCTCCTCCTCGCGCCCGTCGATTCCATCGTCGAGCTTGCGCCGCAGCGCTCCCTGGAGCCCGCGACCGAGGGCCGGACCCTGCTCGAGGCCCGCTGCGAGCAGGTCGGCGCCATCGATCTCGAGGCTGACGTGCCGCCACTCGGTCACGTAGCGGTCGAGCCACTCGGCCCCGAGGGCACGAGCAAGGACGAGTTCGACGCCGTCGTGGCCGGACGCGAGCTCGACCGCCTCGGAAGGAGACCTGGGCCGCTCGTCCGCCAGCGCCTCCTCGCCGCGACGCGGGCCCAGCGCCGCCGCCAAGAGGGCGCGATCGCGTGGCGCCTCGGCGACCCACGGCTCAGCTCCAAGCAGCTCCGCGACACCGGCAAGCAGTCTGCCGTCTTCATCGCGCAGCTCGAGGAGGCACCAATCGGCGAGCAGGCCAAAGCCTCGTGCCCCCGTGCGTTCTCCGGCGAGGCGGAGCAGCTCCCCTTCGCGGCGATCTGCCGAGACCGTGCCGAGATCGGTCCTGCGCAGCAGCTCGGCGGTGTGGGACTCGAGCTCGAAGCCGAAGCGGGCGGCGTAGCGGGCCGCCCGGATCGCCCGGGTCGGGTCGTCGGCGAAGGAGCCGTCGTGCAACACCCGCAGGCGCTTCCTCGCAAGGTCGGCCTGGCCGCCGTGAGGGTCGATCAGGCGGGGCTCGCCCTGCAGGGGGATCGCCATCGCGTTGATCGTGAAGTCACGTCGTCGCAGGTCGGCGGCGAGATCGGCCCCCGGCTCGACCACCGGCAGTGCCCCCGGCTCGGGGTAGCTCTCCGAGCGCGCCGCGGCGATGTCGACCTCGTGCCCGTCGAGCGCGACCTTGGCCGTGCCGAAGCGCTCGTGGGAGACGACGGCGGCTCCCAGCCGTGCGGCCAGCGCCGCCGCATCGCCCTCGACGACGAGGTCGATGTCCGCCCTGCCGCGACCGAGCAGCAGGTCGCGCACGGCACCGCCGACCAGGTAGACCGGATCGCCACCGGCCTCGCGCACGAGGGAGAGCTCCGGATGCATGTGCTCCAGCGCCTCGGCGATGCTCTCGCTGTGCTCCTGGGGAGGGGCCATCTGTCCTTCTACCGGCTAGAGGCGGACGGGAATGCCGTCGGCGGCGAGCTGCTCCTTGGCCTCGCGAACGCGGTAGGCGCCGTAGTGGAAGATCGAGGCGCAGAGCACAGCATCGGCCTTGCCCGCGGAGATCGCCTCGCTCAGATGCTCGAGGTTTCCCGCCCCGCCCGAGGCGATCACCGGCACCGGAACCGTCTCGGCCACCGCACGGGTCAGCTCGATGTCGTAACCATCATTGGTCCCGTCGCGGTCCATGCTGGTCAGCAGCACCTCGCCCGCGCCCAGCTCGACCGCCTCGCTGGCCCAGGAGACCGCGTCCCGCCCCTCGACCTTCTTGCGCCCGCCGTTGACGTAGACGCCCCAGCCGTCCTCCTCGCGCTTGGCGTCGATCGCAATCACGACGCACTGCGCTCCGAAGTGATCGGCCAGCTCGGTCAGCAGCTCAGGCCGCGCCAGAGCCGACGAGTTCACCGAGACCTTGTCCGCCCCCGCGTCGAGCACCGCCTGCGCATCCTCAACCGACCGAATCCCACCGCCGATCGTGAAAGGGATGAAGACGTTGTCGGCGGTCCGCCGTGCCAGCTCGACAATCGTCTCGCGCTTTTCATGCGAGGCGGTGATGTCGAGAAAGACCAACTCGTCGGCCCCCTCCGCGTCGTACCGCTCCGCCAGCTCGACCGGGTCCCCCGCATCGCGCAGCCCCACGAAGTTGGTCCCCTTGACCACGCGCCCCGAATCGACATCGAGGCAAGGAATAACCCGCTTGAGCACCATCAGCTAAGCGTAGACGTGGGGCCAGGGGAGCCGGGGTGCCCTACCCCCCAAGTGCTGTGACCGCTTCGGCGACCGTGAACTTGCGCTCGTAGAGGGCGCGGCCGACTATGGCGCCCTCGATGTTCGGGGCGGACCCTTGGGCCAGTGCTTCGAGGTGGGACAGGGTGCCGACGCCGCCGGAGGCGATGACCTGAGCCTCTGTTGCGGCAGCGATTTGACTGAGCTCCTCGATGGCCGGGCCCTCCATCGTGCCGTCGACCTCGATCGCGGTGCAGAGGAATCTCGCCACGCCGCGGGAGCTCAGCTCCGTCACGGCCTCGACCACCCCCTCCTCATCTGCTTCCGTCCAGCCCGCCAGCGCGACCTTGCCGTCTCGGGCGTCCACCGAGACGACCACGCGATCGCCGTGCGCCTCAAGCGTTGCAGCGAGAAAGTCGGGGTCGCGCAGCGCCGCGGTGCCGATCACGACGCGCTCGGCTCCCGCGTCCAAGACCGCGGTCACGGACCCCTCGTCACGCAACCCGCCACCGACCTGGACCGGGCAGTTCACAGCAGCGGCGATCCGACGCACCTGCTCGAGGTTCTGCGGCGTTCCCGCCCTTGCCCCGTCGAGGTCGACCACGTGCAGGAACTCGGCCCCTTCGCCCGCCCAGCGAGCTGCGGCTTCGACCGGGTCGGCGTCGTAGGTCGTCTCGCGCTCGTAGTCGCCCTGCAGCAGGCGCACCGCCTTGCCGCCGCGGATGTCGATCGCCGGGTAGAGGATCACGGCGTCAGCGGGCTAAGCCGGGACGGAGGCGCAGATGCCGGCGAAGTTGGCGAGCAGGCGCAGGCCGGCGGCGCTCGACTTCTCCGGGTGGAACTGGACGCCGAAGACGTTGTCGCGCTCCGCCGCGCAGGCGAAGCGACTGCCATACGCGGCCGTGCCGAGCAGGTCGGCGGACTCGGGCTTTGGCGCGAATGAGTGGACCAGGTAGAACGGCGTCTCGGACTCGATCCCCTCGGTCAGCCGCGACTTACGCTCCCAGCGCACCGGCGACCAGCCGATGTGGGGGATCTTCAGTCCGGGTGCGTCGAGCTCGGTCACCTCGCCCGGCAGCAGGCCCAGCCCGCGCGCGCCGCCGAGCTCGGTGGTCGAGTCGAAGAGCAGCTGCAGACCGAGGCAGATGCCGAGGATCGGCACGCCGGCGGCGCGGCGCTCCTCGATCAGCTCGTCGAGTTCGAGGGCGCCGATGCCCTGCATGGCCTTGGGGAAGGCGCCGACGCCGGGCAGGATAAGGCCCTCGGCGGCCCGGATGGTCTCGGCGTCGTTGGCGATCCTCGCCGTGGCGCCGACGTGCTCGAGCGCCTTCTCGACCGAGCGCAAATTGCCCATGCCGTAGTCGAGGATGCAGATCCGGGTGCTCATGCCGCCCCCGGACGCGGAAGCGCGGACGCGAGATCGCCGGGTGCGACTAGCCCGCCCGTGCGAGAGCAGAGGAGGCGGCATCTATTCATTCAGGGTTCCCTTTGTCGACGGGACGCCGCTCTCCTCGGGGTCGATCGAGACGGCGACGCGCAGCGCCCGGGCGAAGGCCTTGAAGCAGCCCTCGATCATGTGGTGCGCGTTGGTCCCGCAGCGAACCGAGACGTGCAGGGTCAGCTTGGCGCTGTTGGCGACGGCGCGGAAGAACTCCTCGGCGAGCTCGGTGTCGAAGCCGGCGATCGAGGTGGTGGGCAGCTCGGCGTCGAAGACGCACAGCGGCCGCCCGGAGATGTCGATCGCGCACTCGGCCAGCGACTCGTCCATCGGCACGACGGCCGAGCCGTAGCGCCTGATCCCGGCGCGGTCGCCCAGCGCCTCGTCCAGCGCCTGGCCCAACACGATGCCGACGTCCTCGACGGTGTGGTGCGCGCCGGTCTCCAGATCGCCGCTTGCCTCGACCTGCAGGCCGAGTCGGCCGTGCCGCGCCAGGAGGTCGAGCATGTGGTCGAGGAAGCCGACGCCGGTGGCGGCGCTCGCCTCTCCCCCGTCGAGGTCCAGCGAAAGACGGATCTGGGTCTCGGCTGTGCTGCGCTTTCTTGCGGCCGTTCGACTCATGACTTGGCTCTAATCATCGCCGACTCGCCGTGGAGGGGGAATCCCTCCGCCCTGGCAATGCGGTCGACATGTGGGGCAAGCTTCGCCGCCGCCTCGGCCGAGACCTCCACGGTCGAGATCTTGCGGCGGAAGACACCCGGACCCAGAGGGCCGGAGAAGCGACCGGCGCCGCCGGTCGGCAGGACATGGTTGGACCCGGCCACGTAGTCACCGAAGGCAGTGGCACCGTACGAGCCTGCGAACACACAGCCGGCGGTGGTGACTCTCTCGGCGAGCGCCGTGGCATCCTCGACCAGCAGCTCCAGGTGCTCTGGGGCGAAGGCGTTTGCCAGGTCGATCGCGTCGCTCAGATCCGGAACCTGGACAAGCGCGAGCGGTGCGTCGCCGACGCCATCTGAAGCGGACGCGACCCGGAGAGCTTCCTCCTTCAAGGCACCGAGAACGTCCTCCTCGACTGCCCCGACGATCAGAGGGGCCTCGCCCCCATGCTCTGCCTGGGCACAGAGGTCGAGGGCGGCCCATTCGGGATTGGTGTTGCCGTCGGCAACGAGCATCAGCTCAGACGGGCCGGCGAGGGAGTCGATGCCGACCTCGCCGCTGACCATCCGCTTCGCCTCACGCACCCAGACATTTCCGGGTCCGGCGACGACGTCGACCGGATCTATCGAGTCGCTGCCGCGAGCCAGAGCGAAGATCGCCTGGGCACCGCCTATCGCGTAGATCTCGTCGACCTCGGCCAGTGCCGCAGCGGCGAGGACCAGCGGGGCAACGGCGCCGTCCGGACCCGGCGGAGTGGCAAGCACGACTCGGCGCACCCCCGCCACCCGCGCGGGGATCGCGCACATCAAGACGCTAGACGGGTAGGCGGCCCGTCCTCCCGGAGCGTAAATCCCGGCTGCGTCGACCGCCACCTCCCGAAGTGAGACGCTTTGTCCTCCTGAGAGAGCCGAAACGCGTTGCACCAGGGGAAGCTGAGCTTCGGCGACGGTGCGGATGTTGGTGGCGGCAAGCTCGAGTGACTCGCGCAGATCGGCATCCAGGTCGGTCAGCGCCCGACCCGCCTCGCCGAGGTCGACCCTCAGCCCCTCGCGCGGAACCTGGGTCGCATCGAAGCGGTTGGTCAACTCCAGGAGCCGTGCATCATCGTAAGCACCGATGGCGGGCGCGAGCTCGCGAATCTCCTCTTCACTTGGCCTCTCGGTCACCCCTTCGGTCCAGCTCCGAATCTGATCCGCGGTATCGGCTGCGCCGGTCCAGGGGAATCTTTGGGCTCTCATCGCACCGTCGCCTCCCGCAGCTTCGCCGTCAGCCCGTCGACCTCGCGCGCCCGCAGCTTGTGGGCGACGCGGTTGGCGACGAAGCGGGCGGTGCACTCGACGATCTCCTCGCGCACCTCGAGATCGTTCTCCTCCAGGGTGCGGCCGGTCGCGACCAGGTCGACGATCCCGTCGGCCAGGCCGATCAGCGGCGCCAGCTCGATCGAGCCCTTGACCTCGATCACTTCGACCTGGCGGCCGGTGCGCTCGAAGTGGCGCTCGGCGATGCGGGGGTACTTGGTGGCGATCCGCATCATGCCGAGGCGGCGCTGGGACTCGCCGAGGCGCTCGTCTCCCTTGCGGCCGGCAAGGACCATGCGGCAACGGCCGAAGCCGAGGTCGAGCAGCTCGTAGACGACCCGATCGGACTGCTCGAGCAGCACGTCCTTGCCGGTGATGCCGACATCGGCAGCGCCGGCCTCGACGTAGGTGGGAACGTCGGAGGGCCGCATCGTCACCAGCGTTATCCGCCGGCCCGGGAAGATCAGCGAGCGCGACTCGCCGCGCACCTCGTCGGTCTCGATCCCGACCGCGTCGAGAGCGTCGAGCGTCTCGCCGAGCAGGGCCCCGCGCGGCACGGCGAGCTTCAGCGGGCCCTCGGTCTTCGCCCGGCCCATGCCCGCGACCCCGGCGCTCAAGGCCCCTCGCCCCCGCGCGACTCCTCCTCCATCTGGGCCACGTGGACGCGCTCCATGTACAGGGCAAAGCCCGCCGCGGGCAGGTCGACGCCGAAGCGCTCGAGCAAGCCGTCGTAGCGCCCGCCGCCGCCGAGCACGTGGCCGAGCGCCGGGTCGTAGACCTCGAGGATGGCGCCGCTGTAGTAGCCGAGGTCCCGCAGCAGACCGAGATCGATCTGCACGCGCTGGGCAACCCCGCGCGCTTCCAGCGCCTCCAGCGTCTCGCCAAGGCGTGCGGTCGCGCGCTCGACCGCGGCCCCGCCCAGCGAGCGCGCCTCCTCGAGCACCTCTTTGCCGCCGCGCAGCTGCGAGAGGGCGATGCAGGTCGCGACCTGATCGTCGTCGATGCCCTGCAGCTCCGAGAGCTCAGCCTCGAGACCGACCAGGTCGTGGGCGGCAAGCCGGCCGAGGATCGAGTCGCGCGCCTCGCCCCCGATGCCGAACTCGGCCAGTAGCTGGCGAAAGAGGTCGGCATCGCCGAGGCCGATGATCGCCCGGTCGAGCCCTGCCGCCTCGAGCGCCGCCTCGAGCACGTCGATCACCTCCGCGGTCCCCTCGGGCGCGGGCGCCCCGATCAGCTCCACCCCGGCCTGGGCGAACTCGCGCATCTGGCCGCGCTGCGGCCGCACGGCTCGGTAGGCGTTGGCCAGGTAGCAGAGACGCAGGGGCATCTCGGCCCCCTCGTAGCGGCTGGCGGCCAGCCTCGCGATCGGCACGGTCATGTCGGAGCGCAGCGCCAGCAGGTCGCCGCTGCCGTCGAAGAAGCGGTAGGCGGTGTCGGCGGTGCGGCCGTCGCCGCGTGCGAGCACCTCGTCGTACTCGATCGCCGGCGTCGCCACCTCGCCGTATCCACGCGCTTCGAAGACGTCGATCAGCGCCAGGTGCAGGCGCCGCAGCTCCCGCATCTCGTCGGGCAAAACGTCACGAGTTCCTGGGGGTATGGGATGAATCAATGGAATTCCTTACGGCGTCGAAAACCAAGCAGGTGGGTGGACGCAGGGAGGGCGGCGAAGCGAGCGTACAGGCCTGTACGTGAGCGAGACGCCCGACCGAGGACGCCCAGATGCGCCGGTTTGCAGGCGCCGCTAGGCAGGGACCTCCGAGGACACTCTTTCGATCTGCGCCCCCAAACCGCGCAGGCGCTCGTCGATCTGCTCATAGCCACGGTCGATCTGACGGATGTTGCCGATCTCCGAGACGCCGTCGGCCGCCAGGGCGGCGATGAGCATCGCCATGCCGGCGCGAATGTCGGGGCTCTCGACGCGTTCGCCGTGAAGCCGGCTCGGACCGCTGACGATCGCCCTGTGGGGATCGCACAGCGTGATCCGAGCGCCCATCGCGACGAGCTTGTCGACGAAGAAGAGGCGGTTCTCGAACATCTTCTCGAAGATCAGGACCTCGCCGTCCGCCTGCGTCGCCAGGGCAAGCGCGATCGAGGTGAGATCGGCCGGGAAGGCCGGCCAGGGACCGTCCTCGATCTTCGGAATCGCGTCGCCGAGGTCGGCCTGGACGCGGAGCTGCTGGCCCGGCGGGACGAGCATGTCGCTGCCCTCGACCTCCGAGCGCAGGCCGAGGCGGCGAAACTGCCGTCGCACCATCAACAGGTCGTTGGGCTCGACGTCGCGGATCAACAGCTCTCCCCCGGTTGCCGCGGCCAGCGCCATGAAGCTGCCGACCTCGATGTGATCGGCGGTGATCGTGTGCTCGGCCCCCGCCAGGCGGTCGCGCCCGTGCACCGTCATCACGTTTGAGCCGATCCCGTCGACCTCGGCACCCATCGCGCTGAGCAGGCGGGCAAGATCCTGCACGTGCGGCTCGCAGGCGGCGTTGGAGATCGTCGTCGGGCCGGCGGTGAGAGCCGCCGCCATCAGGGCGTTCTCGGTCCCCATCACCGAAGGCTCGTCCATGAAGATGTGGCAGGCGCAGAGCCCCTCGGCCGGGGCGCTCAGCTCGATCCAGCGATCGCCGTCGACGCGCGCGCCGAGGTCTTTGAAGGCATCGAGGTGGGCGTCGAGCCGGCGGCGGCCGATGAAGTCACCGCCGGGGGGCGGCATCTTCGCCTCGCCGAAGCGCGCCAGCAGCGGCCCCGCAAGCAGGAATGAGGCGCGGATCTGCTTGGAGAGCTCCTCGTCGACCGTGACCTCGGAGACCGTGGCGGCGCAGAGCCGCACGCTGTTGTCGGCCACCCAGGAGACCTCGACGCCGAGGCGTTCGAGCAGGGCGAGCTGGGCTTCGGTGTCGCGTATCCGCGGCACCCGGTGCAGCAGCAGCTCCTCCTCGGTGAGCAGGCAGGCGGCCAGAATCGGCAGCGCCGCGTTCTTGTTGCCGGCGACGGTGAGCTCCCCGGAGAGCGGCACGCCGCCGCGGATGACGAATTTCTCCATAAGTAGCGGCTAGGGTAACGCCCGATGCGGAGAGGCTGGAAGATCCTGATCGCGGTGGTCGTGGCACTGGCGGTGCTGCTCGTCCTCAACGCCCTGATCGTGAATCACGAAACGAAGTCCGCGACGGTCACCGAAGCCGGCGGCAGGATCGTCGACGTGGGCGGCGGCGAGCTCGAGGTCGTCGAAAGCGGCCCCAAGACGGCGGCGCCGATCGTCCTGATCCATTGCTTCACCTGCGCGATCAACTACTGGGACGGGATGATCCCGCGGCTGGCGCGCGAGCACCGCGTGATCGCGGTCGACCTGCTCGGCCATGGTGGCTCTGAGATGCCCAGCTCCGGCTACTCGGTGCCCGACCAGGCGGCCGTCGTAGCCGAAGTCCTCGGCAAGCTCGGCGTGCGTGATGCCACCGTCGTCGGCCACTCGCTGGGTGGGCCTGTCGCGATCGCCCTGGCCGAGCAGTCGCCACAGCTCGTCGACCGGCTGGTCGCGATCGACAGCATTCCGGATACCTCCTACGGCGACGTCGGCTTCGTCGGCGAACTGCCGTTCAAGCCCGTGATCGGCGAGGCGCTCTGGCGCGTCAAGCCCGACTTCACGATCCGCGACGGCCTCGAGGTCGCCTTCGCGCCCGGCTTCCCGGTTCCCGACGCCTTCGTCGAGGATGTCAAGCGGATGACCTACAACGCCTACTCCGGCTCCCACGACGGCTTTGACGAGTACACCGGCGAACGCCCCCTCTCGGAGCGTGCCGCGGCCGTCGGCAAGCCCCTGCTGGCGATCATGGGCGCCGAGGAGCAGATCGCCAGCAACCCCGGCGAGGCGCTCGCTGCCTACCGGCGGGCCTACCCGGCGGCGCAGACGAAGCTGATCGCCGGCGCCGGCCACTCCCCCAATGTCGAGAAGCCGGCTCAGACCGCCTCCCTAGTGCTCGCCTTCGCCACCGAGAATCGCTCGCCGCGGCGCCCCTCCAGGCACAAAATGCAAGCGGCCCTGCAAAAACCGGACTCCGTCCGCGAGGGAACGTAGAGTCGAACCTATGTTCGATTCGAAGACAAACCTCACAGCACGGCTGGGCGACGCCGTCGACCTGCTGATCGACTTTGCCACGCTGGGCGAGTACGGGTTGGAGCCGGCCGGCAAGCCGGCTTCTGCCTGCGAGTCCCGGCGGCGCCGGCGGCGGCAGGCCGGACGGGTTGCAGGCCTCACGCTCGACCGCAGCATCGCGACGCGCCACTAGTCGTGGAAGCTCGGGCCTGGTTGCGCCGGCACGCTCGTGCCGGCGCCGCCGGTCTGGCGCTGCTCCTGATCGGGTTGGCGCTGGCGATAGCCGTGAGCTGGCACTTCTCCTCCTATGCGCTGGCGCCAGACCGGTCGCCGTATTCCGAACGGGTCGATATCGAGGCCGTCTCCGCGAAGCGAATCGTCCTCTCCCGCTCAGAGACCAGCGAGCGGCCCGGCTACTATGGCCTCGCCTGGCAGTCCGGCCACGCGATCGTCGGGCCGGTCGAGGCCGAAGGCCCCGCGACCGTGACCCGCAAGCTCAGCGGCGTCCGCGGCTACCTCGTCCCCGGCACCGAGGCCGGCCTTGAAACCAACGTCTACGCCGGCAACCCCCGTGAGAGCCGTGGCCTGCCGTACCGGCCCGTCGACGTCCCCGATCCCCTTGGCCCGATGCCTGCCTGGCTGATCCCCGCGAGAACCGAGCAGCGCGTGCCCCCGCACCCCTCGTCCACCTGGGCGATCGTCGTCCATGGCCACACCGACAACCGCGAGAACGGCCTGCGCATCTCCCCGGCGCTTCACGCCGCCGGACTCACCTCGCTGCTGATCTCCTACCGCAGGGACCTCGGCGCCCCCGACAGCCCCGACGGGCTGTACCACCTCGGCGAAACCGAGTGGGTGGATCTCGCCGCCGCCGCACGCTACGCCCTGAGCCACGGCGCGCGCGACCTGGTTCTCGTCGGCTACTCGATGGGCGGATCGCTGATCGCACAGTTCATGCAGCGCTCACCGCTGAAAGGCCGAGTCAGCGGCGTCGTGCTCGACGCGCCGGCCCTGGACTGGAAGTCGATCTTCGCCTTCAACTCCGAACAGATGGGCCTCCCCGGCTTCTTCTCCCTGCCGGTCGAGTGGGCGATCGAGGCTCGTATCGATCCCGACTGGAGCAGCCTCGACGCCCTCCAGCACACCGACGACTTCCGACTGCCCGTCCTGCTCTTCCACGGCATCGATGACACCGTTGTGCCGATCGAGGACAGCGACGAGCTCGCTGAAGACCTCGGTGAACGGGTCACCTACTACCGCGTGCCCGAGGCCGATCACACCCAGGAGTGGAACGTCGACCCACCGCTGTACGAGCGCCGGCTGAGTCGTTTTCTCCTGCAAATCGCGACAAAATCGAGCCGCGGATCGGAGCCGAAAACAGAACGAGCCCGACCGGCTGGGTCGGGCTCGAACGAATAAAGAACCGGCGGCGACCTACTCTCCCAGGGGGTTGCCCCCCAAGTACCATCGGCGCTGAAAGGCTTAACTGCTCTGTTCGGAATGGGAAGAGGTGTTTCCCTTTCGCTATACACCACCGGAAATTTTGCGAGACCGCCCCCCGGTGGAGCTTGAAAACCGCACAAGACCGCAAGGTAAGTAATAAACATCCGTCAAGCCCTCGACCCATTAGTACCAGTCGGCTGAGCACATCACTGCGCTTGCACCGCTGGCCTATCAACCTGGTGGTCTACCAGGGGTCTTACTCCCTCAAGGGGATGGGAGAGTTCATCTCGAGGACGGCTTCCCGCTTAGATGCCTTCAGCGGTTATCCGTTCCGTGCGTAGCTAACCTGCGGTGCCCTTGGCAGGACAACAGATACACCAGCGGCACGTTCATCCCGGTCCTCTCGTACTAGGGATGACTCC
>JBIOVV010000067.1:0-2968 GCA_044867925.1 Solirubrobacterales bacterium | reverse complement strand
GCCGCCCGCTGGGTCGGGCGCGGCGACAAGATCGCCGCCGACCAGGCCGCCGTCGACGCGATGCGCTTCGTGCTCGACTCGGTCTCGATGGAAGGCGTGGTCGTGATCGGCGAGGGCGAGAAGGACGAGGCGCCGATGCTCTACAACGGCGAGCAGATCGGCGACGGCAGCCCGCCCGTCGTCGACATTGCCGTCGACCCGCTCGAGGGCACCCGCCTTTGCGCGCTCGGCATGCCCAGCGCCCTGGCCGTGATCGCCTTGGCCGAGCGCGGCACGATGTTCGACCCCGGCCCCTGCGTCTACATGGAAAAGATCGCCGGCGGCGAGGAAATCGCCGATCTGCTCGACCTCGACCGCCCTCTGGTCAAGACGATGGAGCTGATCGCCGAGCGCAAGGGTGGCAGCGTCGGCGACGTCACCGTCGTCATGCTCGACCGGCCGCGCCACGAGGAGGCGATGCAGGAAGTGCGCGACGCCGGCGGCCGCATCCGTCTGATCACCGACGGCGACGTCTCCGCCGCCCTGCTCGCCGTCAGCGATCGCTCTCCCGTCGACCTGCTCTGGGGCATCGGCGGCACGCCCGAGGGGGTCCTTTCCGCCGCCGCCCTGAAGTCGATGGGCGGACAGCTGCTCGGCCGCCTCTGGCCGCGCAACGACGAGGAGCGCAGCGCCGCGGTCGAGGCCGGCTACGACCTCGACCGTGTTCTAACCGCCGACGACCTCTGCTCCGGCGACGACGTCTTCTTCTCCGCCACCGGCGTCACCGACGGCGACGTCCTGCAGGGCGTTCGCTACCGCGGGCCCGGCGCGACCACCGAATCGCTCGTCATGCGCTCGCGCTCGGGCACGGTGCGCCGCGTCCACGCCCGCCACGATCGCGCCAAGCTGCGCGCGATCATCGGCGAGCGCTACGGCTGAGCCGGGGGCGCTCAGCAACTCTGATTCGTCTGCAGGGTTATCGGGTAGTAAGACCGGGACGGAGTTCCGCCCTCGCGGGCTGAGCCTCCGCCTCTCATGGAGTTACGGTTTGCAGCACCGCATTTTCGATGGACTGGATGTAGAGCCACGGCGGCCCCGTTTCACTCCTGTCTCGGGCCGGCGTGGCTCGCAGGTTCGCGGCAGCCGCAGTCATCGTCATCCCTGGGCTTCGCGGCCGAGTACGGCATCTCGCCGGTGTCGTGCAGCTCGTAGCGCAGCGAGTTGATCACTGCCCCCGCCAGGAGCGCCAGGCTGAGCACGTAGAACCAGAGCAGGGCGATGAGGATGAAGCCGACCGTGGAGCCGAAGCGCGAGAGGCTGGAGACATTGGAGAGGTAGACGGGGAAGAGCCAGTTGGCGATGCCGGCGCAGAAGGTGACGAATGCAGCTCCCGGCCAGACGGCGCGCCAGGGCATGTGGCCCTTCGGCACGGCCCAGAAGATCACGCAGCAGATCAGGAAGACGATCAGGATCGCGGCGCCGAGCAGCAGCGCGGTGTCGATCGCCTTGATGTCGGAGAGGCCGAAGGGCAGGCGGTCGGTGCTGGAGACCAGCGTGCTCTCCATCGCCGGCAGGAAGATGCTGGCGGCGATGAAGAGGAGGACGACGGCCAGCATCGCGAAGGAAAAACGCTTCTGCTCGACCCAGCCGCGGCACTCGACGTGGTAGATGCGGCAGAAGGCGGTGTCCATCGCGCCCCAGAAGGAGGCGCCGATCCAGAGCGAGCCGAAGAAGGCGGCGATCCCGATCGTGGTCGAGTTTTCCTCGATCCGGTCGAGCGCGTCGGCGAGCGTTCCCTGCTCGACGTTGGGAAAGAGGCGCTGGAGGTCATCGAGAACGCTTGCCTCGACCCCGCCGATCTTGAGCACCTGGCCGAAGATGAAAAGCACGAGCAGGGCGAAGGGGAACACCGCCAGCATCAGGTTGTAGGCGACCATCGCCGAGAGCCCGGTGATGTTCTCCTGGTAGGCGCGATTCCAAAAGGCGCGCAGCCAGGGGCGGGAATGTCGCATCGATCTGGGCATTGACTTCAAAAACTGAAGCGACTATCATGCGAACAGACGTTTGAGCAGAATCGAAACGCCTGTAGTGGGGCAGCAGCGCAGACTAGTTGGCTATGCGGACCGGTTGGCCGGTCCGTTTTTTCGCGACTTTCCGTCCTACGACGGTATTTCATCGGCAGGACTAAAACTTCTAGCGCAAGAAACGAGAGTAGATAGAGGATGCTGGTAGCAGAGCTTCAGGAGCTTGAGGAGGTCAAAGGTCTCATTACCCGCGGGCAGCAGCTCGGGGTGCTGACCTTTGGCGACGTCGCCTCCGCGGTGTCGGAGGTGGATCTGGACGAGTCCGACGTCGAGGACCTTTACGGGCACCTCGAGAAGTCGGGCATCGAGCTTGTCGAGGACATGGACCCGGCGCAGAAAGCGGCCGCGGAAGCGCTGCCGATCGACACCGGCAAGAAAGGCCGCCGCCGCCAGAAGCAGGCGCTCGACCTGAAACCGGACATGACCACCGACTCCTTGCAGCTGTTCCTCAAGGACATCGGCAAGGTTCGCCTGCTGACCGCCGCGGAGGAGGTCGAACTCGCCAAGCGCATCGAGCGCGGCGACCTCGACGCGAAGCAGAAAATGGTCGAGTCGAACCTGCGCCTGGTCGTCTCGATCGCCAAGAACTACCGCAACCAGGGCCTGCCCTTCCTCGACCTGATCCAGGAGGGGACGCTGGGCCTGGTCCGCGCCGCGGAGAAGTTCGACTACCGCAAGGGGTTCAAGTTCTCGACCTACGCCACTTGGTGGATCCGCCAGGCGATCGCCCGCGCGCTCGCCGACAAGGCGCGCACGATCCGCATCCCGGTGCACGTGGTCGAGAAGCTGAACAAGATCGGCCGCGCCGAGCGCAAGCTGGTCACCGAGCTGGGCCGCGAGCCCACCCCGGAGGAGATCGCCGAGGTGACGGGGATCGATCCCGAGGAGGTCGACTCGATCAAGCG
>JBIOVV010000066.1:0-16807 GCA_044867925.1 Solirubrobacterales bacterium | reverse complement strand
GCAAGCTGGTCGTACGCGTGACCGCTACGCCCGTGAAGCGCGAGGACGGGCCCGCGCTTGCGGACCAGGTGGTGAATGCACTCGACCGGGTGCATACCGTTCAGCAGGCCGGGTAGTCGCTCCGCATGGAGACTTCATCGCGCTTCCGCAGGGAGGCGGGAGACGACCGGCCCATCGGCGAGCTCGTCCAGGACCTCTCGCGCCAGACGTCGACGTTGATCCGCCAGGAGATGCGCCTGGCCCAGGCCGAGCTGTCGGAGAAGGGGACGCACGCGGGCAAGGGCGCGGGCATGTTCGGCGGTGCGGGGTTGATCGCGCTCTACGGCGTGGGGGCTCTCGTCGCGGCGGCCATCATCGGCCTCGCGACCGTCGTCGAGCCCTGGATCGCCGCGGCCGCCATCGGCGCCGCGCTGCTCGTGATCGCCGGGATCGTGGCGCTCGCCGGCAAGAAGGAGCTGAACGAGGCGACCCCGCCGAAGCCCGAACAGGCCATCGACAGCGTGCGTCAGGACGTCGAGACGGTGAAGGCGAGGGCGAGGTCATGACCGGGCAGCAGACCCCTGAGGAGATCCGCCGCGAGGTCGAGAAAACCCGCCGTGAGCTTGCCGAGACGGTGGACGCGCTGTCCCACAAGGCCAACGTGAAGGAGCAGGCGCGGTTGAAGAAGGAAGAGGTTCAGGAACGCGTCAGCTCGAACCCAGCCCCGCTTGTCATCGTGGTCGCCGGCGGCGCGCTCATCGCGCTGGTCTGGCTCGTACGGAGGCGCTGACGATGCGCTTCCGCCGCGACAAGGCACCCGACGGGCCCAGCGGCCTGGGCCGCCGCGGCTGGTGGGCCGCCCTCAAGCGCACGGTCCGCGAGTTCCGCGAGGACAACCTCACCGACTGGGCCGCCGCGCTCACCTACTACGGCGTGCTGGCGATCTTCCCGGCCATGATCGTGCTCGTATCGATCCTGGGCCTGATCGGCGAGTCGGCCACTCAGCCGCTGATCGACAACCTGGGCTCGGTCGCGCCGGGCCCGGCCAGAGACATCGTCGAAAGCTCGCTGAAGAACCTCCAGGGCAGCCAGGGGACCGCCGGCGTCCTCTTCGTGATCGGCCTGGTCGGGGCGCTCTGGTCGGCCTCCGGGTACGTGGCCGCGTTCATGCGCGCCTCCAACGCGATCTACGACATCGAGGAGGGCCGCCCGATCTGGAAGACGCTGCCGCTGCGCGTCGGGTTGACGGTGCTGCTGATGGTGTTGACGGCCGTCACCGCGATCGGCGTGACCCTCAGCGGCGGACTCGCCAGGGAGGCGGGGAACGTGATCGGCGTCGGCTCCACCGCGGTCGACATCTGGAACATCGCCAAGTGGCCGGTGCTGCTCCTGTTCGTCAGCTTCCTGTTCGCGGTGCTCTACTGGGCCGCGCCCAACGTCAAGCAGCCGGGCTTCCGCTGGATCACCCCGGGAGGGATGCTCGCGGTGCTCGGGTGGGTGATCGCGTCGGTCGCGTTCGCGTTCTACGTCTCGAACTTCGGCTCCTACAACAAGACCTACGGCGCGCTCGCCGGTCCGATCGTGTTCCTTGTCTGGCTGTGGATCTCGAACATCATGATCTTGCTCGGCGCCGAGTTCAACGCCGAGCTGGAGCGCGGTCGTGCGATCGAGCGCGGCCTGCGCCCGGAGGACACCGAGCCGTTCGTGGAGCCGCGCGACACGCGCAAGATCGAGGCCAACCACTCGTGACCGTCGAGACCCCGCGCGCCGACGGCGCGTACACCGGCTACGCCGCGCCGGGCAAGCGCCCGCCGTTCGGCCCCTACGCCGGGCTGGCGGCGCTGTTCAATGCCGCGATGGCGGCCGGCCTGGTGGGCGCCAAGCGCGGCGGACGCCACCTGCCCGAGCGGATCGAGGCGCGCGACATCGTGCTCAACGGCATCGCGACCCACAAGCTGTCGCGGCTGGTCGCGAAGGACAAGATCACCTCGTTCGCCCGTGCCCCGTTCACGGAGTTCCAGGAGCCGGGCGGGCCCGCCGAGGTGGAGGAGCGCGCCCGCGGCGAAGGGTGGCGGCGCACGATCGGGGAACTGCTCGTGTGCCCCTACTGCCTCGGGATGTGGATCTCGGGCGGCTTCAACCTCGGACTCGTGGTGGCGCCGCGCGGGACCCGCTTTGCCGCCTCCGTCCTCACAGGGCTGACGATCTCGGACTTCCTCCAGATCGCCTACAAGGCCGCCGAGGAGAAGGGCCTCGGCTGAGGCGAGGATGCCGCGGCCGTTGTCCGAGGCGGTGGTGGTGATCACCGGCGCCTCCAGTGGCATCGGCCGGGCGGCGGCTCTGCGCTTCGCCCGCCGTGGCTCCTCTCTCGTGCTCTGCGCCCGCTCGCGGTCGCCGCTCGAGCAAATCGCCGCTGAGTGCGAAGCCGGCGGCGCGGCGGTGCTCTTCCGGACCCTCGACGTCTCCGACGAGGAGGCGGTGGAGGCGCTCGCGGCGGCAGCGGTCGAGCGCTTCGGGCGGATCGACGTCTGGGTCAACAACGCCGGCGTGATCGCCTATGGCGAGTTCCTCGAGATTCCCTCGGATGTCTTCCGCCAGGTGATCGAGACGAACCTGATGGGGCAGGTTCACGGCGCTCGTTCCGCGCTGCGGCGCTTCGCCTCGCAAGGCTCGGGGGTGCTGATCAACATGTCCTCGGTCTGGGGCCGGGTCAGCTCTCCCCAGGTCGCTCCTTACATCGCCAGCAAGAACGCCGTTCGCGCCCTCTCGGAATGCCTGCGCGGCGAGCTGGCCCCCGCCGGCGACGTTCACATCACCACCCTCGCCCCGCAGGCCGTCGACACGCCGATCTTCGATCACGCCGCCAACTACTCCGGCCACCGGATCAGGGCCATTCCCCCCGTCCTCGGCGTGGACGAGGTCGCCGCTGGAATTGAGGCCTGCGCCGAGCAGCCGAAGGCGGAAGTCAACTATGGTCGCTCCGGTCGCCTGCTGGAGGTTCTCTATGCCGTGACGCCAGGGCTCTATCGTCGGCTTGCGCACCGTGCCTTCGTGCGCGGGACGATGTCCCCGCGGCGAGCGGCAGCGACAAGCGGGAACATCCTCGACAGTGCCGGACCGCACGCGATCGATGGAGGCTGGCGATTGCGGCGCCGCGGCGCTTTGCGACGGGCGCTGGCCGCCGCCATCGCTGGTTCGGCCGGCGGCTTGGCCGGCGCCAGGGCATCAGCGCCTACGCGTGAGCCCTGGAGAGGCGATCACTGATCCTTGCCGGCCGAGAGAGCTTCCTCGGCAGTCTCGAAGACGAGGCCATTTGCGGTCAGACCGGTGAGCGAGAGCACACGAAGGACCTGGGTGTCGCCGCCGCAAACGGCTATGCGCCTTCCCTCCTTGGCAAGGCGCCCGTAAGCGGCGACGATGACGGCGATGCCGGTCGAGTCGATGAACTCGCATCGCTCGAGGTTGATCAGAACCTGCGCATACTCCTCGCCGACACGATCGAGGGCCTCGCGCAGCCGATCGGCGACTGCCATGTCGAGCTCTCCCTCGACTCGGATCTCGTGACACCCTGATTCCCGCTCCAGCTCAGTGAGCCTGAATACCCGCATGGCCCTCCGATGACCGTTGAGACATATGACACCTCCGGAATGGTTTCTTCTCGGTTGGAGTCCACAAACCGCCAAAGATGCCGGTTCACAGTGCCTCGCCAATCCCTGGGCAACGCTTCAACGCACGCCGCAAACGTCTACCCGATCCTAGCGGAGGAGAGGTGGTAATCCCAGCGCCTGCGGGTAGCAGCAGCTAAGGATGAGCGGCGAAGATCTCTCAATCAGCTTGCCGGCCCTACCGGAAAACGTCGCCGTCGTGCGCCGGGCGGTCGCCGAGCATGCCGGCAGGCTTGGCATCGAACGGCGGGTCATCGACGACCTGAAGACCGTCGTGTCAGAGGCGTGCGCAAACGTCGTCTTGCACGCCTACCCGAAAGACGGGGAGGAGGGGGCGCTGGAAGTCGACCTGAGCTTGGAGCGCGACGGCTTGCAGCTGACTGTCCGCGATCAAGGCCAGGGGATCCAACCTCCACGCGGGGAGCGGCCGCTGGGGATGAGAATGGGCTTGCTCTTGGTGGGCGCGATCTCGACCTGCTTTCAGCTGCGCAGCAGGCAAAGAGGCGGAACCGAGCTCAAGCTGCTGATCGGCGTCGGCCCAAACCGGTTCGAGCAGGAAGATCTCCACCGATAGGCGTCCGGCCGGAGGAGGCTGAAACCGTACGCCTTGGCTCACGGCCAGCGCGTCGCGAATGGTCAGCTCGAAGCCGCGTCGCCAAAGTCGCCCGGCGGCGAGCAGTTTTGAAGTGGATGCGGGGGGTACCGCATTTCCCATGAAAGCCGGTTCCCGACGTGAGGATCGACTCGCCTGGATCTTCGGCTCTTCGCGCAGCGGCAGCACCTGGCTGCTGCGAATGCTCGCCGACCTCGAGGGCGTGGTGCCGATCGACGACCCGCACCTGGGGCATCACCTCGGGGTGTGGCGGCCGATCCCGCTCGCCTGGGCCTCCTGCGAGGAACCGCCGGAGCTGAGCACCCTGCTCGAGCTGAAGGCGGAGGAGCCGGGCTACTTCTTCTCCGCCCGCTACCGGGATGCCTGGTGGGAGCCGCTGCGCGAGCTGGTCTGGGCGAGGTTCGAAGCCCAGGCGAGAGAGAACGGCGGCGATCCCTCGCGACAGACGTTCGTCGTCAAGGAGCCCGGCTCCCACGTCGCGCCACTGCTGACCGAGCTGTTCCCGGGCTCGAAGCTGATCTTCCTCCTGCGCGACGGCCGCGACGTGGTCGATTCCTGGCTCGATGCCTACAGCGAGGGATCGTGGGCGATCCCGGGCGGCGCCTTTCCCGTCACCCCGGAGGGACGCATCCCGCTGATCCGCTGGCTCTCGACCGTCTGGGCCTTCCGCGCCCGGGCGGTCAGGAGCGCCTTCGAGAGCCATGCTCCCGAAGACCGAATCCTGATCCGCTACGAGGATCTGCGGGCGGAGCCCGTGCGCTGCCTGGAAAGCGCCTGCGAGGTGCTCGGCCTGGATCGTCGGCGCGCCGGCGAGGTGGTCGAGCGCCATCGCTTCGAGCGGGCGCCGAGCGCCGACCGGGGCCCGGGCCGAGCTATGAGACAGGCCGCTTCAGGGGCATGGCGCCAAAACATGAGCCTCGAGGAGAAGCTGGCCATGCACGACTCGCTCGGGGTCGCCCTGGAGGAATTCGGCTACGGGATCGACCCGGCGCCACGGCTGGTCGCAAGCGCCTGAGCCTGCTTGCCCGGTCCCGCGCTCTTTCGCTGAATCCGTGGACCGGCCGGCTCGCCCGCGCGATCCTTCGTCACTCGCTCCGCCCGGCGCTCCAAAGGCATCGCGATCCCATGCTTGGCGCCGGCCAGGCCGGTCACCTGCAGGACCTGCCGGACCTGACCGCCGACATTGCAGAGCAGAAGCTGGCGACCGGCCGCCGCCAGCCTCTCGTCACCTTGAACCAAGACAGTGAGGCCGCTGACGTCGATGAAATCGCAGTCGGCAAGCTCGATGAGGACATCGAGGCCGTCGATCACGGCCCGATCGAGCGCCGACAGCAGCCCATGGCTCACGGCAAGGTCGAGCTCCCCTTCGACCTTGATTTCCCGGCAGCCGGGCCAAATGTCCCGCTCGGTGAGCCTGAAGACGGCCACGCTCGTCCTTTGCTTCGGCGATGGCGCGATTGCTCGGCCGGCGCCGGCGCCGGCCAACGGCGTCGGGATCAGCTCGGAGCGACGCTGGCCTTTGGCCCGGCAACGCGGGCAAGAGGATGGGGCGTACACCGCGGAGATCCGTATTCCGCAGTTGGGGCACTTAACGTGAGGCATCGTTCCTCCCAGTAGGTGGTGGGGAAGAAATCCGCAAGCCGGGATCACCCGATTCGCGTGCCTCCGTAAAAAGGTCGACGCTTCAGCGCTGAGTCCAAGCGTCGAAGGACACCTTAGCGCCTCCGCGTGGCCGGGCCGAAAACGGGTAGAGGCGAAGCATGGCCGACGAGAGTGCCGTCAGGGCGGCAGCCACATTCGAGGAGTCGGATTCGATCAGGGCGACCCTCTCGCGAGAGATGGTCCGCATATACAAGGAGCAGTTCGGTCGCGGGCCGACCAAAGCGAGAACCGAGTTCGCCGGCCCCGACATCGTCATCGTCACCCTCGAGAACACCCTCACCCCGGCCGAGCAGTCGCTGGTCGAGATGGGCGAGCACCAGCGCCTGCGCGACACCCGGATGTACTTCCAGCACGCCACCGAGGAAGAGTTCCGCGGGACGATCGAACGCATCCTGGGCAGGCGGGTGCGGGCCTTCGTCAGCGGCATCGACACCTGCGCCGACGTCTCCTCCGAGGTCTTCCACCTGGAGTGACGGTCCGGGGGGGCGCGACTTGGGCTCCGGCCGCTGACGGCCCGTGATTGCGAGCCGTTGTTGCGGGGTACCACCGCTTCGTGACGCCGGCTCGCAATGGCAAGAGGGCGCTGGTCGTGGCCAACGAGAGGGTCAGCGGCGAGGAGCTGCGGGACTCGCTGCGCGATCATCTCGACAGCGGTGTGGCGGAGGTGTTCGTGGTCGCGCCGGCCCTTGCCGATTCCGGCCTCAAGCACGTCATGGGAGACGTCGACGACGCGATCGGGCCTGCCCGCGAGCGACTTCAAGCGACCATCGACGAGCTCCGCGATGCGGGTATCGACGCTCGCGGCGAGGTCGGCGATTCGGATCCGATCCAGGCGATCAAGGACGAGATCGTCAAGTTCGAGCCGGAGCAGGTTCTGGTCGTGGCCCACCGCGACGAGGAAGGCGCCTTCGCCGAGAAGGGCCTGCTGGAGCAGGCCGGGCGCGACATCGAGATCCCGGTGCTGGAGCTGGTGGTCAATCACGCCCGGGAGCCCGAAGTGCTCGACGTCCAAAGCTCCCACCCCCGGGCGGAGGCGAGGAAGGGCTGGCGCCCCTCCTACAACTGGCCGCCGCTCTCGAAGCGGGACCTCGCCGGCATCGTCGTCGCCATCGTCGGCACGATCGTGCTCGGCGTGCTCGCGGCGAAGGGGGTCGCCAACTCCGAAGGAAACGGCAACGACCACGAGGAAAACCGGCTCGGCGTCGAAGCCGCCGCGATGGTCCTGATCGCGCTGGGCCTGGCGCTGATCAACCTCGCCCACGTGGTCGGGCTCTTCCTCTTCCAGAGCGTCGACTACGAAGGCCCATTCAGCCGCCTCTTCGCGCGGCTCAGCCTCTTCGGCACGCCGACGGCGATCGTCGTCTCGCTGGCCCTCCTTGCGCTGACCTAGCGCGCCACTAGGCACCGGGCGCTCGCGTCCTAGCCGATCGAGAGGCAGACTGCGGTGGCGTCGTCCTTCAGATCGTCTCCGTTCGCGGCCCGGACCGCATCGTGGACCTCGCGGACAGCATCGGCCGCCGAGGCCCGCTGTGAGCGCAGCGCCACCTCGATCAGGCCCTGCTCGCCCAGGCCCGTTCGACCCTCTCCCGGCTCGACCACCCCGTCGGAGACCAGCAGCAGCCGATCCCCTGCGCGCAAGCTGCGGGAGCGTTCGCTCGGCTTCGGCGCCGAGCGTCCGCCGAGGCCGCGCGAGGCCGGGAAGGACAGTGCTTCTCCCGCTCCGTCCTCGTGCAGCAGCAGCGGGGCGACATGTCCGCAGCTGGCGAGCGTCAAATCCCCGGTGCTCGGATCCCAGCGGGCGATGATCGCCGCCATCTCAGCGCGAGGCCCGGGCATCTCGCGCAGGGTCTGGTGCATCACCAGCAACGCCTCTCCGATCGAGGCTCCGCTGCGCCTGCTCGCTCGCAGGGCGCCGAGCGCGACGGCGCTGCCGGCGGCCGAACGGGTGCCGGCGCCGAGCCCGTCTGCGAGCGTGATCCAGATCCCGTCGGCGTTCTCCACCACATCGAACCAGTCGCCGGCGACCTCGTAGGTCGGCAGCACGTTGCCGGCCACTTCGGCGCCGGTGACCCGCACGATCCGCGGCGGCAGCAGGCTCTGTTGGATCTCGGCCGCCGCGCGCGGCTGCTTGCGTCGCTGGGCGCGGGCGAAGACGTCGGTGTAGCGGTCGGCGAGGGTGATCGCGGCGGCGGCCTGGCGGGCCATCTCGGTCAGTGGCTCGCGTGGGCGTCCAAAGGTGACCAGCGCCCCGATCGCGCGGCCCCGCAACCACAACGCGAACAACTCGACGCCGCGGAACTCGGCCTGGCTCTGCCTCAGGGCAACGACCCCGTCGGCGTCGAGCTCCGGGCCGATCGCGAATGGAGCCGCCAGCTCCGCTCCCAGTCGTTGCGGACCGGCCATGTGCAGAAGGTGGCTGCCGTCGATGTCGAGCACGTAGAGGGCGACCGGCACGCCGGCGATTCGCTGCGCCTCGGCAACCAGCTGCTCCGGCAGCAATGCCGGCGGGACGACGTCGAAGACATGGATCGCGTCGAGAGAAAGCGGGCGCCGACGACCGAGGCGGCCGGGCGGAAGCGGGTCCGGCGAGCGTCGCAGGGCGCCGTCCTGGGGGCGGTCGCCGAGCTCGGCGACCAGCTGGTCGCGGTTGGCGAAGCGGCGGTAGAGAGTCGAGCGCGAGACACCCGCGGCTGCGGCGATGTCGGAGAGGCTTGCCGACGGCGATTGCTCGAGCAGGCGCTTGGCCGCGTCGAAGATACGCTCGTCGTTACGCAGCGCATCGGCGCGGCGCGAGCCGGGCGTCCTGCCTCTCTCCCAATCGCTCATGGCTTATCTGGAACAGCTTGTTCCCACTGCACGTGTCATTTGAACCTTTTCCGCGAAGCGACCGGATTGGCTCGCGAAGCGGAGGGGACAAAAGGCAGACACAGGCTTCATGACGGAAGGAGCATCTCGATGGCAGCAGCGTCAATCGCACCGAGGACCGAGCGATGAGCCCTGCCGACGGCCCTCGCGACGGGGACCGTGAGCGTGGCACGGCAGCGGAGGAGGCGCGCCGCGATTACCGGCCCGAAGGGGCGGACGCCGAATCCGGCTGGTTCGCCACCCTCAAGCGCACCGCGACCGAGTTCCGGGAGGACAACCTCAGCGACTGGGCAGCCGCCCTCACCTACTACGGGCTGCTCGCTCTCTTCCCGGCCCTGATCGCGATGGTCTCGCTGGTCGGTCTGGTCGGCGACCCCAAGAGCACCACCTCCAGCCTGACCGAGATCGTCGGCGAAATCGGTCCGAAATCAGCCACCGAGACCTTCTCGGGGCCGATCGAATCGATCGCCTCGAACCAGAGCGCTGCCGGCTTCGCCTTCGTGCTCGGCCTCTTCCTCGCCCTCTGGTCGGCCTCCGGATACGTCGGCGCTTTCATGCGCGCCTCGAACGTGATCTACGAGACCCCGGAGGGCCGCGCCTTCTGGAAGCTGCGGCCGCTGCAGCTCGCGGTCACCCTGGCGATGGTGCTGATGGTGGCGCTGCTCGCTTTGGGTCTGGTCCTGACCGGGCCGGTCGTCGACGCGGTCGCGGGCCCGATCGGCCTCGGCGACACCGCGGTCAGCGTCTGGAACGTCGCCAAGTGGCCGGTGATGGCGGCAATCTTCATCGTCATGGTCGACGTCCTCTACTACGCCTCGCCGAACGTCAAGCTGCGCGGCTTCAGATGGGTCACCGCGGGAAGCCTGGTGGCGATCGTCGTCTGGGCGATCGTCTCGGTCGCGTTTGCCTTCTACGTGGCGAACTTCGGCTCCTACGACAAGACCTACGGCACCCTCGGCGGTCTGATCGCCCTGCTGGTCTGGTTCTGGATCAGCAACCTGGCGATTCTCTTCGGCCACCAGCTCAACGCCGAGCGCGAGCGCAGCATCGAGCTCGAAGAAGGCCGCCCGCGAGCCGAGCGCGAGATCCAGCTCGAGCCGCGCAGCGAGCCCAAGGAACAGCGAACCACCTGATCAAGGAGAGCAATGAAGAGGCCGAACGTTTTCGCTGCAGAGCAGAGGGGTAGCCGGGTCCCGTGTACGTAATTCCCTTGATCGCGATCATCTTGCTGGCGATCGTCGCCGTCGCTTGGTCGCCGATCTTCGCCGTGGTCATCTTCGCGGTCTTCTTCCTGCTCTTTCTCGCCTATGCGGGCCTGAGCCGCAGAGCCGACCAGGAAGGCGGGACTCCCGCGGCCCGGGCCGCCGAGCAAGGGCGCCGGGAAGAGGCCGAGACCAGGATTCGCTGAACGCCTCCGCGCCTTGGTCGCGCCGCGCGGCCGGATCGCGTCGCGTTCTCTTTACTCCCAGCACTCCGAGGCTGAGCAGAGCGTCGTCGAGAGGTTGCGCTCCATCATCTCCAGCGCCGCCTCGGCAAGGTGCTCGTAGATCGCGGCGACGGCGTCGGTGGGAACGGTGATGTCGAAGTGGCGCACGTGCGCATCGAGGGCGCTGTAGAAGACGCACTGCTCGGTCACCTGGCCGCAGAGAACGAGATGGTGGACGCTCATCTGGTCGAGCAGGTACTCGAGCGGCGTCTCGTAGAAGATGCTGTGGCGAGCCTTGATCACGAACGAGTCGCTGTCCTTGGGCAGGACCGGCTCGACCAGCTCGGGATGCGCCCCCTTCATCGCTCTGCCGGCGAGCTCCTCCGCCGAAGAGTTCCAATCGCCGTAGTTGTCGTTGACGTAGATGCAGGGCACTTCGGCTTCCGCGGCCCGATCGAGCAACTGGCGCAGGCCGGGGATCGCCTCGATCACCCGCGAGGCAAGCCGCTCCGCCTGCGAATGCTCGTACGGATTGAGCATGTCGACGATGACGACCGCGGTTCGTCGCGAGTCGCCATCGCCGTGCCGGCTGTGTCGCGGAGCCCGGGAAGCGTTCACCGTCTAGGAAGCCGAGGAGATCGCCTCCACCAGGGCGCCCGCGTCTTCGTCGGAGGCGTTCGTCGCGATATCGGCTTGGCTGACGACGCCGATCAGCTCGTGGCCGTCGATGACCGGAAGCCGACGCACCTTGTGCTCTGCCATCGTGCGGATCGCCTCCTCGAGCGAGTCGTCGGCCCCGATCGTGACAGGCTTGCCGTCACCCAGGGAGCCGACCCGGGTCTCGCTGAGGCTTTGTCCCTGGGCGACCGCTTTGACGACGATGTCACGGTCGGTGATCATCCCCTTGAGTCGGTCATCCTCGCCGCAGATCGGCAGGGCGCCGACATCGAGCTCCGCCATCTTCTTCGCCGCGTCCTCGAGGGTTTCGTTCTCGCCGGCGCACTGGGCGTTGCCGCTCATGATGTCTCTGGCGGTCTTGGCCATTGATCTTTCCTCCTTTTCGCTGTCTTGCCTGGGCGCTAGATCCCAAGCCAGATACCCGCTTGGCGCCCTCGCTCAACCCGGTGACGTCGTGATCGCCGTCCCGGCTCGAGCGCAGCGCTCGCCGCCAGCAGCTCCTCCGGCTCTCTCGCTTTTCTCATCTGCTCTGAGGGTTTGCGGTTTAGCTCCGGCCCGCCGGGGTAGATGGCGGACATGCTCAAGCAGGCCAGGAGGGGAAGTGTTGCGCCGCGCCGACGCTCGGCCCCGTCGCTGGCTCGCACCATGCAAACGCTGCGGCGGATGCGCGGCCGCGGATCGCGGATCTCCCTGGAAACGCGGGTCATCGCGATTCGCAACCAGAAACAGCTCGTCTAGCAGCGCCGTGGCGGAGGCTCCGATCGGCGCTCGGCCTACACAGATCACTCCTTATCGCAACGGCCCGTACCTCGTGCGAGGCCCCTTCACGATGGTCGATCAAAGCGGCAAGGAGATCGAGATCAAGCGACCAATCGTGGCCCTCTGTCGTTGCGGACGTTCGCAGACCCGACCCTTTTGCGACGGCACTCACAAGGCGATCGGATTTCGCGCGGAGAGCGGATCTGCCGCCGCCGTTCCGGGCGAGCGATCCGCGTGACGAGAGCGCAGCAGGCGCATCGATGTGGCCGAGTGGCTGAGGCGACCCTCGCCGTAGCGAACGCCCCCGCGTAGCTTCGCCCCCAGGGCGAGCCAGGAGCAGAGCGAGCGCTCTGCTACCCAGGCTGGCGCCAGCAGCGAGGCGCCAGGGGGGAAGTGAGACGCGCCGCCGGCCCTCCTGCGGCCGGCCTCGGCCAGCCCGATCGCGACCAGCGAAGCGACGAGGAGAGGCCGCGTGCGCCCGCTGCGCAGCGTGCCGGCGGCCAAGGGAGCCAGGGAGAGGAAGGCGCCGATGCGGAGGGGGATCGCGAAGTCGTCGTAGGCTTGGCGAACCCGCTGCGAGAAGAAATGGGCGGCGCTGGGCGGCCGCCTTGGCACGTAGAGATCGAGCGGCGTCTTCACGGTCCCGCCGGCGGCGCGGACCGTCCGCATCAGCTCCAGATTCTCGAAGAGCGCATCGCCGTCGTAGCCGCCAACCGCGAGCACAGTGCTGCGGCGAACCGCCAGCGTGCCGGGAAAATCCCCCACGGGGAAGGTCGGGTCGCCCGTGAAGACGCGATTCAGCAGCGAGCGGGCGGTGTCCCAGCGCGCGTGCCAAGGCATGGCGTCGAAGTAGTTCTGCGGCCGCACGAGGTCGGCGTCGCCGAGGATCTCGACTGTGCGACGCAGGCTCGGCGGGTCGTAACGGACATCGTCGTCGGCCAGCACGATCAGCTCGTTGGAGCACTCCCGCACTCCGGTGAGAACGCCGTTGACCTTGCCCATCCGGAAATCGAGATCGGGGTGCGGGGGCAGGTGCCGGGCAACGCCGCGCAGGGCGGCCTCGTGCTCGGCGAAGACGGGCGCGGGGGAGCCGTCGACGACCAGGATCTCGTCGACGCATGGCGCGATCGAGCGCAGGTAGCCGGCGAGCTCGTCGATCGGACCGGGCTCGGTCCAGCGCAGCGGCAGCACATAGGAGACGCCGGGGATGCCTTCGCTCATGCGCGCGCGGTCTCGCCGCTACGGGCCAGCGGCTGTCGCAGCGAGGTCTTGCCTTCCTCCCAGGCGGCGAGCAGCCGCCTGGCGAGGCGGTCTTCGAGAAAGAGCAACGCCCGGGCCCCGAAGAGGATGTCGCCGCTCAGCTCCGGCTCCTGGCGGGCCAGCCCGCCCGCCAGGTCGTAGGCGGCGATGTTCTCGTGCACCGCATCGGCCTCGACGTGCTCGTCGTAGAAGTCGGTCGCCTCAGCGTCGAAGCCGAGGCGTCGCAGAGCGTTGCCGTAGCGGCGGTTGGGCAGCGCCGAGGTCATCTCGAACATCGCCAGGTGCCCGATGATCGCCCCTCGCCGGCTACGTCGCAGACCCGTCGCCGACATCAGGTTCACGGTTGCCAGCGTCTCTCCCGGCGCCAGCGCGAGGTAGGCGTTCTCCTGATCGTCGAGGCCGAGCTTGCGCATCGTCTTGGCGAAGAGCCGTGAGTGCATTCGCTCCGGCCGACCAGCCCCGTACTCGTCGACCTGGACCTCGAGCAGTGCCGTCTTGGCCGGGCCGTCGAGGCGGGGGATGGCCCAGCTGTGCGGATCGGACTCCTTCAGCTGGTAGAAGGAGCGATGGACGACGAACTCACGGAATTCGTCGATTCCGGCCCCCGTCTCGAGATGGCGAGAGAGCGAGACGCCGTCGTCTTCGGCCTCGAGGTCGAAGAGCAGATCGCCGACCGAGCCTGGATCGACCGGGTCGCCAGGCACGATCTCGGCTTCCAGGGCGTCGAAGAAAGCCCGCTCGAGCACCGCCCGCAGCGCCAGCAGGGTCGGATCCCACTCCCAGCCCGGATCGACGGCCGGAAAAGAGCGGTAGTGAAGCTCGAAGCAGAGGTAAAGCGCCAGCTGAAGGTCATCGTCGCCGAGCGGATCGTCGACCAAGGCGAGCAGCCGCCCAGCCTCTTCCGCCGGCCCGGCTGAGAGTGCCTCGCCCGGAGAGCGAGCCGAGAGCATTCCCACCACCAACTCGCCGATCGGCCCCGCCGAGGGAAGCCCCACGTTCGAGTTCACCCGCTTCTCGGCGACGCTGGTCATCCATCACCGTCTTCCCCGCAGTGCAGCAGGCAAAACGCTGACTCGGCTCGATGCCGGTCAGAGCGCTCGACCTCGGCTTCCGCAGGTGCCGACCGAGTAACGCGCGGGGGCCATCAGCCGTGGAGCGGATTCCGGCGATGGGCGCGGCTGGGTTCGAACCAGCGACCTCTCGCGTGTGAGGCGAGCGCTCTCCCGCTGAGCTACGCGCCCGGGAGAGGGCCAATCATAGGTGGGGACCGGGAGGCCGGTCAGGCGGGGGCTGGGGCTTCTATGGCGCCAGGGCTCGGCGGCTCGTCCCGGCTCTCTGCCGCGGAGCGCTTGCGCAGGGCAAGGCCGACGAAGGGGAAGACGAGGGTCGAGAGCATGGCGGCGCCGACCAGGCCCGCCGCGGTGGAGGTCTCCATGTTGTCGGTCTCGGTGGCGATCGTGGTGATCGCGACGACGAGGGGGAGCTCGGTGGCGGAGTAGAAGGCGAGGGCGGCGCGGTCGCGGGCGCTGAGGATCTTGCGGTAGAGCAGCACGGCGGGGGTGCCGCGGACGATCAGGAAGAGGACGAAGAACATCATCAGCTTGAGGATCGCGGTGAGCGAGCCGAGGGCGGCGAGGTCGAACTCGATGCCGCTGGTGACGAAGAAGAAGGGGACGAAGAAGCCGAAGCCGACCGCCGTCAGCTTCGACTCGAAGACCTGCAGCTCATGCCCTTTCAGCGCGAGGCGGACGATCATGCCGGCGACGAAGCCGCCGATCAGAACGTCGAGGCCGAGCTTGCCGGCGAGCAGGACGAGGCCGAAGACGAGCACGACGGTGATCCGCACCGCGAGCTGGCTGCTCGCCTCGAAGGTCCGCTCGAGCGCCGGCCAGCCGCGCCAGGCAAGCCGTACCGAGATCATCGCGACGGCGATCGCCAGCAGGATGAAGGCGACCAGGATGGCCGCCTCGTGCAGGGGGTGGTCGGTGGAGAGGAAGAGCGTCACCAGCAGGATCGGGCCGAACTCGCCGACGCCGCCGGCCGCCAGCAGGTAGGTGCCGAACTTGGTCTTCAGCTCGCCGTTGTCGCGCAGGATCGGAATCAGCGTGCCGATCGCGGTCGTCGCCATCGCCGAGCCGGTGTAGAGGAAGGAGAGGATGATGCCGGCGGCCGCGAGGATGCCGCCGAGCCCGTAGGCGAGCGCAATCGAGAGCAGCCATCCCCAGGCGCCGAGCTTCAACGGCGTTCCCTTGATCCGCTCGAAGTCGATCTCGTAGCCGGCGAAGAAGAAGAGCATGCCGAGGCCGAGGTTGGAGAAGAAGTCGATGAAGTCGTCGGTCTTGGCGAGGTCGAGGACTTCGGGCCCGACGACGATCCCGAGCAGCAGCTCGACGACCACCACGGGAGGGGCGAAACGGCGGGGGGCGACGGCAACGGTCACCGCCGCCAGCGCCGCGATGACGACGATGACGAAGAAGGAGTCGGTGTCGACCTGGATCACGTGGCGCCGATCCTACGTTCGTCCACAGGGCAGAGCGCGCGGGTTTCCGGTGGGTACCAAGAATTTGGTAGTCG
This sequence comes from Solirubrobacterales bacterium, assembly GCA_044867925.1. GTDB lineage: Bacteria > Actinomycetota > Thermoleophilia > Solirubrobacterales > 70-9 > VRUE01. The sequence continues at coordinate 1,326 of JBIOVV010000066.1, read as the reverse complement.
CCTGTCAGCGCCAACGAACGAGCAACTAGGAGGACCCGATGCGTTTGTCACTGTCCCACCGTGCCGCTGCTTTCGTCGCGGCCTCGATGGCAAGTCTTCTCTTGGCCCTGCCCGCCGGTGCCGGTGCGGCCAGCAGCAAGTACCCGCCCGACAGCGCGGCACGCGGCTTCAGCGGCGGCCAAGCCGGTTGGACCTCCTCGACGGCGACCGATGGCGCCTGCCTTGCGCCGCTGCTCTGTGCGAGCGTCACCAACAGCTTCGAGCCGGCCGGAGGCGCAGATGGTGGCGGCTTTATCCGCTCGGCCTACCTCGGCGTGGTCGGGGTGACCGCGGTCGGCGGCACCACGACCGGCAACTGGGAAAGCCCCTCCTTCACCTATGGCGGCGCCGGCGGAGGAGAGGCGACGGCGGTCAGTCTCTCGCTCGACCGCCGCGCCGACGTCGACCAGCTGCTTGCCGTCGCCGGCAACTCGGCGGAGTACACGGTGCGCCTGGTCGATCTCAGCGAAGGGGGAGAGGCGTCGACCTTGATCCCGGCGACGACGCTCGCCGGGGCCAACTCCTGGACTGAGGTGACACGCGGCTCGATCGATCCCGGAAGCCTCACGGCGGGTCACGAGTACCGGATTCAGATCGCGAGCAGCTATCGGACCGGCACCACCGTCCTCGTTTCCGGCAGCTCCGACTACGACAACGTCGTGCTGCGGGCGTCCGACGGCACCGGCGGCAAGGGCAAAGGCGGTAAAGGCAAGGGAGGCGGGAGCGGTGGCGGCGCGCTGAGCGAGCAGCGACTCGAGGGCTTGCTGCGCCAGGCAACCCCCGGCACGGCGGTCCTCGGCGGCGGCGGCAAGCGCCTCTTCGTCAGGGTCAAGTGCCCGCGCAAGATCGGTCATGCCTGCCGGACCACCGCGCAGGGCCTGCTGCGCAAGAAGCGCCCGGCGACCGCCAAGCGCACGGTGCGCCTGCGCAGCGGCAAGTCGAAGCTGCTCGTCCTGCGGGTCAGGCCGAGAGCACGCAAGCAGGTCTCCAAGCGCAAGCGCCTCTTGGTCCGCCAGAAGGTCCGCGCCGGCAAGGTGACGGCCACGGTAGTCAAGAGCCGTCGCCTGATCCGCCGCTGAGGACGGACTGAGTTCGCACTTATCCGCGGCTATCGCGGTTAAGTGCGAACTCAGCGGAGGCCGTGGCCGGATACGATGGTTGCGGACCGTGCTAGGCGGGGAACCAGCGGTGCCCTGTAATCCGCAATCCGCTTTAGCGGGGCCGAATCCCGTTCCGAGGGGCTGGCCGTCGGGGTCAGTGCGCCGCGGAAGGTGTTGACGGCCGGGT
>JBIOVV010000065.1:0-15910 GCA_044867925.1 Solirubrobacterales bacterium | reverse complement strand
AGGCGATGAAGAGGGCGCCGGTGGCTTCCTCTTTGAGCAGCGGTGAGATCACCGAGACGGTGCCGACCTTCGATGCCTCCGGGCAGCCCTCCCCCGGGCGCGAGTTGAAGCGCTCGGCGGCGTACTGGGCCGGCGAGCAGCCGACCAGGCCTTCTCCCTGGGAGGGGTTCACGGTGACTCCCTCGGGCAAGGTGACTTCGACCTTCTTGGGCTGGCCTTCTGCCGCGACCGCGTCGGGGTTCAAGAGGCCGGAGTTGGGCATGTTGAGGTTGAAGGAGAGCCCGCTTGGGTTCTCGGCCAGCTTCGAGGTCGGCGCCGATTCGATCTGGGGGTCGAAGGGGGCTTTCTGGCAGCCGCGCAGGGGATCTGCCTGGAAGGAGGCGCTGGCGATCGTGCTGGCGATCGGCACGTTCCACGGTTCGGTGTCGACGCCGAAGTCGAGCGGACTGTTGCAGTTGACCGGCGCTCGCAGGAAGGCGGTTTCGGGCAGGCCGCTGGGGCGCGTGCAGGGGCCGAGGCTTGGACTCGTCAGCTTGAAGGTGCAGCTCCAGCCCCTGGCGTTGTCATGTCGCGGATCGCTCGGGTAGCCCCAGAGCGAGAGCGAGCTGGAGAAGAACTGGGCGAGCTGGGTGGTGTTGCGCACGCTGGCGGTGATGCGGTGATCGTCGGGGTCCAGCGCGGTGTCGATCACCACGGGATCGCCGGCCGGCAAGATGCCGAAGCGAGCCGGCTCGCCGTAGGCGGGCGGCAGGTTGAAGACCGGCACGGCCTCGCGCAGGTATCCGACCGTGCCCGGTACGTTGACACTGACCGCGGCGACCCCGATCGCGGTCTCATCGGGGCAATTGTTGAGCGAGAGCTCACCTTCTGGGTGGTTGAGGAAGTCTTCCATCGCGCACTGCGGCATCACGGTCACGTTGCCGATCTGGCCCGCCGGCAGCGGGAAGCGCAGGTTGCGCGGCAGGGCGGGCTGTTCGACGATCTCATTGCCGTTGCGATCGAGGGTCCAGCCACCGGCGTTCAGCTGGATCGTGGTGGTGAACTGGAAGGGATGGCCGCCGGCCTGGCGGGCGACCTGGCCGCCCTCGTCTTCGGCCTGGGCTGAGAAGCGCTCGACCCCGTAGGGGACCGGGTCGGGGCTGACCACGATCGTCTGGGGGCTGCTTTTGGCGGGGGCGTTGCCGCCGGAGACCGTGATCGTCCCTGGGGCGCCCTGCGTGGGCGGGCTGGCGGTGAGGCTGGTGAAGACTTCGACCTCGATCGATTCGTAGGGGGGCAGGGTGCCTTCGAATGTGCAGAGGACTTCATCGGGCGCTTCCACGTCGCACTCGACCGGGCCCGAAGTGCCCCGCACGCCGCCGGTCGCAGTGGCGCCGGTGGCGACAGCGCCCTCGGGCAGCTCGTCTTTGATCGTGACCGGGATCGCGGTCGCGTTCACCGGCGCGTCGCCGAGGTTGGTGATCGTCAGCAGCAGGCGGCCGCTGCCGCCGGGGGAGAGCACGTTGGTGGTGGCCGAGCCGACGCGGATGATCCCGTTTCCGGGGTCGGCTTTGTCGAAGGAGATCGTCGACACGCCGCGTCCGGGCACGGTGACGATCAGGGGGGCGACGCCGACCGGCCCACCGCTGACTTCGACCTCGCCGCCGTAGACGGGTTCGAGCAGCGTTTTCAGTTGTCCGGCGGTTGTGGTCGCCGGGAACCCCACGAAGAATTCGCAGCCGAGTTCGCCGAGTTCGGTCTGGCTGCCGAGGCAGCCGACCGCTTTGCCTCCCACTTCCATCCCTTGCACGGTGCCTTCGCCGAATTCGTTGCTGCCCATCGTGGTGACGATTTCCTGCACGTTGTCACTTGCTTCCCAGAGGTGGGAGGGACGGCTGCCGTCGAGCACCTGCCACCAGGGCGAGGCCGCGGAGGCCGAGCCGGCGAGGAGCATGCCGAAGAGCGCCATGGCGATGCAAATGGGAGCGATGAGCGGTAGGCGGCTTTGCATTCTCAGTGTCTCCTTGATCGATGCGGCTGAGGGACGCTTGCTCTTCATCAGTCGTCCTCTCATCGGCCCGCCCTCCGCTTCTTGTCGGCGGCTCGCTTTGCCTTGTGTGGGCGCTTCTTGCGCTTGTGCTTCTTGGCCACGCAGCGCGCTGTGCCGGCCCTGATCACTTTCCGCTTGCTCGCCGGGCAGCGCTCCGAGGGAACGTTGCCCGCGCCCCGGAAGGCGGCGCTTGCGGGAGTCGGGTCATTGGGCGGGTTCGGTGCTGACTGGCAGGCTTCGCCCAGGCATTCGTTGATCACCGGGCGCTGTGCGGTTACACCGTCCACACGAGCGTCATAGACGTCGAGCTCTGAGTCTTCATCGAGGACAGAGAGGCGCTCGGGAGTGATGAAGAAGACGCTGTCGCCACCTTCGCTGGCGTCGACGAACGTGGCTTCTTCTTCGGCGGCGCCGGAGGAGATCAGCGAAACGCAGCCTCCCGTCGATCTGGCGGTCGCCGCGCCGCTCGAAGACAAGGTGCAATCGCCCGTTCCGGTTGGCTCGTATTGGTAGACGTCCCACTCGCCGTTTGAGTCAGCGGAGACCAGCGGGTCGATCGCGTTGAAGAAGACTCGGCCGTTGTCGTGGATGACCCGTGGGTGGTGGAAGGTGAGCCCGAGCGTCGGTTCACTTTCCTGGGCCGCGGGCAGGATTGCCCCGACCCAGCGCTTGGACCAGTTGGACTGCGTATCGGCCCGGGTCGGATCCCCGCCGGTTGGATCGGAGACCTGGCCCTCGGGGCTGGCGCCGGAGGGGTTGCAGGAGATGCAGTCGAGGCGATCGGCGATCGCGTCGTAGCGGAAGACCTCCTCTACCGGCTCCTGGCTTTTGGAGTCACGGTTGTCATAGCCGGTGAGGCTGCGCTCCGACATGAAGGCGAGATAGCGGCCGTTGGGAGCGGCGGCAGCGCTCAGCTTCTGGGCGTCGCCCCACAGGTCGGTATCTGGGTTGCCCCAGTCGGCCCTGTCCCGTTTCGACAGTGTCGCGATGAAGCGCCTTCCCTGGCCCTCTTCCCAGAGGTAGAGGTTGGGCTCGCCGGCAACGGCGGTCTCGCCGGCTTCGTTTGGCGCGGTGTCAAGCACGCCCCTGGCGACGAAGTAGATGCGGCTCCCGTCTTCGCCGAAGCCAGGAGTGATGCCAACGAGTTCAGCCTTTTCGCCGGAGCCTGCGAGCGGGGCGCTAAGGTCGATCAGGCTGGTGCAACCGAGACCGCCGCCTTCGAGTGGCCCCACCTCGCAGCGGTAGAGGTCGCGGGTGCGGCGGTCGGAGTCCGGGGCGCTTGCGTCGGTGGTCAGCTGCTGCAGGTCGCTGAAGAAGACCACCGTCCCGTCCGTGCTCGCTCCCTCGAAGGCGGGGTTTGCCACACCTTCGCCGCTGGCGCCGGGCTGGGCGAGATCGAGGCGCCAAGTCTTGCCGCTTACGGTGTCGCGAACGTAGAGGCCGCTCATTTTGCTGCCGAACGGCCGGCTATATCTCCCCGGCCCCCAGAAGACGCGGGAGCCGTCGGCCGAGACGGCATGACGAATCGAGCCAGTTCCCGCGCCGGCGGTTCCTTCGACCACGGCGGCGCCTTCGCTCGCGGGGAGTTCGCTGACCGGCTGCAGCTGACCTTCTGACCACTGATAGAGGCTTTCCGGGGCAGCGCCGGACACCAGCGGCGTTCGGGACTTGAGGACAGGGTGGGTCAGGGAGGGATCGGCCGCGACGATCGCCACGGGGCTGCGCCCCGATCCGCCGCCGCCCCCGAAAACCGTCCCCGGCGGCACGTTGGCAAAGCCTTCCTTCGAGGTGACAAGCGGCGTATAGGTGGCGGGTTCGGTGCTGTCTCGCAGGTAGGGGGTTTCTTCGGAGGCCTCAGGTGAGAGCGGCGTGTTGTCCTGTTGCTCGAGCAGGGCGCGCTCGAGATTTGTGCTGAAGATTTTGTATTCGCCGCCGAAGCGCAGCTGCGCTACTCCGGCGCGCGGAGACGTGATGTCCTTGGAGCTCCAGCCACCGGCGCCATCGCGACGGGCAAGCACGGTGGAGGTGTCGATCGCCCGGTTGCCGTCGGGGTTCGGTTCGATCGAGGTGACAGTTTGATAGGCGACGCCGTTGCCGTCCGCGGCCGCCTGCATTACGCCCTGGTTGAAGTGGATGATCCTGCCGCCGAACTTGTTGGGCGGGGAGACCATCTCCCAGGCGCGCTCGTCCGCCAAGCTGAAGCCGACGCCCGAGCGCGGCGTGGTGAAGGTCTTGTCCGGCCCGTCCGTTCTGCCTTCGGCGTTTTCGGCCACCACTCGGTAGTGGTAGGTGGTGCCGGGCTGCAGGCTGGTGATGCCTTGGGAAACCCCGACGTCCCTGTGGCCGTCGCCGATTGAAACGTCGCTCAGGGGAACGCTCGTGCAGACGCTCGTTGAGCAGTCTTCGGGGCCATACTCGAAGTGGTAGGTGGTTTCGAGCGTGTTGGGATTGATCTGGGCCCGAAGCGTCGCCGTGTGCAGGTCGAGGTCGATGACCGAAGTCGCCGTGACGGTGGGCTGTACGGCGGCAAAGGTAAAACTCTCGAAAACTTTGACTTGGCCCGAGGTAGATCGATCCGCGACGTAGACTCGTTCGCTTTCTCCATTGACGGCTATGCCTCCTGGAACGCCCGCGAGGTCTCCTTCTTCACCCTGGCCCCCGAGGACTCCAATCGGGGTGTTGTGTTCGTCGAAGACCCTGACCCTCGTAGTGTTTTCGATACTTTGCCCCACGTACACTCGACTAGTCGTCGGATCGACCCCCACCGACCAGGACAAGACTTCTTCAAGCGATTCTCCTAGGCCATAGGTTGTGGAAGCGGTGACCGGAAACTGCGAGGGCTCGAATCTAAAAGGCCTAGACAACTGGAGGGCGGCATAGAGGCTGCCCTCGGGCGCCACCGCCAGTGACGTGGGGCGAAGCGTCGTGTTTACTTCTTTCGGTACGAATTCGGTCAGCAACGCGCCTGATCGTGAATAGATTCGGATCTTGATGTCTGCAAAATCAGCCGCATAAATATTGCCTTTGACGTCGACCGCAAGCCCAGTAAGAAGGGCGGCGCCGGAAATTTCGCTCGTCCCTTTCCCAGGCCCCGCGATGAATTCGTGTGGTTCACCATTCGGCTCGAACGCCCTCACGTTGTCGCCGCTCGTGACGTAGAGGACGTGGGTTTGGGGGTCGACGGCCGCTTGGTAATGTTCCTGATTTGGGAGCCAGTCGAGTCCGGTGATTTCGTTCCCTGAGATGTATTCGGCAGAGCCGCCCCAATCGAGCGGATGACCTTCCGCGTCGAACTTATAGAGAGTCTGCTTTTTCGTGTCGCCGACATAGACGACTCCCGTTCCTTCATCGACAGCGATGGCTTCGACCGCTTCGAAGAAGCTCGCGGAGGTGCCGTTCGGGCCAAAGCTCTTTAGGTATCCCGGGTCTACGGCCGCGGTGGCCAGCGGGGGGGTGAGCGCAAGGATGAACAGGACCCCTAGCGCAGGGAGGAACGTATGAAGACGGCCGAAGCCCTTGGCCCGGCGCATGGTCGATCCCGCAGACGATGCCTTCGCGTGGCGTCTCACGTAGCTCTCTCCTTGTCCCGTGAGCCCCTCTGCCCGCCGCTTCCCTAGCGGCTTCCGCGAGGCTCGGTTATGTCCCTGTGGTGCTGTTAGGCGTTAGTCATACCGTCTTCGTACCTATGAGAAGACGGACGGGATGTAAACACGCTCGTTTGCTTTTGTCAAGATACGCACGTGGTATTGGAGAGGAAGTCGCTTACTTGCAGGGGTTTTGGGGAGAAATTTGTTTCCGCGCCGGTCCGGGCGGCGGCGGATAGCCGGTTAAGACGGACCTTGCTCAGCCGCCGGCCCGGCGACCGCGCGCCTCGAGCGCCTCGTCGGCATCCGCTTGACCGGTCTCGAAGGGGAGGACCCTTCCCTCCTTCGGGCCGGGCTCGCCGAGGCGATAGAAGGCAAGGACATACTCGAGGAAGGGGTCTGCCAGCTCGCGCAGCTTCCCTCCCCTCCCCCGCAGCACCTCGCTGGCGACACGGGAAGCAAGGCCGCCGACTATCACCTGCTCGACCTCAGGCTCAGGTAGAGACTCTGGGGGAAGATCGGGGGCCGCCGAGCGAAGCAGGGTGCCGTAGCGCTGGAGCCACTCGTGGTAGCGCAGGGCGATCTCGTCCCCACCCGAGGGCGCCTCGACGAAGAGGAAGCGGGCCAGGGCCGGCTCGGCGGCGAGGACGTCGAGGGCGGCCTCGAGCGACGCGCCCACCCGCTCCTCGGTCTTCGCCCCCTCGTAGCAGCTGACCGAGAGCACCTCGAAGAGGCGCTCGTGGCCCAGCTCGTGGGCAGCGGCGACGCAGTCCTGCTTGTCGCTGAAGTTCTTGTAGAAGGCGTTACGGGAGACGGCCGCCGCCTTGACGATGTCCGCGACCGACATCGCTTCGTAGCCGCGCTTCGCTGCGACGGCCGGCACGGCCGCAAGCAGCCGCTCGCGCTGATCGCGCAGAACCTCGTCGGGCGCGAGCGCGTGGCGCCCGCGGGGCAGGCGGCGAGGCGTGGCGGATTTGGTCTGGGCGCTGGCCTTGGCCATGGTCGCGATACGGGCAGTCCGTTACGCGTACAGTCTAGTTCTCAAATACGGTCGGGGTCAACAGGACGTCTCCGTCCCTATAGAAAAGGCCCGCTCTCGCGGGCCTTTTCCGGCGTATCGAAAGGTGACCTCAGCTGAAGCTGGGGCGCATCTGGCGCAGCCTCTTGACCCGCTCCTCGATCGGCGGGTGGGTCGAGAAGAGACCGGCCATGCCCTTGCTGGAGAAGGGCTTGACGATGTAGAGCGGCTCGGCTGCCTGGTTGACCTGCATCGGCATCGCCGCCGCCCCCTGCTCGAGACGCAGCAGGGCGCTGGCCAGGGACTCGGGGTTGCCGCAGATTTCGGCGCCGCCGGCATCGGCCGCGTACTCGCGCTGGCGCGAGATCGAGAGCTGGATGATGCTCGCCGCGATCGGCGCCAGCAGGACCATCGCCAGCGAGGCGACAAGGCTGAGCGGCGACTCGTCGTCGCTGCCGAACCACATGAACATGTAGGCGAGGTAGGTGATCGCGGCGCCGATCGCCGAGGCGACCGACTGGATCAGGATGTCGCGGTGCTTGACGTGGGCGAGCTCGTGCGCGAGCACGCCGCGCAACTCGTCCTCGGAGAGCAGTTTGGTGATCCCGCGGGTGACCGCGACCGCGGCGTGCTGCGGGTTGCGGCCCGTGGCGAAGGCGTTGGGCTGGTCCTGGGGAATCATGTAGAGGCGCGGCATCGGCAGGTCCGCACGGGTCGTCAGTTCGCGCACGATCTGGTAGATCCGCGGCGCCTCGGACTCCTCGAGCGGCTGCGCGCGGCTCATCTTCAGCGCCAGTTTGTCGCTGAAGAAGTAGGAGCCCAGGTTGATCAGCAGGGCGATGCCCAGGAAGACGGCGGCGGTGCTCGGTCCGCCGATCAGGGCACCGATGACGACCAGCAGTCCCGAAAGGGAGGCCAGGAGGATCGTCGTGCGCAGGGTGGCGCCCCAGGTGGATTGCTTGGTTGTGCTCATGCGGTCAGCTCCTCGGTCGAGTGGTGAAGCAAAGTATGGCCGCGGCAGAACGACCTGGCCATAGGTGCCATCCCCCATAGCGAGCCGAGGAACCACCTAGGCTTGGCCGATCCGACCGATGGGCCCGAGATGACAGTTGCGGTGATCGCCCTCCTCGCGACAGCAGCGATCGGCCTCACCATCAACCTGGCGATGACGCGACGTCGCCTTGCCCCCCTGGAGCGGCTGATCGAGGAAATGGAGAAGGTCGACCTGAGCCGGCCGGGGCCGGTCCTCCCCCGCTCGATCGACGGCATTGGCGAGACCGAGGAGGTGGCGCGGATCGAGCTCGCCTTCCTGCGCATGATGGAGCGGCTCGAGGCCGAGCGGCGCCGCGCGGGCAGCGCGGCGCTGGCGGCACAGGAGGAGGAGCGGGCGCGCCTGGCCCGTGACCTGCACGACGAGGTCAACCAGTCGCTGACCGGCCTGCTGCTGCGGCTCGAGGCGGCGCGGGCTGCCGCACCCCCGGAGCTCGAGGCCGAGCTCGACGAGACCAAGGCGCTCGCCAACCAGGCGATGCGCGAGCTGCTCTCGCTGGCGCGCCAGCTCCGCCCCACCGCCCTCGACGACCTCGGCCTGGCGGCGGCGATCGCAGGCCAGATGGAGCAGATCGGCCGCGGTGAGATCGAGGCCGACTTCAAGGCCGAGGGCCGGCTCACCGACCTCGGCAGCGATGCCCAGCTGGTCGTCTACCGAGTGGCCCAGGAGGCGCTCTCCAACGCGGTCCGCCACAGCGAGGCGAGCCGGGTATCGGTGGGACTTCATCGCCGCGTGGACGGCGGAGTCACCCTCGACGTCACCGACGACGGCCGTGGCTTCGCCTTCGACGAGTCCGAGGGCGGCCTGGGAATTGCCGGAATGCGCGAGCGCGCCCTCCTCGTCGGCGGCGAGCTCAGCATCGAGTCGCGCCCCGGCCGAGGCACCACGGTTCACCTCATCGTGCCTGGCTGACCGCTTCGGTCCCGCGGCTGCGTCAACCGCTGCTCAGCGATCGCGTAGAACGGCGGTCAGCACCTCGGCCACACGCCCAGGCTCAGCGTCAATTTGCCGTTCGGACAGGCAAGCGATGGGCGTGTGCAGATCGCGAGGAACGCTTGCTCCAGATCGCTGCGAGGGCGATCGGCGGCGCCTCTCTCTTCGATCGGAAGACCGAGCACGTTGGCTTGCCGGATCGCCTTCCGCAGCTCCCGCCCGGAGATCGCGCCCGAGCGACCCGGGCGATCAACGCATCGGGTGAGGCGACTTTTCCGTCCATTTCACGGATAAGGCGCCTCCCCCCGCCGTCCTCCCCTCTGGTTGCGAGACTGGGTGGATGCTGCGGGTCTTGATCGCCGATGACCATGGGATCGTCCGCTCGGGTATTCGACTGCTGCTCGAGCGACAGCCGGACCTCGAGGTGATTGCCGAGGCCGCCGACGGCGCCGAGGCGCGTGACGTAGCCGTGCGTGAGCGGCCCGACCTGGCGATCCTCGACGTGAAGATGCCGAAGCTGACCGGCCTGCAGGCGACGCGCGAGATCAAGCGCCAGGCGCCAGAGGTCTCGGTGCTCATCCTCTCTATGCACGACGACGAGCGCTATCTGTTCGAGGCGCTCAAGGCCGGCGCTTCCGGCTACGTGCTGAAGGCGCAGGCCGATACCGACCTGCTGGCGGCGATCCGCGCGGTCGAGCGGGGCGAGCCGTTCCTCACGCCGGAGGCCCAGCGCACCCTGATCAAGGACGTGCTCGAGCGGGGCTCGAGCGGCGAAGAGGAGCTGACGCCACGCGAGGAGGAAGTGGTCAAGCTGGTCGCCGAGGCGCACACGACGAAGCAGATCGCCGGGGTCCTGCACCTCTCCGAGAAGACGGTGGAGAACCACCGCGCCAACGCGATGCGCAAGCTCGGCATGCGCGACCGGGTCGAGCTGGTTCGCTACGCGATCCGCCGCGGCCTGATCGAGCCATGAGCCGCGATCCCGTTTTGATTGACTGATGACCCAGTCGATGACCGCCAACGGAGAATTCCGCGAGAAGCGCTGGCTCGCCCTGATCCTGCTCTGCTCGGCGCAGTTCGTCGTCGTCCTCGACGCCTCGATCGTCAACGTGGCGCTGCCTTCGATCGGCAAAGCGCTCGACTTCTCACAGGAGAACCTGCCCTGGGTGGTCAACGCCTACGTGCTCACCTTCGGCGGCTTCCTGCTGCTCGGCGGTCGCACCGCGGACCTGGTCGGGCGCCGCAAGGTCTTCATGGCCGGCCTGATGCTGGTCGCGGTCGCCTCGCTCGCCGCCGGCTTCGCCGCCACCGAGGGTCAGTTGATCGCCGCCCGCGCCGCTCAGGGGCTCGGCGCCGCGATCATCTCCCCCGCCGCGCTCTCGATCGTCACCACCACCTTCAGCGACGGGGCGGAGCGCAACAAGGCGCTCGGCGTCTGGGGCGCGGTCGCCGGCTCGGGCGGCGCCGCCGGCGTGCTGCTCGGCGGCATCCTCACCGACGGCCTCGGCTGGGAGTGGGTGCTCTGGGTCAACGTGCCGGTCAGCCTGATCGCCTTCGCGCTCTCGCCGCGGCTGATCGCCGAGAGCCGCATGGAGGGCGAGAAGCGTGTCTTCGACGTCGCCGGCGCGGTCACCGTCACAGCCGCGCTGTCGATCCTCGTCTACGCGCTGGTCGACGCCAACGACGCCGGCTGGGGATCGACGCAGACGATCGGCCTGATCGGGCTCGCGGTGGCGCTGATGGCGGCCTTCGTCGCGATCGAGCTGCGTACGCCGAAACCGCTGGTGCCGTTCTCGATCTTCCGCATCCGCACCCTGACCGGGGCCAACGTGGTCGGCCTGCTGGTCGGCGCCTCGCTCTTCTCGATGTTCTTCTTCATCTCCCTGTACATGCAGCAGGTGCTCGGCTACAGCGCGATCCACGCCGGCCTCTCCTACCTGCCGCTGGCCCTGGTGATCATGGCCTCGGCCGGGATCGCCTCCCAGCTCGTCACCAAACTCGGCTACAAGCCGGTGCTCGCCGCGGGCCTGCTCTTCATCGTCATCGGCCTGGCCTGGTTCAGCCGCGTCTCGGTGGGCGGCAGCTTCACGACCGACATCCTCGGTCCCTCGCTCTTCGCCGCGGCGGGCCTCGGCTTCGCCTTCGTGACGACGACGATCGCCGCCGTCTCCGGCGTCGAGGAAAACGAGGCCGGCCTGGCCAGCGGCTTGATCAACACCTCGCAGCAGGTCGGCGGCGCACTCGGCCTGGCGGTGCTCTCGGCGGTGGCGATCTCGCGCACCGACGACGTGATGTCGGGCGGCAGCTCGTCGCTCGCCAAGGCGCTGACCGAGGGCTTCCAGGCCGCCTTCCTGGGCGGTGCTGTGATCGCCGCGCTCGGCTTCGTCCTCACGCTGGTCCTGATCCGCGGCAGCGACAGCCGCGCCCACATGGAGCTGGGCAAGGACGCGGCGACGGAAACCGCATAACCGACCGCTTCAGTAGGATTTAGTCCGTGCTGTTCTCGACCAAAGCCGAGTACGGGGTGCGCCTGATGGTTGAGCTGGGCCGCCAGCCCAGCACCTCGCCGATCTCGCTCAGTGCCGTCGCCGAGGCGGAGCGCCTGCCGCTCTCCTACCTGGAGCACCTGGTGGCGAAGCTGCGCAAGGCCGGCTTGGTCACCTCGACGCGCGGTGCGCACGGCGGCTACCGCCTGGCGAAGCCGGCCGCGGAGATCACCATGGACGCCGTGGTCGAGGCGCTGGAAGGGCAGATCGCGCCGATGGAGTGCTTCCACGACACGCCCGACGGCAAAGTGCTCTGCTCGCACGAGGACGACGGCGACCACGCCTGTTCGACCAAGCTGCTGTGGATGCGTGTCCAGGGCGGGGTGACCAAGGCCCTCTCGGGCACCACCCTGGCCGAGCTGGTCGAGTTCGGCGGCGCCGGCGCCGAGGCCAAAGCCCCGGTTGGCACCGCCGCCTGAGGCACAGAACTTCTCAAACCCGGAAACAGGAGTGAAATTGGCTGAGCTGGAGATTCGCAACCTGCACGTGAGCGTCGAGGACAAGGAGATCCTCCGCGGCCTCGACCTCGATGTGGAGAAGGGCAAGGTCCACGCCCTGATGGGGCCGAACGGCTCGGGCAAGTCGACCCTGGCCAACGTGATCATGGGCCACCCCGCGCTCGAGGTGACCGAGGGCTCGATCACCTTCAAGGGCGAGGACCTGACCGAGGCCGATCCGGACGAGCGCTCGCGGGCCGGCCTCTTCATGGCCTTCCAGTACCCGGTCTCGATCCCCGGCGTCTCGGTCAGCAAGTACCTGCGCATGGTGATCAACGCCCATCGCGAAGCGCGCGGCGAGGAGCAGATCAAGATCAAAGACTTCGCCAAGGTCGCCCAGGAGGCGATGGCGCTGGCCAACATCCCCAAAGACTTCTCCAGCCGCTATCTCAACGACGGCTTCTCCGGCGGCGAGAAGAAGCGGATGGAGCTGCTGCAGCTGGCCCTGCTGCGACCGGAGATCGCGGTCCTCGACGAGACCGACTCGGGCCTCGACATCGACGCCCTGCGCACCGTCGCCGAAGGGGTCAACCAGTTCGCCGGGCCGGACATGGGCGTGCTGATCATCACCCACTATCAGCGCATCCTCCACATGGTCAAACCCGACTTCGTCCACGTCATGTACGAGGGCCGGATCGTCAAGGAAGGCGGCCCGGAGCTGGTCGGCGTGCTGGAGGAGAAGGGCTATGGCTGGATCCGCGAGGAGGTCGAGGCGGGCGCCACCGCCTGACCCGGGGACATGGAGCCGACGACGACAAAGAGCTCCTCTCCCCTTGCGGCGTTCCCGATCGAGAAGGTCCGCGCCGCCTTTCCCGCGCTAGAGCGCGAGGTTCACGGCAAGCCGGTCGCCTACCTGGACAGCGGCGCCAGCGCCCAGCGGGTGCTGGCCTCGATCCAGGCGGTCGATCGCTACGAGCGGGCCCACCACTCCAACGTCCACCGCGGCTCGCACACGCTCTCGGCCGAGGCGACCGCCGCCTACGAGGGAGCCCGGGCGACCGTTGCCGACCACCTCGGCGCGGCCGACCGCCGCGAGGTGGTCTTCGTCCGCAACGCGACCGAGGCGATCAACCTGGTGGCCCGGGCCTGGGGCGAGGCCAACGTCGGCGCGGGAGACCGGATCGTGCTCACCGAGATGGAGCACCACTCCAACATCGTCCCCTGGCAGCAGCTGGCGGAGCGGGCCGGCGCAGAGATCGACTGGGTGCCGGTCGGCGCGGACGGCTTGCTCGACCTGGACGCCTACGTCGCGCTGCTCGAGCGCGGCCCGAAGCTCGTAGCCGTGACCCACGTCTCGAACGTGCTCGGCACGGAGAACCCGCTGGCGGAGATCTCACGGCTGGCACACGAGGCCGGGGCGCTGGTGCTCGCCGACGGCGCCCAGGGGGCGCCGAAGATGGCGCTCGACATGGCCGAGCTCGGGGTCGACTTCTACGCGCTGACCGGGCACAAGCTCTACGCGCCGACCGGCATCGGCGCGCTCTGGGCCAAGCTCGACCTGCTGCGCGCGATGCCTCCCTTCCTCGGCGGCGGCTCGATGATCCGCAAGGTGACCAAGGAGGGCACGACCTACGCAGACCCGCCGGCTCGCTTCGAGGCCGGCACCCCGGCGATCGCCCAGGCGATCGGCATGGCCTCGGCGCTGCGCTGGCTCGACGGGGTCGGCATGGATGCGGTGCTGGGTCACGAGCACCAGGTCACCGACTATGCCTTGGAGCGCCTCACCGGGGTCCCGGGCCTGCGGATATTCGGTCCCGACCGGGGGCCGGAGCGCATCGGCCCCGTCTCCTTCGAGCTCGACGGCGTCCACGCACACGACGTCTCCGAGATCCTCGACCGCCACGGCGTCGCCGTCCGCGCCGGCCACCACTGCGCCCAGCCGCTGATGGAGCGGCTCGGAGTTCCCGCCACCGCGCGCGCCAGCTTCGGCGTCTACACGACGCCCGAGGAGATCGACCGCCTGGTCGAGGGGCTGCACGACGCGCGCAAGGTCTTCGGGCTCACCAGCTAGCGTCTATCGCATGGACGAGCTCTACCGCGACCAGATCCTCGAGCACTACAAGCGGCCGCACAACTTCGGGCGGGTGGAGCAGCCGGACCTCGAGTTCGAGGACACCAACCCTTTCTGCGGCGACGAGCAGCACGTCACGATCCGCCTCGACGGAGACGACAAGGTCGCGGAGATCGCCTTCGAGGGCAAAGGCTGCGCGATCTCAACCGCGGCGACCTCGCTGCTGACCGATGAGCTCGCCGGCAAAACGCGCGAGGAGCTGCTGCGGCTCCCGAAGGAGTACGTGCTCGACCTGCTCGGGATCGAGATCTCGGCGACGCGGATGAAGTGCGCGATGTTGGGCCTGAAGGTCGTCAAGAGCGCCAGTCTCGGCGAGCCGGCGGAATGGGAGGACGAGGGCGAAGCCGGCAGCCCGAGCGAAGGGGCGACTTTCTAGGCGCGGTGCGGCGCATCCGACATTGACCCCGCTCTGGTGTGGTCAATGTCGGATGCGCGCTCGGCTCAGACTTCTTCGCTGAGCGCGATGACCGCGAAGACCGCGCCGTGCGGGTCGGTGAGGATGGCGAAGCGGCCGACCGGGATGTCGACCGGGCCCATCATCAGGTTGCCGCCGCGCTGCTTGGCCTCCTCGATGGTCGCGTCGGTGTCCTCGACGGCGAAGTAGACGAGCCAGTGCGGGGGGATCTCGTCGGGCACCTGGCGTTCGACCATGTCGAGGATGCCGCCAACCGGGTTGCCGTCCTGGGTGATGGTCGTGTACTTGCCCATCTCCCCCATGTCTTTCTCTTCGAAGCCCCAGCCGAAGACGGCGCCGTAGAAGGCCTTGGCAGCGGCGAGGTCGCGAGTGTTGAGTTCGTTCCAGGCGAGGGCGCCGGGCTCGTTGACGAGGCCGGCGCCTGGGAACGTGCCCGGCTGCCAGATGCCGAAGACAGCGCCGCTGGGATCGGCGAAGACCGCCATCTTCCCCAGGCCCATCACATCCATTACCTCGGTGATGACGCTGCCACCTGCCTCCTTGACCGCCGCCGCGGTGGCGTCGGCGTCGGCAACCGAGACGTAGCTGCTCCAGGCGGGCGGCTGGCCCTCCTGCATCAGCGGCATCATCCCGGCGACGTCCGCCCCGTTCTTCGTCGCCCGGCGGTAGCCGCCGGTCTGCTCGACGTTTTCGGACTCCGGCACCCGCCAGCCGAAGAGCGCGCCGTAGAACTCGATCGAAGCGTCGAGGTCAGGCGATCCCAGGTCGACCCAGCACGGTGTTCCAGGCTCGTAGCTCGTTCTCTCGCTCATAGCTGCTCTCCAATCGTCGAAGTCGTCCGCCGATCCTCGCACCCTTGGCCGAGGGCTCGGTCAAAGCCTTGTTACGGTGCCCGGGCCCAGCTGGGCCAGTCGCTAAAATCCGACCGTACAAGTAGGATTAAGTCTCAACCCGCACTAGCTATCGCGGGAGCCTCGATTCCCTTGCCAGATACCGCCGGAACATCCATCTCCGTATGCCCTGCCGCCGAGCTGCCGGCTGGGACGATGCGCCTGGTCGAACACGACGGCCGCAAGATCGGCGTCTTCAACTGCGAGGGGACGCTCTACGCGATCGAGGATCGCTGCTCGCACGACGACGGGCCGCTCGCCGAGGGCGAGTTCGATCCGGCGGCGTGCACCGTCGAGTGCCCGCGCCACGGCTCCCTCTTCGACCTGACCACCGGCAGGCCGAAGACGCTCCCCGCTTTCGCCCCGGTGCAGACGTTCACGGCGGCCGTCGTGGACGACACGATCACCCTGGAGGTCGACTGACCATGGCTACACCCGAGGTCGTAGCGGAGAAACGCTCGCTGGCCGGCATCAACGCCGACTACAAGGAGAAGTTCGGCTTCCACGACTCCGAGGACGGTTACGCCTACAAGGCGCCGAAGGGCCTCTCGCGTGAGATCGTCGAATCGATCTCCGAGTACAAGGACGAGCCGCAGTGGATGCGCGACTTCCGGCTGAAGTCACTCGAACACTTCGAAAACCGTCCGACCCCGAACTGGGGCGGCAATCTCGGCCAGATCGACTTCGACGACATCCACTACTTCGTTCGCGCCTCGGAGAAAAACAGCCGCGACTGGAGCGAGGTGCCGGAGGACATCAAGAACACCTTCGACCGGCTCGGCATCCCCGAGGCGGAGCGCAAATTCCTCTCCGGGGTCGGCGCCCAGTACGAGTCCGAGGTCGTCTACCACCAGGTCAACGAGAAGCTCGAGGCCC
>JBIOVV010000064.1:0-37987 GCA_044867925.1 Solirubrobacterales bacterium | reverse complement strand
GAGCGACACGCCGGGCAGCGAGTCGAAGTAGGCCGCGATGTCGTCAGGTACCGGCGGCAGCGAGGCGACGAAGGAGGGGTCGTCGATGCGGAGCCCGTCGTTCCTTTCATTAGGTTCGCCCCTGTCTGAACCGCCGCGCGGAGCCGGCGGCCTTCGAGTCAGGTGGAGACGTGAGTGAGCGGCACCCGGCGGCGGCCGTCGCGGATCCTCGAATCGATATTCCTGCACGGTCGGGTAGGCAGGCGGAAAGGCGTCAAAGCGGCTGGCGTCGTCGTCAGCCGCGGAGAGGGCTCGCACGTCTTCGGCGAGGACGGCGAGCGTTACCTCGACGCGGTTTGTGACCCTCCGCCCAGTTCTTGTGTGGGGCCCCCCTCTAAGCAAGGCGAATCGAGCCGTAATCGACGTATATCGGCGGTAATCCGCGAAACTCAGGCACAAGTGCCTGAGTTCGGGCGAAAATGCGGGGCCGGTTAATTGTGATGCGGCCCATCACACATTCCCATGTGCAGGCACTTCCTCCGATGGAGCTAGGCGGATTCGAACCGCCGACCTCCTGGGTGCGATCCAGGCGCTCTGCCAGCTGAGCTATAGCCCCGAGGTGCTTGGGTGGGAGGATCGTCCCACGGCCCTCGCAAGGGCAAGGATAACCGCATAGGCTTTAGGTTCCCGCTTTGGGACTCAGCCATGGGCATCCTTGACGAGGCAATCCGAGAGCACCTGGAACTGAAGCGCCAGCACGGCGCGGGCGATTCCGAGCTGAAGCAGCTCGAGGACGAGGCGTTCGGTCAGGCGGAGCGGCCGGGCGAGGAGCCGGCCGTGGATCCGCTTGCTGAGGCACCGACCGAATTCATGGAGCAGCCGGAGACGGCCGCGAGCGAGGGATCGCGGCGCGAGCCGACGATCGCCGACCTGCAGGAGCCCCCGCCTCCAGCCGATGAGCCCGCGCCTGCTGAGGTGGGGATGCCCGCGGAGGAGGCAGCCTCCATCCTCGATGAGTCCCCCGTCGAGGAGGAGCCCTCGGCGATGGAGCACGAGATCGTCGCCGATCCTGTCGAGGCCACCACGCCCGACGACGAGCCAAGGTCTGTCGAGTCCGCCGGCCACTCCACCGAAGAGCGCCGAGCGATCGCCGAACAGCCGACCGAGATGTTCGACGTTGAGCAGGAGCTGGGCGGCCCTCCCAATCCCACCGACGAGGAGATCGTCGAAGAGGAGATCGCCGAGCCCCGCCTTGCCCCGACCGATCCTCTTGCCGGCCTCGAGGAGACCGAAGAGGCCGAGGTCAGCGTCCAGGGGCCCGCCCCCGACGACGATGACGAGTACGACGATGAGGACGATGCCTTCTGGAATGAGCAGCGCCTCTCCGACGAACTCGACCAGGCCCTGGAGGCGCCGCGCGACCCTGAGCCAGAGCCCGAACTCGAGCAAGCAGCCGAGCCGGCCCCCGAGCCAGAGTCTGAGGAGTACGACGAGCCCGAGGCAGCGAAGGAGCCGGAGCCCGTCGCCGAAACCGAGTCCGAGGCGGCGCATCACGACGAGGACGTGCTCGAGGAGACACCCGACTTCCTCGAGGAGAGCCCCGAGGACGACCAGCTCTGGTTCGAGCAGAAGCCTCCCAAGGACTTCGACTTCGACGACTAGCTGCGTTGGTGGGCGTCAACCCGCCTACACTTGCGCAGCGGGGCCATAGCTCAGCTGGCAGAGCGCCGCCTTTGCAAGGCGGAGGTCGCCGGTTCGATCCCGGCTGGCTCCACTAGCCGTTCGGCTCAGAACCGGGCAGGTCCGTCGTCCCGGGCTCGGCCGGAAAGGAGCCGGTGGCATCGGCGGCCATCACCACGCCGCGTCGCATCAGCTCGCGCGCGGTGGTCTCGGCGTCCTCTCGTGCTCGCGCCTCGTCGATCTCGTAGCGCGCCCGCAGGGCGCTCGCTGCGTCCACCAGCGTTCCGCCGTCGAGCGCGTCCATCACCACCCCGCCGGACTCGTTCAGGCGCAGATACGTCCCGTCCCCGGCAAGGCGCACGAACCGCTGGTCCTCGCTCCCGGTCCACCGCAACGGCGCGTGCTTGTAGCGCCGCTGGCCCGCCAGGTCCCTGACCTTCTCCTGGGCTTCGGCAAGCTCCTCAGCTGGATCCACGGACTTGGGCCGCGTCGGCTCCGGTACCGGTGCTTCTCGACCTCCGAGCCGCTGGCCGTTGACGGCTCCCCCGGCCGAGGGATCACCGACCATCACCTCGTCATCCAGATACGCAACGAGATCCGACTTCGCCAGGTCCCCGGGCCCCTTCATCGAGTCCGCCCAGCTGTTGATCCGCTCGTCGTCCCACCCGTCGCGGATCGCCACCCAGCAGGCCTCGACCCCATCGCGGATCGCGTTGCCGAAGGTGAAGGGCCGCAGCGAGTCCGGTCGCACGTCCCCGTTCGGCCGCACCAGGTAGCTGCCCGGGGCTGCCCGGCCCTGCAGGCTGACGCCGCCGCCGGTGCCGGGCTGCACCTGCACCTTCATCGCCTTGCCGTGCCGGCGGCGGAAGTCCTCGGCGGTCTCGTCGAGAGCCCCCTTCGAGATCCGCCAGTCGCCGCCGCGCGCCGCCGCGCCGGTCACCACGACCGGCGTCGCCCGCACCCACGGCACGCCCAGAGCCCACATCTGCTCGAGGAAGTCAGCGAAGCCGGCGGCGTTGCCGGGCGTCACCACGTGGACGACGCAGACGCCGACTCCGGCGCCGAGCAGGCGGTCGATGCCCTCGACCGCGCGACGCCAGCTTCCCGGCACGCCGCGCGAGCCGTCGTGCAGCCCGGCCCGCGCCCCGTCAAGCGAGACATGGGCGGTAACGCCGTGCAGGGCGCCCAGCCGGCCGGCGACCTCCTCGTCGACGAACCAGCCGTTGGTGTTCAGCGTCACGCCCACCCCGGCCGCGCTCAGCGTCTCGATCAGGCCCAGCGTCAGCTCCCGGCGCAGGAACGGCTCGCCGCCGGTCACCACGGCCTCGACGACGCCGAGCTCGAGCGACTGGCGCACGACCTCGCGCCACTCGTCGTCGCTCAGCTCCGGCGTGCGCTGCAGCGTGTGGCGGGGCGAGTCGGTGTAACAGAAGCCGCAGCGCAGGTTGCAGGCATAGGTGATCTCGAGCTTCGCCCCGATCGGCCGCTCGGGCGCGACGACGAGGCTGCGCGGGGGGCGCCGGCCGAGGCGCCAGAGCAGCCTGCCGAAGGTGAAGCTCTCCTCGCGCCGGCGCATCTCAGCTCACCGGGCGACCGCGTCGGCCGGGCCGCCCGGTGGCGCTTCCGCTCTCAGCCCGCTGGCTGGCTGAGGCCGGCGACGGTGCTGATCGGGAAGCCGTCCGCATCGATCTCCTCGACGCTCGGGGCCTCGTAAGGCGTTTGCTCGTGGGACACGTTGCCTCCTTTAGCTGCCGAGGGGCAGGCTGTTGCCGGGTGCGGTGCTGATCGGCGCGCCGTCGCTCTCGATCTCCTCGACGCTGGGCGCCTCGTACGGGGCCTGTGAATCGCTCATCTCGCCTCCCTAGTCGAGCTGCAGGCTGGTGCCGGCCGCGGTGCTGATCGGATAGCCGCCGGTGTCGATCTCCTCGACGCTGGGGGCCTCGTAAGACTCAGGCTTCTCGCTCATCTCTCCCCTTCTGTGGTGTAACCCTGGCGGGGAGTCTAACCCGGAACGCGCGTCGCGTCGAGAAACCTTTGGCATGTCTTGGGTAGCGCATCGAGATCGTCCGGCAGCGAGGCCCGAAGCGCCGGTACGGAGCCGAGCAGCCTCGCGAGCCGCTGAAACGCGGCGCCGATCGAGGCGCGTCCGCCGCTGTGGATGAGGTTGGGCGTGAGCAGCGTCAGGGCCCGGGCCGGCTCCAGCGGTTCGACCTCGAACTCCGCGCCGCGCTCGCCCAAGAGGACGACGGTCGCGACGGGGCATGGCGCCGCCTCGCCGTCGCCGGGATCCTCGAGCAGCGCGGTGCGCTGCCGCCCGTCGCCGTCGCGGTGGCGCACGCGCACGCCGCGCGCGCCGGGATGGGCGACCAGCCCGTCCGCGCCCAGCTCGATCGCGATCCCGTCCTCGCCGAGCAGCCGGCAGCCGGCTTCGCCCAGAGCCCGCGCCAGCGTCGACTTGCCGCGCAGCGAGGGCCCGCAGAAGACGATCGCGCGGCCTTCCGCCTCGACCGCCGCCGCGTGCAGGGCGAGGTCGCTGCGCATCGAGAGCAGCGTGCAGATCGCCGAAGAGGCGATGCGGTGCTCGAGCAGCTCGGCGTCGCCGTCGCTCGAGTCGACCGCGATCCGCCCGTCGCCGGGTTCGAGCAGGAAGGAGCCGGTCGGCGGCATCTGCAGCAGGCAGCCGCCGTCCCCGAGCTCGTAGGAGGCGAACCAGCGCCGGCCGTCATCGTCGACCAGGGACCCGGCGGGCTCGTCGTCGGGAGCCACGAGTGGCTTCGCCACGGCCTCGACCGTCAGCTCGCCTCGCGTTCCCGCCGCCGCATTCAGCCGACGCAGCGGCAAATCGCTCTTAACCTCGAATCCATAGAGGCTGCCCATGCGGTCTTAGGGTATGGATCGTGGAGGGAATGAAGATCGAAGCCGGCACCACGCTGCAGCGCACCGAGCGCGCCGTGCACGGCGACCTGCCTGAGGAGACCGTGCTGCTCGACGTCGATGCCGGCACCGCGGTGCGCCTCAACTCCACCGGCGCCTGGATCTGGGAGCAGCTGGAGCAGCCGCGCCGGGTCGGCGAGCTTGCCAGCGGGCTGGCCGAGCGATTCGAGATCGACGAGGGTCGCGCACTCGGCGACGTCGTCGCCTTCGCCCGCGAGATGTCTCGCCGAGAATTGCTCGCCGCGAGTTAGGGAGCAGCCAGCGCCCGCTCGGGCAAGTTCTGGTCGGCGTGGTAGCTCGACCGCACCAACGGGCCCGAGGCGACCGACTCGAAGCCGAGATCGTACGCCGCCTTCTCCAGCGCCGCGAACTCGTCCGGGTGCCAGTAGCGCACCACCGGCAGGTGGTTCTCGGTCGGCCGCAGGTACTGGCCCACGGTCAGCACCTGGACGCGGTGCTCGCGCAGGATGCCGAAGGTCTCGACCATCTCCTCGAAGGACTCGCCGAGACCGACCATCAGCCCCGACTTGGTGACCACGTCGGGGCCGCCCATCTCCTTCGCCATCTTCAGCACCCGCGCCGAGCGCAGGAACTTGGAGCCGCGCCGCGCCACCGGGTAGAGCCGCGGCACCGTCTCGACGTTGTGGTTGAAGACGTCGGGGCGCTCATGGATCACCTTGGCCAGCGGCATCTCCTGGCCGCGGAAGTCGGGCGTGAGGATCTCGACCTTGCAGCCCGGCGCCCGCATGCGGATCGAGCGGATCACGCCGACGAAGGCGCTCGCCCCGTAGTCGGGCAGGTCGTCGCGGTCGACCGAGGTGACGACCGCGTGGCGCAGGCCCATCTTCTTCACCTGGTTGGCGACGCGCAGCGGCTCCAGCGGGTCGTGCCAGGTCGGCACCCCCGTCTTCACGTTGCAGAAGCCGCAGCGCCGGGTGCAGACGTCGCCGAGGATCATGAAGGTGGCGGTGCCGCGCTCCCAGCACTCGCCGACGTTGGGGCAGTTGGCCTCCTCGCAGACCGTGTGCAGGTTGTCGCTGCCGATCATCGACTTCAGCCGCCGGTAGGTCGGGCCGCCCGGCGCCGGCACCTTCAGCCAGGGCGGCTTGCGGGCGCGGCGGAAGGGGACGGTGTCGGCGCTGTCCGCCGCGGTCCCGCCCGGCTTGGCGCGGGAGCGGGTGACGTGGACGCGCTCCGCGACGCCGGCAGTTTTCGAGGCCGCCCCGTTCAGCTGCTCGGGGGCCGCGCCTCGGTCGGTGGTCGACTGGCTCATGCGACGCCGAGCCTAGCGTTATCGAGGCCCAGCTCCGCCGGGCTGGCGGCGCCGGGCTCGCGCTCGTAGACCTCGGCGTAGCGGGCCGCGACCGTGTCGGCGAACGGCGCCAGCTCCTGCTCGCTGCCCGTCTCGCGGCTGAGCGAGCTGGCCTGGCAGCCCTCGATCCCGCAGGGCACCACCCACTCGAACGGCTGCAGGTCGTTGCTGACGTTGACCGAGAGGCCATGCGTGGTGATGCCGCGGCTGACGTGGACGCCGATCGAGCCGATCTTGCGGGCCTCGCGTGCCGGCGGGCCGATCCCGTCGGACCGTTGCACGCTCTCGGCCCCGGCGGCGCCGGATCCCGGCGGCTCGCCCTGCGTCCAGACCCCGGTCAGGCCCTCGATCGTCTGGGCGGCGACGCTGTGCTCCCCGAGCGCCGAGATCGCCACCCGCTCGAGCCTCCGCACGTACTCGTGGACGTCGTCGCCATAGGGGCGCAGGTCGACGATCGGATAGGCGACCAGTTGGCCCGGCCCGTGGTAGGTGACCCGCCCGCCGCGGTCGGTGTCGCGCAGCTCGATCCCCTGCACCGCGTACCACTCGTCCGCCATCGGCAGCTCCTCCGGCGTCGAGCGGCGGCCGCGCGTGTAGACAGGCGGGTGCTCGAGCAGCAGCAGCACGTCGGGGATCGAGCCGTCCTCGCGCGCGTCGCGCAGCCAGCGCTGGGCGACGAGCGCCTCGTCGTAGGGGACGAGGCCGCAGCGGACGACGAGGACTTCGGCGTTCATCCTCGAAATCGTTGCACGGCGCCGCTCTATCCTTTGCGCCGCTCCCCATGGTCCAGTCAAAGGCACTAAGAGCTGACTGGCTGCCGGCCGTCGCGCTCAGCTCCCTCCTCGCCCTGGCGATGCTGGCTTGGAACCCCCAGGTGGGCGACCTGGCCGCCCAGGTCTTCCGCGCCGAGCTCTTCCAGCACGCCGGCCTCTCGATCTGGAACGGCAGCTGGTACGGCGGTCACTACACGCTCACCTACAGCTTCCTCTTCCCGCCGCTCGCCTCGCTGCTAGGCGTGCAGCTGCTCGGCGCGGTCTCGGTCGTCTCCTCCTCCTACCTCTTCGACCGCCTCGTCCGCGACCGCTGGGGAGAGCAGGCCCGCTGGGCAACCCTCTGGTTCGCCGCCGGCGTGGTCACCCTCCTGGCCGACGGCCAGCTCACCTTCGCCCTCGGCGTAGCCTTCGGCCTCGCCTCCCTCCGCGCCCTCCAAACCCGCCACTCAACCCTGGCACTTCTCGCCGCGGCAGCCTGTGCCCTCTCCAGCCCGGTCGCGGCGGCCTTCCTGGCTGGAGTTCTCTTCACGAGCGTCTGGGCCGGGAATGTCGACCTCAACCGCCTCTCCCGCGGGTGGCGCGGATGGGGAGGGGCCGAGAACGGAGGCGAAGCCCCCGCCCGCAGGCCCCTCCCCAGTCGCGACAGGACCCGCGGGCCAGCAACCCTCTGGGCGGCGTCCATCGCCCTCGCCCTGACCCTGATCCCCAACCTGGCCTTCCCCGAGTCCGGCCAATTCCCCTTCGCCTTCTCCTCCTTCGTAGCGATCCCCCTCTGGTGCGGCTCGGCCCTGTACGTGACCCGCAGCCTGGGTGAGGAGGAGCGCGACCTGCGCCTGGCGATCGCCGCCTACCTCGTCGTCTCGATCGCGATCTGGCTGGTGCCGAACCCGATGGGCGGCAACGCGGTCCGCCTCGGTGCTCTCTTCGGCGGGCCGGTGCTGGCCGCCGTGGTGCTGGCCCGCCGCCCGCGGGTCTCCGCCTGGTTCCTGGCGCTCTTCCTGGCCGGTGGCCTCTACTGGCAGGTGACGGCCAGCGTCAGCCAGATCGTCCGCAGCGTCGGCGATCCGGCGACCTCGCGCAGCTACTTCCAGCCCGCGGCCCAGTGGCTTCGCGCCCACGGCGGGCCCAGCGTCCGGGTCGAGGTGCCGCCGACCGCCAACCACTGGGAGTCCGCCTACCTGGCGACCCAGTTCGAGCTGGCCCGGGGCTGGCTGCGCCAGCTCGACACCACCCGCGACGACATCTTCTATCGCGACGAGGGCCGGCTCACGCCGGCCGCCTACCACCACTGGCTGCGCCGCAACGCGATCTCCTACGTCGCCCTGCCCGACGCCCGGCTCGACTATTCCTCGGTCGCCGAGCGGCGGCTGATCCTCAGCGAGCCGTCTTTCCTGGAGCCGCGCTGGAGCTCGGACCACTGGCGGATCTACGCCGTCCGCAATCCCAAGCTGCTGGTCGAGCCGATGGCCGGCGCGGCCGCGCAGACGCTTTGGGTCGGCCGCCAAGGCTTCGGCCTCGACGTCACCCGGCCCGGCGACTTCCTCGTCCGCGTCAACTTCACCCCCTACTGGTCGATCGACCGCGGTGCCGGCTGCCTGCTCCGCCATGGCGACTGGACCGTCGCCCGCGCCTCGCACCCCGGCATCCTCAGGGTCTCCGCCGACTTCTCCCTGGGCCGAGCCTGGAACGCCGTCACCGGCGCCCACAAGACCTGCTGACCCCCTTACAGGTGCAACGTTTTATGGCGCCAGGGAGACCACAAAGCGTTGCACCCAGTGGTCGGCTGGGAGGCTCCGACCAGGTGCAACGTTTTTCGGCTCCGAAAGAGCCACAAAGCGTTGCACCTCTCAGAGGGCTAGGGCGAGGGGCTCTTCGAGGAGGGCCCGGATTCGGGCCAGGAATTCGGCGGCTGGGGCGCCGTAGAGGATGCGGTGGTCGCAGGCGAGGTTTACGCGCATCAGGTGGGCGGTGGTGGTCTGGCCGTCGCGGACGACGGGGCGCTCGCCGATCGCGCCGACGGCGAGGATCGCGGCCTGCGGCGGGTTGATCACCGCGGCGAAGCTGTCGATCCCGAACATCCCCAGGTTCGAAACGGTGAAGGTCGCCCCGGAGAGCTCCGGCGGCGTGATCTGCTCCTCCCGAACCCGCTGCGCCAGCGTCCTCGAATCGGCAGCGATCTGTCGCAGGTTCTTCTGATCCGCGTCGAAGATCGTCGGCACCACGAGCGCATCCCGCGCCGCTACGGCGACGCCGACGTTGACCCGCGAATACAGCTCAAACCGCCCGTCCCGATAAGCCCCGTTGGCCCGCGGATGCTCCCGCAGCGCCAGCGCGCAAGCCTTGACCACCATGTCGTTGAACGAGGGCACGACGTCCCCGTCTTTTGCTCCAGCTCTGATCTCGGCCCGGGCCTCGACCAGCCGGCTCATATCCACCTCAGCCTCCAGGTAGAAGTGCGGCGCAGTCGCCTTCGACTCCGACATCCTCCGCGCCACAGTCGACTGAAGCTTCGACAGCTCTTCGTAGCTGACGGTTCCCTTTGCCGTTTCGGACGAGGGACCAGCCGCCGCGGCCGCGGGTCCCGTCGCGATCTCGGGGGGGCCTGCGGGCGGGGGCTTCGCCTCCGTTCTCGGCCCCCCCGAGCTCACGCCACCCGCGGAAGCCGCCGCCCGCTCCACGTCCGCCTTGACGATCCGCCCGCCAGGACCGGAGCCCTGAAGCTCTGCGAGGTCCAGCTCCTTCTCCTTGGCAAGCCGCCGAGCTATCGGGGACGCCTTTGGACGGCCGCCTCCGTTGGAGGCCGGAGCAGCGTTGATCGCCTCTTCCGCGGGTGGCGTGGGTGATGGGGGGGTCGAGGACGACCCCGCCCGCAGCGCCCCCCCATCACCCGCGACAGGACCCGCGGCCGAGCCGTCAGTCCCGTCGCTATCGGTTGATTCCTCCGTCCCTTCGCCGTCTTGCCCGGCCGCTTCCGAATCTCCGACTCTGGCGATGGGAGTGCCGATCGGGACCGTCTCGCCTTCCTGCACCAGAATCTCGGCGAGCGTCCCTGCCACGTCGCTTTCATAGGCCATGTTCGCCTTGTCCGTCTCGATCTCCACCAGCTCGTCACCTACGGCGATCTCATCGCCGACTTGCTTCAGCCACTGCAGGATCGTCCCCTCCTCCATCGAGTCGGACAGTCTCGGCATCACGACGTCGGCCATTAGATCGATCCCTCCAATGCCGCCAGTGCCGCACTCACCACGTGCTCCTCATGCGGAATCGCCGCCTGCTCCAGCCGTCGCGAGTACGGCATGTGCACGTCGGCCCCGGTCACCCGCTGCACCGGCGCGTCGAGGTGATCGAAGGCCTGCTCGGTGATCAGCGTCGCCAGGTTGGCGCCGACGCCGCCGTGCGGCCAGCCCTCCTCGACGATCACCGCCCGGTTCGTCTTGCGGACCGACTCGAGGATCGTGTCGAGGTCGAGTGGGCGCAGGGTGCGCGGGTCGATCACCTCGGCCTCGACGCCGTGCTCATGAGCCAGCGTCTGCGCCGCTTCCTCGGCGACGTGGGCCATCTTGAGGATGCCGACGATCGTCACGTCACCGCCCTCGCGGCGCACCGCCGCCTCGCCGAAGCGCAGCATCTCATCGCCGTCGTCGGCGACCTCGCCGCGAGTGCCGTAGAGGCTCTCGTGCTCGATGAAGATCACCGGGTTGTCGTCGCGGATCGCCGCCTTCAGCAGCGCCTTGCCGTCGGCGGGCGTCGAGGGGCAGGCGACGAGCAGCCCCGGCACCTGCAGGAAGAGCGCCTCGAAGCTGTGCGAGTGGGTCGGTCCGAGCTGGTGCCCGCCGCCGCCCGGCATCCGCACCACCATCGGCACCCGCGCCTGGCCGTTGAACATGTAGGGGATCGCGGCGGCGTGGTTGACGATCTGGTCCAGCGCCAGCAGCGAGAAGTTGACCGTCATCAGCTCGACGATCGGCCGCAGGCCGCCCATCGCCGCGCCCACCCCGGCGCCGACGATCGTGTTCTCGGAGATCGGCGTGTCGCGCACGCGCCGCTCGCCGAACTCGTCGAGCAGGCCTTCGGTCACCTTGAACGCCCCCTGGAAGACGCCGACGTCCTCGCCCATCACCAGCACCGCCTCGTCGCGGCGCATCTCCTCCGCCATCGCGTCGCGCAGCGCCTCGCGCATCCGCAGGGTCGCCATCAGTCCTCCACCTCTTCGGCGACCTCGGGCTCGGTGCCCTCCTGGGCGTCCCCATGGGTCGCCGGGTTGGGGCGCGGCCCGTCGGACTGCCCGGCGTAGGCGGCGCCGGCTTCGGCCAGCTCGCGCGCCGCCGCCGGCATGCTCTCCTCGCGCTCGCCGCGATGCGGCTCGGGGCTGCGCTCGTCGACCGCGTACCAGCCGGCGTCGTCGCCGAGCACGTAGAGGCTCTCGTAGAGCGTGTCGAGGGCGGGCTCGGGCGAGGCGTCGGCGAACTCGACCGCGGCCAGCACTGTCTCCTCGGCCTTCTCGCGCACCTCCTGCGACTCGCGCTCGCCCAGCACTCCGGCCTCGATGCAGCGCCGCGAGAAGCTCTCGATCGGGTCCTTCTCCTGCCACTCCTCGACCTCCTCGCGCTCGCGGTAGACCTCGGGGTCGGCGGCGGAGTGGCCGCGGTAGCGGTAGGTGAAGGCCTCGAGCAGGGTCGGGCGGCGCTCCTCGCGCGCCAGCCGAATCCCCTCGGCGACGCTCTCGCGCACCGCGAGCACGTCCATGCCGTCGATGCGCCGGCCGGGGATCCCGTAGCCCTCCGCCTTCTTCGAGAGGTCGGTCTGGGCGGAGTGGCGCTCGACCGAGGTGCCCATGCCGTAGAGGTTGTTCTCGACCAGGAATAGAACCGGCAGGCTCCAGAGCGCCGCCAGGTTCATCGTCTCGCCGAAGTTGCCGGCATTGGAGGCGCCGTCGCCGAACATGCAGACGGTGACCGCGTCCTCGCCCTTGAAGTCGGAGGAGAGCGCCAGGCCGGCCGCGATCGGCAGGTTGCCGCCGACGATCCCGTAGCCGCCCATGAAGCGCCGCTCGGCGTCGAAGATGTGCATCGAGCCGCCGCGGCCGCCGCTGGTCCCGTCGACCCGGCCGAAGAGCTCGGCCATCACCCGCTTGGGATCGGTGCCGCGGGCGATCGCGTGGCCGTGCGTGCGGTAGGTGCCGATCAGGTAGTCCTCCTCGCGCATCACCGAGGTGGTGCCGACGATCGTCGCCTCCTCGCCGATCGCCAGGTGGAGGAAGCCACCCGCCTTGGCCCGCTGGTACTGCCGTCCCGCCTCCTCCTCGAAGCGGCGGATCAGCGCCATGCGGGCGAGGAGCTCGTAGCAGGTGGAAGCGTCGGGCAGATCGGCCATTGTGGCCACCTTAGCTAGCCGCGGCGACCGCCTCCTCGACTCTGTCGTCGCCCCAGAAGACCTCGCCGTCGACGACCAGCGAGGGGACGCCGCTGACCCCCAGCTCGGCGGCCCGTTCGGTCGCCTCGCGCAGGGCGTTCTTGACGCCGTCGGTTTCGACCGCCTTGAGCAGCGCCTTGGGGTGCAGCTCGCAGGCGGCTGCCGCAATCAGCACGTTGTCGACCTCGCCGAGGTCGCGCCCGGCGACGAAGGCCTGGCGGAAGGCGGCGAGGGAGAAGGAGACGGTGCGCCCGGTCTGCTTGGCGAAGGTCGCCGCCCGCATCGCCGTCAGCATGTTGCCCGGCCATGGCTCGGGCCAGGCCAGCGGCGGCAGCCCGTATTCGGCGGCGCGGCGCTCCACCTCGGCCATCCCCGCCCCTCGCTCCGGCCCTTGGCCCCAAGAGCTCCGGGCGAAGTGCCGAAACAGCCCGCCGAGGAGGATCGGCTGCCACTCCGGCTGCTCGAGCCCCGCCTCGGTGAAGAGCCCGCTGACCCGCTCCGCCGTCAGGTACGCGTAGGGCGAGCCGAGGTCGAAGTAGAAGGTCGCGCGGGGGAGAGGATCGGCCACGGCCAGACCTTATGCGCAGATGCATCCGCCACTGCGTGAGGAGCCTCATGGTAATTTCAATGCTCATGAAGAAGCGCATGAAAATCAGCAAGGGCGGTCAGGTCTCGATTCCGGCGCCGATCCGCAAGCGCTGGGGGACGAAGACCGTGAC
Organism: Solirubrobacterales bacterium; assembly: GCA_044867925.1. Classification (GTDB taxonomy): domain Bacteria; phylum Actinomycetota; class Thermoleophilia; order Solirubrobacterales; family 70-9; genus VRUE01. The sequence continues at coordinate 25,178 of JBIOVV010000064.1, read as the reverse complement.
GCTCGAGGACCGAGGCGAGGAGATCGTCTTCAGGCCCGCTCCCGACGATCCGATCGACGCCGCAGCAGGGGCTTTGGCCGAGGAGTTCGGCCACATCGACCTCGCAGAGTTGCGCCGCATCGCCCGGGAGGACGACCGTATCGCGATGGAAAGGCGCGAACGCCGGGAATTCCCGTGGCTCTCCTAGACGCCTATGCGCTGATCGCTTACGTAATCGGCGGGCCGGCGCAGGAGAAGGTGCGGGCGATCCTGAGAGACGGGAAGACCGCGATTGCGACGGCCAACCTTGTCGAGGTGTTCGATGTTGCGGAGCGAGTCCACGGCCTACCCATACACCGGGTCTCCGATGTCATCGAGGGCCTCTTTGCCACCACGCTGTCCGTAGTCCAGCTTGATGAGCAGCTCGCTCGACGCGCCGGCGAACTACGAGTGGAGCACTACCACCGCTCTCGCAGCCCACTTTCCCTCGCCGATGTGATCCTGCTCGCCTCAGCTCAGCCAGGCGACCGAATCGCTACCGCCGATCCCGATGTCCTCAAAACCGCGACGAGCATGGGGATCGGGACGGTCGAGCTGCCCGGTCAGGGTTAGCTCAGCGAAGCGAGCCCGCTCAGGCGTGAATCGCCCAGCCGTCGACCGCCCGGGCGGCGTCGAGAATCGCCTCGGAGATCGTCGGGTGGGGGTGGACGATCTGGGCCAGCTCCTGGTAGCCGCCCTCGAGCGCCATCGTCGCGACCAGCTCGGCGATCATGTCGCAGGCGCGGTTGCCGACGATGTGGGCGCCGAGCAGCTCGCCGTACTTGGAGTCGACGACGAGCTTGACCAGGCCGTCCCTGTCGTCGTAGACGGTGGCGCCGCCGACGCCGCCGAGCTTCTGCTTGCCGACCTTGACGTCGTGCCCGGCCTCCTTGGCCGCGGCCTCGGTGAGGCCGACGCTGGCCACCTGCGGATGGCAGAAGGTCGCCCCCGCGACGAGGTTCTGGTCGACCGGGTGGGCCGGCTCTCCCGCCGCGTGCTCGACCGCGACGACGCCCTCCTCGGAGGCCTTGTGGGCGAGCGCCTTGGCGTTGACCAAGTCGCCGATCGCGTAGACCTTGGGGTTCGAGGTGCGGTTGTACTCGTCGACCTTGACCTTGCCGCCCTCGGCCAGCTCGACCGCGGCGCCCTCTAGCCCGAGTGCCTCGACGTCGGGCGCCCGCCCGCCGGCGATGCAGAGGTAGTCGACCTCGATCGTCTCCTCGCCGTAGCTGAGCTTGACCGAGCTCTCGCCGGCCTCGACGTCGCTGACCGGCGTGCCGGTCGAGATCGTCACGTTCTGCTTCTTGAAGGCGCGCTCGACCACCCGCGCCATGTCCTTGTCCTCGGCGGGGAGGATCTGGTCGAGCATCTCGATCAGGACGACCTCGGTGCCGAAGCGGCCGTAGGCGGAGGCGATCTCACAGCCGGAGGCGCCGGCGCCGGCGACGGCGATCTTCCGCGGCTGCTCGGGCAGCGACCAGGCGCCCCAGGTGTCGACGACGCGCCCGCCGAACTCGACCCCGGGAATCGGCAGGGCAACCGAGCCCGTGGCCAGCACGACCGTGCCCGCCTCGTAGACGTCGTCGCCGACCTTGACGTTGGCCTCGGGGGTCAGCGATCCCTCGCCCTCGATCTGGGTGATCTTGTTCTTGTCCCAGAGCATCTTGACGCCGCTGGAGAGCGACTCGGAGACGTCGGAGCGGCGCTTGCCCAGCGCCTCCCAGTCGACCGAGACGTCCTTGGCGACGACGCCGAGCTCGGCGCCCTCGCGCGCCTGCTCGTAGATCTCCGCCGTGCGCAGCACGGTCTTGGCCGGGATGCAGGCGTAGTTGAGGCAGCGCCCACCGGCCTTGTCGCGCTCGACCACCGCGGTCTTCTTGCCCAGCTGGGCGGCACGGATCGCGGCGACGTAGCCGCCCGGGCCCCCGCCGATGACGATCACGTCGAAGGAATCTGCCACTCGCTCCAGCCTATAGAACGGCTGAGAGTTACTCGCGCGTCGGCATCTGTATCCGCGCCATCGCCTTCACCATCAGCCAGAAGAAGGTTCCGGATACGGCGAGCAGAGCGAGGGTCGCGAGCACCTGGCCGATCGTCGCCGCCTGCAGGGCCAGGCCGTAGACGGCGCTGAAGATGAGGAAGACGAGGATCAGCTGAAAGCCGAGCACCGCCCAGTAGCGGGCGCGCCACATGCCCCAGGCCATCATCCCGGTCAGCAGGGCCGGCGCCAGCACTTGGAGGAGGCGCGGTTTCTCGCCACCCACCTCGGCGCCGGCGAGATAGCTGACGACGATCGAGACGGCGATCACGGCGGAGATCACGGCGCCGATCGTGACCACCAGCGGCCGCTCGCCGTCGGCCAGCGGATCGAGTGCTTCGCGTGCTTCCTGATTGCGCTCCTCGGCGCGGGCGTAGCCGCGCTCCATGCGCTCGCGCGGGGTCGGCGAGGCGCCGCGCTGCTTGCGCTTGCGCGGCTGGTCAGCCACCGGGAGCCGCCTCTCCAACCGAGGCGAAGGCGCCCCGCAGCGCCGTGGCTACCGCGGCGGGGTCATTGGCATCGCGGATAGCCCGCACCACGCAGAGCCGCCTGGCGCCCGCCTCGACCACCTGACCGGCGTTGCCGGGGTCGATCCCGCCGATCGCGAAGAAGGGATGGGGAGCCTTCGCCGCGGCGCGCGAGATCAGGCCGAGACCGACAGCGGGCCGTCCCTCCTTGGTCGGCGTCTCCCAGATCGGCCCGACGCTTATGTAGTCGACCGGTGCCTCGGCAGATGCGGCGACCTGCCCCTCTGAATGGGTCGAGAGGCCGACGATCGCATCGGTGCCGACTGCCGCCCGCACCTCCTCGACGCCCATGTCCTCCTGGCCGACGTGGACGCCATCGGCGTCGCAGGTCCGCGCCAGGTCGGGATCGTCGTTGACGACGAAGAGGGCGCTATAGGTGTCGCAGAGGCGGCGGAAGGTCTGTGCGGCGAGCTCGATCTCGCGTCGCGGCAGCGACTTCTCGCGCAGCTGGACGATGTCGACGCCGCCGCGCAGCGCCGCGGCCAGGAGCGGCTCGGGATCGGCGCCACCGGGCCGTGCCTCACAGCAGAAGTAGAGGCGCGCGGTGCGCAGGCGCTCGCGGCGCAGCGGTCCCTCGCCCTCGGGTGGTGCCAAGCTCACCCCCGAAGTATCGCTCTGTAGCATCGGTGGTGTACGGGAGCCCACGAGGCTGAGAGGGTGGCAGCGAGGTCACCGACCGTCTGGACCTGATCCGGGTAATGCCGGCGGAGGCAAGCTTGAGCGACAGAGGCAGCTATGACGCGGTAATCGTCGGCGGCGGGGCGATCGGTCTCTGCTGCGCCTGGCGGCTCGTCCAGCGCGGCGCCGACGTCCTCGTCCTCGATCGGGCCGAGCCCCCGGCCGGCGCGACCCGGGTGGCCGCCGGCATGCTGGCGCCGATCGGCGAGCTCGCCTTCGGCGAGCCGGAGCTGCTGAAGATGACGGTCGCGGCAGCCGCGCGCTACCCCGATTTCGTCGCCGAGCTCGAGGCCGCAGCCGAGATCGGCACCGGCTACGCCCGCCACGGCGCCCTGCACGTCGCCCTCGATCGCGACGAGGCCGCCGAGCTGCGCCGAGTCCACGACTTGCAGCGCTCGCTGGGCCTCGGCGCCGAGTGGTTGCCGCCGCGCCGCTGCCGCGAGCTCGAGCCCGGTCTGACCCCGTCCTTCAACGGCGGCGTTCACGCGCCGGACGAGGCGGCGATCGATCCGCGCCGGATGACCGCCGCCCTGCTCGCGGTGCTGGCCGCCGCCGGCGTCGAGGTGCGCGCCAACACCGACGTGGTCGCGCCGCTGCTGGCCGGCGAGCGGATCGAGGGCGTGCGCACCGCTGCGGGCGAGGAGCTGCGGGCCGCCACGGTAGTCCTCGCCGGTGGCGCCTGGTCGGGGGTCGACGGCTGGCTGCCCGCGGGCGCCTGCCCGCCGGTGCGCCCGGTCAAGGGGCAGATCCTCGAGCTGCGCTCGCTCGACGGCAGCGCCCCCTGTGAGCGGATCGTCGCCTCCGAGCGGGTCTACCTCGTGCCGCGACCCGACGGTCGCCTGATCGTCGGCGCGACGACCGAGGAGCGCGGCTTCGACCCGACGGTCACCGCCGGCGGTGTCCACGAGCTGCTGCGCGAGGCCTACCGCCTCCTGCCCGAGGTTGCCGAGATGGAGCTGGTCGAGGCGATGGCGGGCCTGCGGCCGGGTACGCCCGACAACCTGCCGCTGATCGGCCCCGGCGCCCTCGACGGCCTCGTCCTCGCCTGTGGCCACTACCGCAACGGCATCCTCCTCGCCCCGATCACCGCCGATGCCGTCGCCGGCGTCGTCGCCGGCGACCCCCTCCCCGAGGCCCTAGCCGCCGCCGAGCCGCTGACTTCCCGTTTTGTCGCGTATGCCGCGGAAAAAGAGGAACTCAGCCTTGGTGGGGGTGGCAGATGAGGATTGAGCTGAATGGTGTGCCGCAGGAGCTCCCCGAGGGGTCGACGCTTGCCGATGCCGCTACGGTCGTCGGCGCCGACGAGGCGCGCGGCGTTGCCATCGCGCTCGACGGCGAGGTCGCCCCGCGCAGCGAGTGGGAGCGGACACGGCTTGCCGAGGGCAGCAAGGTCGAGGTGCTGGCGGCGATCCAGGGCGGCGCCGAGGGCTGGGAGCTGGGGGGCCGGGCCTGGACCGCGCGCCTGATCGCGGGGACCGGCGGCTTTCGCTCGCTGGAGCAGATGGAGCAGGCGCTGGAGGCCTCCGGCGCCGAGATCGTCACCGTCGCCCTGCGCCGCATCGACCCCGACGCCAAGGGCTCGGTGCTCGACGTGCTCGACCGCCTCGGCCTCGTCGCCCTGCCCAACACCGCCGGTTGCTACACCGCCCGCGATGCGGTCAGCACCGCCCGGCTCGCCCGCGAGGCGTTCGAGACCGACTGGATCAAGCTCGAGGTGATCGGCGACGATCGCACCCTCTTCCCCGACGCGGTGGAGCTGCTCGACGCGGCCGAGACCCTGGTCGGCGAGGGCTTCACCGTCCTTCCCTACACCACCGACGACCCGATCCTCGCCCGCCGCCTCGAGGAGGCGGGCTGCGCCGCGGTGATGCCGCTCGGCTCGCCGATCGGCTCGGGCGCCGGCATCCGCAACCCGTACAACATCGCGATCATCGCCGAGCGTGCCAGCGTCCCGGTCATCCTCGACGCCGGCATCGGCACCGCCTCCGATGCGGCTCTGGCGATGGAGCTGGGCTGCGCCGCGGTGATGGCGGCCAGCTCGATCTTCGGCGCCGCCGACCCGGTGGCGATGGCCACCGCCCTGCGCCTCGGGGTGGAGGCAGGGCACGCGGCAGGCGGCGCCGGACGCATCCCGCGCCGCACCCACGCCGAGGCCTCCACCCCCGAGCAGGGCCTGCCCGAGCTTTCCTGACCGCGCCCCCGACTCCCCGGCGCCCGATTACCATTGATCGCCTTGCCCCTGTAGCTCAGTTGGTTAGAGCGGCGGCCTTTTAAGCCGCGCGGCGCCGGTTCGAATCCGGTCGGGGGCATTTCTCGAGTTACGCCTATGAGGAGAGGTGATGGCCCTGCCGGGATGACGGAGGCTTAGGAGTGGCGTGGCCGCGACGTCCTCGCCAGCGACGGCGAGAAGATCGGCACGGTCGATGAGGTTCTACTTGGACACCGCCGGCGACGAGGCTCCCGATGGACCCCGCAGGTGCAGTTCGACCTGGAGCCTGAGACGAATCGCCGGCCCAACGGGTAGAAAGAGCAGATGGCCAGTGGAGGGACTCGCGATCGGGAGCTGCTCCGCTCTCCCTGCGATCTCGAGGAGGAGGACGAGGGGCGGCTGGAGCGGATCAAAGAGGAGGTCGACCGCGGCTTCGACGCGATGCGCGACGTCGAAGACGGCGTAACGGTCTTCGGCTCGGCCCGCATCGCCGAAGGCCACCCCTGGTACTCGCTCTGCCGTGAGACCGCCGCTTGCCTTGCCCGTGACGGCTTCACCGTGATCACCGGTGGTGGCCCCGGCCTGATGGAGGCGGCCAACCGCGGCGCCGCCGAGGCCGGCGGCCTCTCGGTCGGCCTCAATATCCAGCTGCCGCACGAGCAGCAGATGAACCCCTACGTCAACCGCTCGCTGGATTTCCACTACTTCTTCGCCCGCAAGCTGATGTTCGTCCGCTACGCGCGGGCCTTCGTCATCTTCCCCGGCGGCTACGGCACCCTCGACGAGCTCTTCGAGAGCCTCACCCTGATCCAGACCCATCGCATCGAGCTCTTCCCGACGATCCTCGTCGACTCCAAGCACTGGGAACCGCTGCTCGACTGGATCGACGAGGCGCTGGACGACACCGCCCTGATCTCCCCTCCCGACATGGAGCTGCTCGTCACCGCCGACTCAGTCGGAGAAATCTGCGGCTACGTCCACACAGCGACCGAACGCCAGAAGCAGCTGCTGGAAGGCGGTAGGACCGAGCCGGTCTAGTGACGGAAGTGCCGGTGCTTGGTGAAGACCATGGTGACGCCGGCGGCCTCGCAGGCCTCGATCACCTCGGCGTCGCGCTTGGAGCCGCCGGGTTGAATCACGGCGTTGGAGCCGGCCTGGATCGCCAGCTCGGGGCCGTCGGCGAAGGGGAAGAAGGCGTCGGAGGCGACCGCGGAGCCGGCGAGCAGGGCCGCGGCGTCCTCGCCGCGGGCGTCGCGGCACTTCTCGACCGCGAGGCGGACCGAGTCGACGCGGCTCATCTGACCGGCGCCGATGCCGAGCGTGGCGCCGTCCTTGGCGATCACGATCGCGTTGGAACGGACGTGGCGGACCACCGTCCAGGCGAAGCCCATGTCGTCCCACTGGCTCTCACCCGGCTGCCCCTCGGTCACGACCTCCATCAGCTCGCGCGGCTCCGGATCGCCGTCGCGGTCCTGGATCAGCAGGCCGCCGAGGACGCGCTTGACGTCGCGTTCGGCCGGGTCGCGCTGGCGGCGCTCCTCCTCGCAGAGGATGCGGATCGCCTCCTTCTGCTGCAGCACGGCGAGCGCCCCGTGCTCGTAGTCGGGCGCGATCAGCACCTCGACGAAGTTCTCGTGCAGCTCCTCGGCCAGCGCCTCGGAGACCGGCCGGTTGAAGGCGATCACGCCGCCGAAGGCGGACATCGGGTCGCAGGCCAGCGCCTTCGCGTAGGCATCCGCCGCGTCGGCCCCGATCGCCACCCCGCAGGGGTTGTTGTGCTTGACGATCGTGCAGGCGGGCTGCTCGAAGTCCTCGACCAGGCGCCGGGCCGAGTCGAGGTCGAGCACGTTGTTGAAGGAGAGGGCGCGGCCGTGCAGCTTCGAGACCCGCGAGAGCACGTGGCTGCGCACGCCCGCTTCCGAGTAGAGCGCCGCCCGCTGGTGCGGGTTCTCGCCGTAGGAGAGGTCGAGCACCTTCTCGTAGGCGACCGCGAGGTGTTCGGGATAGTCCTCGTACTCGGCCGAGAACCAGCGGCTGATCGCCGCGTCGTAGCGAGCGGTCTGGGCGAAGGCCTCGTTGGCGAGCCAGTGCCGGGTCGTGGCCGATACCTCGCCACCAGACTCCTCCAGCTCGGCCAGGACGGCGTCGTAGGACTCGGGCTTGACCACGACCGCGACCCCGGCGTGGTTCTTGGCGGCGGCGCGGATCATCGTCGGCCCGCCGATGTCGATGTTCTCGACCACGACGCCGGGTTCCACGTCCTGGGCGGCGACCGTCTCCTCGAAGGGGTAGAGGTTGACGCAGACCAGGTCGATCGGCACGATCGCCTCGCGTTCGAGCGTCGCCATGTGCTCCGGGTCGTCGCGCCGCGCCAGCAGCGCCGCGTGCAGGCGCGGGTGCAGCGTCTTGACCCGGCCGCCGAGGATCTCCTCCTGGCCGGTGAACTCGGAGACGTCGCTTACCTCGATCCCGGCCTCGCGCAGCGCCGCCGCCGTGCCGCCGGTGGAGAGGATCTCGACGCCGAGGCCGGCCAGGCCGCGGGCGAAGTCGGCGATGCCGGTCTTGTCGGAGACCGAGACGAGCGCCCGGCGCACTCTGAGGGCACCGGCGTCAGCGGTCTCGAGTCGGGTGTCTGCGGGAGCCTCAGCCATCGATCACGACCCGGCGCGGGTCGTCGGCGTCGATCCTAACCCTGCCCGCCGCGATCATGCGGATCGCTTCCGGGTAGAGCTCGTGCTCGGTGGCGTGGATCGCCAGCTCGAGCGCCGCCCGGTCGCGATCGGCCGGAACCTCGACCTCGCGCTGGACGATCACCGGCCCGGTGTCGACCCCCTCGTCGACGAAGTGGACGGTGACGCCGGTGACCTCCACACCCGCCTCCAGCGCCTGGCCGATTGCGTCAAGGCCGGGGTGGTCGGGCAGCAGCGCCGGATGCACGTTGACGATGCGGTGGCGGAAGCGGACGACGAAGCTCTCGCTGAGCAGCTGCATGTAGCCGGCGAGGACGATCAGGTCCGCGCCGCGCTCCTCGATCCAGTCGCCCATCGCGGCGTCGCGCGCCTCGCGATCCGCGAAGTCCGCGGAGGGAAAGAGCCCGGCGGAGATGCCGGCGGCGCGAGCACGTTCCAGCGCCGGCGCGCCTGGCTTGTCGGAGCAGACGCCGAGGACCTCGATCCCCTCGCGCATGTGCACCCGGTCGAGGATCGCCTGCAGGTTGCTGCCGGTTCCCGAGGCAAGAACGACGAGCTTGAACGAGTCGGCCACGGCGGCATCTTCGCGTAGTCTCGCCGCGTGACGTTCCTCGAGCGCCTCGGCGTCGTCTCACCCGTCGTGCAGGCTGGGATGGGAGGCGGCCTGAGCCGCTACGAGCTCGCCGCTGCGGTCTCCGAGGCGGGCGGCCTCGGGACGATCGCGGTGAACGGCGCCGCCCAGATCGAACGTGAGCTGGCGGCGGCGCGAGCGCTGACCGGCAGACCGCTCGCGGTCAACCTGCTGCTGCCGTTCGCCCGCCGTGACTGGTTCGCTGCCGCGGCCGCCGCGGATGTCGTCGTCACCTTCTGGGGTCGGCCGAAGCGGCGGACCGGCGGTCTCTGGATTCACCAATGCGGCTCGGTGGCGGAGGCCCGGGCCGCGTACGCGGTCGGTGCCGATGCCGCGATCGTCCAAGGCGCCCAGGCCGGCGGTCACGTGCGGGGAACGATGCCCGCCCTCGACCTTCTCGCCGCCGTCCGCGCGGCCCTGCCGGCGGACTTCCCCCTGCTGCTCGCGGGCGGGATCGCCGAGCGCGGCGACGTGGAGCAGGCGCTCGAGGCCGGCGCCGACGCGGCGGTTGCCGGCACACGTTTCCTGCTTTCGGATGAGAGCCGCGCCCATCCCGAGTACCGCCGTCGCCTGCTCGAGGCGAAAGAGACGATCCTCACCGAGCTCTTCGGCTTCGGTTGGCCGGCCCCGCACCGCGTGATCGCCAACGCCGCCACCGAACGCTGGCTGAGTGGCGACCCCCGCGGCCCGGCCCTGAACCGCGCCCTCAACCACCTCACCGCACCCACCGCGCGTTACACGCCGCCTTCGATGCAAGCACGCCTCGCCCGCGCCCAGCGTCCTGGCAGCCGCCTGCTCTCACCGCCCGCCCCCACCGACGACGGCCCGGCCAACCTCCTCGAAGCCGGCGCCCTCTATGCCGGCCAAACTGTGACCCGTATCAATGATGTTCGACCAGCGGCAAAAATTGTCAGCGATCTAACCCCTTAGCCGGGCTGGGGCCAAGCAGATCAAGGACGCAGGGAGCGAAGCGTGCTTCTGCACGCGAGCGACCGAGGACGCCGATATGCGCCACGCCCCAGCCCGGCTAAGCGTGCTCTAGGGCGAACTTGCCGTTGGCCTCTTCGGGATCGCCGAGCGGGTAGTGGCCGCTGAAGCAGGCGTCGCAGTGATCGTCGGGCCGGGTGCCGATCGCCTCGTAGACGCCCTCGAGCGAGAGGTAGGCGAGCGAGTCGGCGTCGAGCTCGTCGGCGATCTCCTGCACGGTGCGCTTGTGGGCGATCATCTCCTCGCGGGTCGACATGTCGACGCCGTAGTGGCAGGGGTTGCGGATCGGCGGCGCCGAGATCCGCAGGTGCACCTCGCGGGCGCCGGCGTCGCGCAGCATGCCGACGATCTGGCGCGTCGTGTTGCCGCGCACGATCGAGTCGTCGACGACGACGATGCGCCGGCCGGAGACGATCTCGGGCAGCGGGTTGAACTTGAGCCGCAGGCCGTGCTTGCGCAGCTCCTGGCCGGGCTGGATGAAGGTCCGCGCCACGTAGCGGTTCTTGATCAGCCCGTCGTCGCGCGGCAGGCCCGAGGCGCGGGCGAAGCCGGCGGCGGCCGGGTTGCCGGAGTCGGGCACGGAGATCACCAGGTCGGCGTCGACCGGCGCCTGGCGCCAGAGGATCTCGCCCATCCGCCCGCGCACCTGCTGCAGCACCTTGCCCTCGAGCCGGCTGTCGGGTCGCGAGAAGTAGATGTGCTCGAAGACGCACATCGCCGGGCGCTCGGCCTTGACGACTTGGCGGGTCTCGAGGCCGCGCTCGGTCAGCGAGACCATCTCGCCGGGGTGCACTTCGCGCATCAGCTCGGCGCCGATGATGTCGAAGGCGCAGCTCTCCGAGGCGACGACGAAGCGATCGTCGAGCCGCCCCAGTGAAAGTGGCCGCACCCCGTGGGGATCGCGGAAGGCGACGATCGCCCGCTTCGTCATCACCACGGTCGAGTAGGCCCCCTCGAGCCGCGGCATCACGTCACAGACGGCGTCCTCGATCAGCTTGCCGTCGTGGGATGAGAGCAGCGCCGCGATGATCTCCGAGTCGGAGGTGCCGCGAAAGGCGATGCCGCGCTCCTTCAGCTCGCCCCAGAGCTCGACCGCGTTGGTCAGGTTGCCGTTGTGGGCGAGCGCCAGCTCGCGGCCGTCATCGCGCCAGACCGGCTGCGCGTTCTCCCAGGAGCCGCCGCCGGTGGTCGAGTAGCGCACGTGGCCGATCGCCATGTCGCCCTCCAGCGCCCGCAGCTTCTCCTCGTCGAAGACCTGGGAGACGAGCCCGGAGTCGCGCAGGGTGGTGATGTGGCCGCCCACGCAGGTGGCGATCCCGGCCGACTCCTGGCCGCGGTGCTGCAGCGCGTAGAGCGCGAAGTAGGCGAGCCGGGAGACGTCGTGCCCGGGTGCGTATACGCCGAACACCCCGCATTCCTCACGCGGGCCGTCGCGGTCTATGAGCTGCCCCTGGGGCGGAGTCAAGCGCGTGCTTTCCTCGCGGTCGAAGGACGGACGCGCAGGCAGACAGTGCCTACCTGCGCAGGGTAGCAGCGCCGTCCGGCCGCGCGCCCGTCCTTGGATTCCCGCTATTTGCAGGGCTACGCCAGTTGCAGCACGCTCTCCATCGGCTCGCCGATCACCAGGTCGAAGCGCTCGAGCAGCTCCGGCACCGTCTCCGGTTTCAGCTCGTGGCCATAGCGCGCGGCGAGCTCGGCCAGCTCCTCGGGGTCCGCCTTCAGCGCGCCGCCGATGTCCACCAGCTCCTCGAAGAAGTGCTCGAAGCCGGCGGGGGCGATGATCTCGAGGATCCGGCATGGCTCGTCGCCGGCGTTCCAGAACGTGTGCCACTCGTTGCGCGGCTTGAAGACGAGGTCTCCGGGACCGGCCTCCACCACCTCGTCGCCGAGCAGCCCGCCCATCCGGCCCTCGAGCACGAAGCTGTACTCGTCCTCGCGCGTGTGCCGGTGCAGCGGCGCCGCCAGCGCTCGCGGCGAGAGCGGGTGTTCGACCAGCGAGAAGTCGCCGCCGGCGTCCTCGCCGTTGATCATGAAGCGCACCCCGATGCTGCCGAGGAAGCCCGCCTTGCCGTCGCTGGGTCCGATAACCATTGCCATCTCTTTCTCCTTCGTAAATTCGTGGGACATCACTGTCGTGCGAAAACGTAGCGCGGCTTGACGGATCTGTCAATATTCGTCGTACATCCATGTCCGACAGAAAGCGCAAATACGAGAAGAAGGCCCGCGCCGAAGCCGAGGCGCAGACGCGGCGGCGGATCACCGAAAGCGCGGTGGAGCTGCACGGCTCGCTTGGGCCCGCGCACACCTCGATGAGCGCGGTGGCCGAGCACGCCGGCGTCCGCCGCTCGACTCTCTACCGGCACTTCCCCGACGAGCGCGCCCTCTTCGGCGCCTGCTCGGCCCACTGGGCGGCGGAGAACCCGCCTCCGGACATCGGCCGCTGGGCCGGGATCGGGGACACGGCCGCGCGCCTGGAGGCTGCCCTCTCAGACCTCTACGCCTTCTACCGTCTAACCGAGGAGATGATGGACAAGCTCCTACGAGACGCGCAGACGGTCGAGGTCGTCGATGAGCTGATGGGGGGCTACCGCGCGCTGCTCGACCAGGCAGTCGAGATCCTGATGCATGGCAGGGGCCTGCGCGGCAACGCCGCCATGCGCACCCGCGCCGCGATCGGCCACGCCCTCGCCTTCCGCACCTGGCAGGACCTCACCCGGACCCGGGGACTCGAGGACGACCGCGCCGCCGAGTTGATGGCGCGGCTCGTCGCCGCTGCCCGCTGAGAGCGGCAGCCGTCTACGGATCGACGCGCTTCAGGAGCGCGCGCGCCTTTGGCCGTGGAGCCGGATCGTGACCGTCTGCTCGGTGACCCGGCCGGCGAGGTCCGTCGTCCGCGCGGTGATCGTCCCCTTCACCACCCGTTTCGGTGCAAGCCGGCCGAGGTGGCGCAGCACCGATTTGGGCAGCTTGACGTTGAAGGGAGTGATTTCGCCGGGCTTCACCGTCGTGAAGCCGCCGCTGAGGCCGACGACCACTCCCGTACGCACGTGGTTGCCGGGTTTGCGCGTCTTCGAGGCCAGCGCCCCACCTTTGTGACGCGGCTTCCAGCCGACCTGGCCGAAGACCTGGACGGAGGCGGTTTCGCTGGCGCCGACGAGGAAGAGCACGGAGCGCTTGAGCACGATCGGGAAGGCGTCGAGCGCGATCGTCGGGCACGGCGTCTGAAGCGTCGCTTTCTCGGGGCATTTGTCCTGCGTCTCGTCGCCGTATCCGTCGCCGTCCACGTCGGCCTCCACCGTGGCCGATACAGCCACCTGTTCGCCGGTGCTGGCGGCAAAGGTGTGGGTCGAGCCGACCAAGGCGTCGCCTGTGTATGTGCCCATGACGTCGTCGGGATTGGGCGTCAGGCAGGTGACCGTGCCAAATGGCCCGTAGGCGCCGATTCGGTCCCCGGTCTGAACCGCGATCCGAGTGGGGATCACATTGGCGCCCGGGGGCAGGACCTCGTACGGAGTCTCGGCGACCGTCGTGAACTCGTTCGTGCCACCTGTCGGGCGGAACACCCGCATCTTCTGGACGACCACCGCGTCCGTTTGAGGGATGGTCACCTTCCAGGATGTGACGATGCCGGCCGTGGGCACCGCGATCGGAGTGGCGCTTCCCGCCGCCTTGGAAAGCTGCAGCTCGGTCGCGTTTTCGCGACCGACGTCGACGGTGCAGGTGTTGCCGACCTCAGTCGAGGCCGATGCTCCCGGCGCAGCCAGCAGTGCCAGCGCCAACGTCGCTCCCGCCACCGCCGTCCCCAACCGCCTGCGCATCACGCTCATCACGCCCTCCTCGGTCAGCCTACGGATAGAAGCTTGCGCATTCCGCGCAGCCTACTGACGGAGCAGGCCGTCGAGCGCTTGGCCGAGGCCGGCGATCGTCGAGTCGAGCGGCTCCTGGCTGCCCGCGGCGCGGGCGCGGAGCAGCGCCCCCTCCACGGTCGAGACGACCAGGCCAGCGAACGCCTCGGCCTCTGTCGCGCGCACGCCTTCCTCGCGCAGCGCCGCGGCGATCGGCCGTTCCCAGCTCTGAAAGGCGGCGGTGGCGACGGCGGCCAGCTCCGGGTCCTCCGGCCGGGCCAGGGCGACCGCGGCGACGGGGCAACCGATCCGCTCCGGGTGGTCGGCGACGCGGCGGCGGAAGACGTCGCCGAACAGGGCGAGAGTCTGCTTCAGGCCACGCTGCTCCAGCGAGCGCTCGATCAGGTCGCGGATCGTGGTGCCCTCAAGCTCGGCGGCCTCGCGGGCGAGCTGGACCTTGCCGCCGGGGAAGTGGTGGTAGATCGATCCGCGCGGCGCCCGGCCGCGCGCGGCGACGTCGCGCAGCTCCATGCCCGCGTAGCCCTTCTCGGCAAGCAGCTGGCGAGCGCCCTTGAGCAGCAGCGCACGCCCGTCGCGACGTTTGCGCTCGGTCGGCTCCCCGTCGGCGATTCGCGCTATGCCCACGGTCATAGTCTATAGTCACGCCGATGTATGACAGTGGTCATAGAAGGGTGGTGGCGATCGCCTGCGCGGGCGCCTTCCTCGCCTTCCTCGACGCGACGATCGTCAACATCGCCTTTCCCGACATCTCGCGCTCGTTCGCGGGGTCAGGGCGTGCCGAGCTCTCTTGGGTGCTCGACGGCTACTTTGTCGTCATCGCCGCGCTGCTGGTGCCGGCCGGCGGCCTCGCCGACCGCTTCGGCCACAAGCGGATCTTCCTGCTCGGCATCGCCGGCTTCACCCTGGCGAGCCTGCTCTGTGCGATCGCGCCCTCGCTCGAGCTGCTGATCGCCTTCCGCGTCCTGCAGGGGATCGGGGCGGCGCTGATCGCGCCGACCTCGCTGGCCCTCGTCCTCGACGCCTTCCCGCCCGAGCGGCGCGCGGCCGGGGTCGGTCTCTGGGGTGCCGCCGCCGCGGCTGCCGCTGCTGTGGGTCCGACCCTGGGTGGGGCGTTGGTCGAGCTCTCCGACTGGCGGCTCGTCTTCCTCGTCAACCTGCCGATCGGAGCGGCCGTCGTCCTGCTCGGTCGCAAGTCACTGCGCGAGCGCCCCCAGCTCGACAGCCGCCTGCCCGACCTCCCCGGTGCGGGAATGCTGGCTCTGAGCCTTGCCTTGGTCACGCTGGCGATCGTCGAGGGCAACGACTGGGGCTGGGCCTCGGCCGCGACGCTCGGCTGCTTCGCCGCAGCCGCGATCCTGCTCGGCGGCATGATCCGGCGCAGCCGCACCCACCCGCGGCCGATCGTCGAGCCGGCGCTCTTCGCCCACCGCTCCTTTCGTCTCGGCAACCTCGGCACCCTGCTCTTCGCGGCCGCCTTCTTCTCGCTGATCCTCGGCAACGTCGTCTTCCTCACCTCGATCTGGGGCTACACCGTGCTGCAGGCCGGCGCCGCGACGCTGCCGGGACCGGTCCTCTCCACGGTTTTCGCCGGTCCGGCCGGGCGCCTGGCCGACCGCTTCGGCCACCGCGCCGTGATCGTCCCCGGCACGCTCGCCTTCGCCGCCGGGGTAATGGTCCTGCGCTCGGCGGGCGCCGAGCCCGACTGGCTGGGCCTCTGGCTGCCCGGCGCCTGCCTCACCGGCATCGGCATCGGCCTCGCCTTCCCGACCCTCGGCTCAGCCGCCGTCCGCGACGTCCCGGACGACCGCTTCGCGACCGCCAGCGCCGTCAACGCCGCCTTCCGCCAGGTCGGCGCCGTCCTCGGCACCGCGATCCTCGTCGCCATCGTCGGCGACCCGACCTCGCTCGCGGCGGCGCTCTCGGTCTCCGACGACGCCTACCTATTCGCCGTCGTCGCCGCGCTCGCCTCCGGCGCGGTGGCTCTCGCCCTCTCGCCCCAGCCGGTCGCCGCTCTCGGCGTCGAAGAGGTGGAGCTTGGAGGTGTCGGCCCATAGCTTGGCCGTGTCGCCGCGCTTGATCTTGCTCGCCGGGTCGAGGCGGGCGACGATCTGCTCCTGGCCCTCCCGCACCTCGGGCACGCCGGTCTCCTCCAGCCGTTCCTCGACCAGTTCGGCAAGCTGATCGGACTCGACCGCGCCGGACTCGACGTGGAAGTAGGCGTAGAGGTCGGAGCCGAGCGACTCGACCAAGTCGATCTCTGCCTCGAAGACGACACCGCGCTCGTCGCGCACCTCGCCGACCATCTCGGCGTCCTCGAAGCTCTCCGGCCGCAGGCCGGCGACCACCTTGCCGTCGCTACCTCTCCCCGCCCCCTCGGGCAGGTCGGCCTCGCCGATCGGCAGCTTCACCTTGCCGCCGCTCAGTTCGGCCGGCATGAAGTTCATCGCCGGGGAGCCGATGAAGCCGGCGACGAAGAGGTTGACCGGCTCTTCGTACAGCTCGGCCGGGGTGCCGACCTGCTGCAGGACGCCGGCCCGCATCACGGCGACGCGATCGCCGAGGGTCATCGCCTCCGTCTGGTCGTGGGTGACGTAGACGGTCGTCGTCTCCAGCCGCGACTGCAGCTTCGCCACCTCGGTGCGCATCTGCACGCGCAGCTTCGCGTCGAGGTTGGAGAGCGGCTCGTCCATCAGGAAGGCCTGCGGGTCGCGGACGATCGCCCGCCCCATCGCCACCCGCTGGCGCTGGCCGCCGGAGAGGTTGGCGGGGCGGCGGTCGAGGTGCTGGGTCAGGTCGAGCGTCTTCGCCGCCTCCTCGACCTTGCTCTCGATCTCGCCCTTCTCGACCCCGGCCAGCTTCAGCGCGAAGCCCATGTTCTCGCGCACCGTCATGTGCGGGTAGAGCGCGTAGTTCTGGAAGACCATGGCGATGTCGCGCTCCTTGGGGGCGCGGTCGTTGACCACCTCGCCGCCGATCTTCACCTCGCCGCTGGAGATGTCCTCGAGCCCGGCGATCATCCGCAGCGCGGTCGACTTGCCGCAGCCGGAGGGGCCGACGAGGATCATGAACTCGCCGTCGCCGACCTCCAGGCTCATGTCCTTGACGGCTTCGGAGCCGTCGGCAAAGACCTTGGTGACTCCCTCGAGGGTTATCTCTGACATAGCGGGCTCCTTTATCCCTTGACGGCGCCGGCGGTGAGGCCGGAGACGATGCGGCGTTGGAAGAAGAGGACGAAGACGATGATCGGCACGGTTACGACGACGGCCGCGGCGGCGATGCTGCCGGTGGGTTCGGTGAACGAGGACTCGCCGGTGAAGAAGGCGAGGGCGGCGGGCACGGTTCGCGAGGCGTCGGAGGAGGTCAGCGAGATCGCGAAGAGGAAGTCGTTCCAGGCGAAGATGAAGACGAGGATCGCGGCGGTGAACATGCCCGGCGCCGCGAGCGGCACGATCACCTTGCGGAAGGCCTGGAACGGCGTCGCGCCATCGACCTGGGCGGCCTGCTCGAGCTCCCAGGGGATCTCGCGGAAGAAGGCGGTCAGGGCGTAGATCGCCAGCGGCAGCGAGAAGGTGAGGTAGGGAATGATCAGGCCGGGATAGGTGTCGTAGATCCCCAGCGCCCGCCACATGTCGAAGAGCGGCCCGATCGTCGAGATCGGCGGGAACATCGCGATCGCCAGCGCCCCGGCGAGGATCAGCCGCTTGCCGGGGAATTCGAGCCGGGCGATCGCGTAGGCGGCGAACGAGGCGAGCACGATCGAGATCACCGTCGTCGTCAGGGCGATCAGGATCGAGTTGATCAGCGGCTTGATGAAGGGGCTGTCGTCGATGCCGCCTTCGAAGAGGCTCTTGTAGTTGTCGAAGGAGACTTCGCTGGGGATGAAGCGGCCGTCGGTGATCGCTTCCGGCGGCTTCAACGAGATCGAGATCAGCCAGAGCACCGGGATCAGGGCGAAGATCAACACCACCGCGATCGCGATGCTCCAGAGCGCGTATTCGCGGCCGCCGCGCTCCATCGTTACCCCGGCCTCCCTTCCTCGACCCGGGTGCCCAGCACCTTCACGTAGAGGAAGGCGATCGCCAGCACGCAGAGGAAGATCAGCACCGAGACGGCTGAGCCGAGCCCCAGGTTGAGCCGTGAGATCAGCTGGTTGAAGCCGAGGATCGAGACCGATTCGGTGTCCTGCGCACCGGCGGTCATGATGTAGATCGTGTCGAAGACGCGGAATGCGTCGAGGGTGCGGAAGAGCAACGCGACCAGGATCGCCGGCTTCATCAGCGGCAGCGTGATGCGGACGAAGCGCTGCCAGGCGCTGGCGCCGTCGACCTTCGCCGCCTCATACAGCTGCGAGTCGATCGTCACCAGCCCGGCCAGCAGCAGCAGCGCCATGAAGGGCGTCGTCTTCCAGACCTCGGCCATGATGATCACGGCGAAGGAGCTGAAGCGACCGCCGAACCAGTCCATGTCTTCGGAGATCAGCGGCAGGTGGTTGACGAAGCCGCTGTCCGGGGCGAAGGCGAACTGCCAGGAGAAGGCGGCGACCACGGTGATGATCCCGTAGGGGATCAGGACCGCGGTGCGGACGATGCCGCGGCCGAAGATCGCCCGGTGCATGACCAGGGCGATCGCCATCCCCAGGACCAGCTCGATCGAGACGGTGACGACGGTGAGGAAGACGGTGTTGAAGACGTCGGTCCACCAGAGCTGGGAGCTGAGCACCGAGGTGTAGTTGTCGAGGCCGACGAAGCCGCCCTCCTCGGGAAAGCGCAGGTCGATCTGCTGGACCGAGAGCACGATCGCGTAGCCGATCGGGTAGGCGGTGACGGCGAGCATCGCCAGCACCGCCGGCGCGCAGAGCAACCAGGCGAGGCGGTGCTCGGAGCGCGTGCGTGCGCTGGTGGGGGCTTGCCGGGCGTGCGCCTCCATCAGAGCAGGCCTTCCCGCTTGACCGCGTCTTCGAGGTTGGACTTGAGTTCGTCGTAGACGGACGACGCGTCTTCGGGGTCGATCTTGTCCGGCGGGTGCAGCGAGCGCTGGACTGCCAGGCTGACGTCCTGGTAGGCGGCGGTGCTGGGCCGCGGCCCGGCTTCTTCGATCGAGCGTTTGACCAGCTCGGCGAAGCCGGGGTAGGCCTCGGTGACGAGTTTGTTCGCGTAGAGGTCCGAGCGCGAGGGCGGCAGGCCGTCGAGTTCGGTCGCGGTCAGCTGGCTCTTGCCGTTGGCCAGGCAGGCGGCTGCATCGAAGGCGATGTCCTTGTTCTCGGAGAAGGAGCTGACCGCGAGGTTGAAGCCGCCGAGCGGCGGCTTGCTGGGACGGTCGGCATCGATCCGCGGGAAGCGGGCGAAGCCCATGTTCTTGGCGATCTCCGGCGCTTCTTCGGAGGCGCTGGCGTAGGCGAAGGTGTAGTTGGTCATGAAGGCCGATTCGCCGGACTCAAAGGCGATCCGGGCCGTGTCCTCATTGGAGGTCGAGAGGCTGGGTGGCGCAGCCGAGGAGTTGGCGAAGCGGCCCATGACTTCGAGCGCCCGGGTCGTCGGTCCCTCGGCCAGGTCGACCTTTTCCGGCCCGGAGAGGAGCTGCGTGCCGGCGCTCTCGATCAGGGCGTTGGCCCAGACGGTGAAGCCCTCGTAGCGGTTGGCCTGGACCTGGATCGTGCCGGCGTTGTCTCGGCCCAGCTTTTCCGCCGCGTCGATCATCTCGTCCCAGGTCTGAGGCGCTTTCTTGACGAGGTCTTTGCGGTACCAGAGCAACTGCGTGTTGGTGTTGAACGGGGCGGCGTAGAGCTTGTTCTCGAAGGACGCGGTTTCGATCACGCCTGGGAAGACCTTCTCGGTCACTTCCTGCTTGCGCTTGCCGCTCCACTCTTCGACCCAGCCGGCGTTGGCGAACTCGCCGGTCCAGATCACGTCCATGCCGATGATGTCGATCGAGGAGTCGTCGGCGCCGAGCCGGCGGACCAGCTGTTCGCGCTGCTGGCTGGCGTCGGTGGGGAGGAATTCCGGTTCGACCGTGTAGCGCCCGTTCGATTCTTCCGAGCAGCGTTTGGAGACTTCCTCGATCGTCCCGCCCGGCTGGATCGCGACGAAGAACGTCAGGGTGCGGCCCTTGGCCGCGCCGGAGTCTCCGCCGGATGCCAAGAGGACTACCACCAGAGCGACGGCGCCCAAGAAGACCAAGCCGATGGCCGCCACACGAGCTGTCAATTGCGTCCCTCCATTCCACGCCCCACCTCGCGGCGGGGGCGCATCGATGGAGATGCCCGGTTACGGCCAGCTTGAAACCGGCTCAGCGGGTCTCTAAACGACAAAACCCGGTGGGATCGCTTCCGATCCCACCGGGTTGGGAATACCTACGCGACTAGGGCTCAGCCCTGTTTGCCGCCTTTGCCTTTGCCAGTCCTTTTAACTTTGCGGGCGGGTTTTTTCTGACCCCTCACCTTGGCTTTGAGGACGCTCTTGGTCGGCGCGCCCACGATGTTCGGAGCCGTCGACGTGAAGACCAGCGAGAGGAACTGTTTGCGACTCAGTTCTTTGAGCTTGGACTTCAGATTCCCGGGGAAGAGGAGCGTAAATTTGGCGATCGTCCCCGGCGTCACCACCTGCACACCACCGCTCAGTTTGGCTATTTTGCCTTTGCCTAGCCTGACTTTGCCGCCGACCGTCACCGAGGCTAGGACGTTGCTCGTAATCAGCACCCGCGCGAAGCCCTTCTTGACGATCGACGAAGCGCTCAGCGCGATCGTTGGGCAGGGAGTCTGCAAAGCGCTGGTCTGTGGGCATTTGTCCTGGGTCTCGTCGCCGAACCCGTCGCCATCCGCGTCGGGCTCAACCCTGGCGGTCACCGGAGACTGAATTCCTTCTGACTCTGCGGCGCTGTTCAACACGGTGCCAGTGGTCGGACTGCCGAGGAAGACCGCGAAGCGGTCGGCTGGATTCCCGGTAATGCAGTAGAACGAATAAACTTCTCCGGAATACGTACCGGAGGCGCCCAGGAAATCGCCGGCGTTAACCGGGATCCGCGTATCGAACCTGTTGATTCCCGATGAGATCGGACTCGCGGCGCTTTCCCCGATCACTTGGTACTGGGTGGGAGTACCGGTTGAGCGAAAGACCTTGAGGGCCTGGCTCAAGATGCCCGGGGGAACCGTAGAGTTGTTGCTCAGGGCCCAACTCGTGATCACCCCCGCACTCGGGACCGTGGCTGGGATCGGGCCGCCGTTGCCCAGGGAGGCAAAGGTCACCCCGGAGGTAACTTCTTCTGCTGCGCAGTTGCTGCCCACTTCAGTCGCAGCCGAAGCGCTCGTCGAGCCAAAGGCTGCGACAGCGAGCAAGGCCGTTATCGATACGGCGAGGAATTTCGCTCTCATCTCACACTCCTGGATCGCTATTTGGTGGTGGGCAGCATAGTCCGATACCGGCCGAGGATCTGAGTGCGGCTATTTCGGATCAAAAAATCTCGGCAAAGAGCGCCAGGCGCTCTCGACGGTGTCGACGCCGACCGTGAGGCTGCGGTCGCCGGCGGCGACCTCGATCGTGGTGCCGCCGACCTCGCCGAGCGGGGTCGCGCCCAGCGATTCGAGTACCTCGCGATCGCCGCTGAGGATGAAGCCGCCAGGCCCCTCGCCGAAGAGCGCGTCCTCCGGGGAGCAGCCGCGTTCGCGCAGTGGCTGCACGTCGACCCGACAGCCGATTCTGCCCGCGATCGCCGACTCCGCCAAGGCGCAGGCGAGGCCGCCGTCGCTGATGTCGTGGGCGGAGGAGAGCCTGCCGGCGCGGACCGCCTCGCGGACCGTCGTACAGGCGGCGGCGACCGCGGCGACGTCGGGCTGGGGGAGGCCGGAGTCGAGCTCACCGCGCTGCTTGGCCAGCTCGCTGCCGGCGAGGCTCGGTGAGAAGGGGCCGAGCAGGGCGATCGTGTCGCCCTCGCGGGCGAAGGCGCTGCCACAGGCCCGGGCCGGATCGGGCAGCTCGCCGACCATGCCGACAACCGGGGTCGGGTAGATCGGACCTTCGGGGCCCTCGTTGTAGAGGGAGACGTTGCCGCCGACGACCGGCACGCCGAGCTGCTCGCAGGCCTCGGCGAGGGCGCCGACCGCCCGGTCCAGCTGCCAGGCCGGCCCTGGTTTCTCCGGGTTGCCGAAGTTGAGGCAGTTGGTCAGGCCAAGCGGCTCGGCGCCGACGCAGGCGAGGTTCTGGGCGCACTCGAGCACCGCCTCGACCGTGCCGGCGTGGGGGTCGCAGGCGACTCGCCGTCCGTTGCCGTCGATCGAGACCGCGATCGCGTTCCCCGCCTCGGGGATCTGCAGCACGGCGGCATCGGCCGACTCGGGTCGCCGCACCGTGCGAGAGCCGACGACTGAGTCGTACTGCTCGAAGGCCCAGCGCTTGGAGGCGATGCTTGGGGAGGCGAGCAGGGCCAGCAGGGTCTCTTCGCTCGTGGCGTCCCCGCGCAGTGTCGCCCGGTTGCCATAGATCCAGCCTTTCGGCTCGGCCGGGCTGAGGTCGTAGAGCGGGCAGCCGTCGACCAGCGCCGCGACCGGCATCTCGCCGACAGGAGCGCCATCGCGCAGGACGCGGATCTGGCCGGAATCGGTGACGACGCCGATCTCGGCCGAGCCCGTCTGCCATTTCTCGCAGACCGCGATCACCTCGGCGACCTTGGCCGGCTCGACCACGGCGAGCATTCGCTCCTGCGACTCGGAGACCATGATCTCGAAGGGCTCCATGTCGGCCTCGCGCAGCGGCACCTTGGCCACGTCGAGGTCGATGCCGACCCCGCCGGCCGAGGCCATCTCGCCGGCCGAGGAGGTCAGCCCGGCGGCGCCGAGATCCTGCAGCGAGACCAGCAGGCCCTTGCCGAGCAGCTCCATGCAGCACTCGAGCACCTTCGACTCCTCGAAGGGGTCGCCGATCTGCACCGTCGGCCGCTTCGCGTCATCGCCCTCGCCGAGCTCGGCCGAGGCGAGCACCGAGGCGCCGCCGATGCCGTCGCGGCCGGTCGAGGCACCCATCAGCACGACGACGTTGCCGACCCCGGCGGCGGCGGCGCGAACCATGTCGGCCTGCTTGGCGATCCCGAGGCACATCGCGTTGACCAGGCAGTTGTGCTCGTAGGGAGCCTCGAAGTAGATCTCGCCGCCGACGTTGGGCACGCCGATCGAGTTGCCGTAGTGGCCGATCCCGCGCACGGCGCCGTCGAGCAGGTGGCGCGAGCGCACCGAGTCGAGCTCGCCGAAGCGCAGCGAGTCGAGGATCGCGATCGGCCGGGCGCCGATCGCGAAGACGTCGCGGAGGATGCCTCCCACCCCCGTCGCCGCGCCCTGGAAGGGTTCGACCGCGCTGGGGTGGTTGTGCGACTCGACCTTGAAGGCGATCGCGTGGCCGTTGCCGATGTCGACGGCGCCGGCGTTCTCGCCCGGCCCCATCACCACCCGCTCGCCCTCGGTCGGCAGCCGCCGCAGCAGCTTGCGCGAGTGCTTGTAGGCGCAGTGCTCGGACCAGAGCAGGCTGAACATCGCCAGCTCGACGTCGTTGGGCTCGCGGCCGAGCTTCTCGACGATCAGCTCGAACTCGGAGTCGGTCAGCCCCAGCTCGCGGTGCTTCGCGACCTCCACGGTCACGCCACCACTCCCGCCGCGGCGACGGCCTCGAAGACCCGCAGCCCGTCGGTCGAGCCGGTCAGCGGATCGACCGCGTGCTCGGGGTGGGGCATCAGCCCCACCACGTTGCCCGCCTCGTTGCGCACCCCGGCGATGTCACGTGCCGAGCCGTTCGGGTTCTGCCCCGGCGCGTAGCGGTAGGCGACCTGCCCCTTGGCCTCGAGATCGTCGAGTACCTCGTCAGGCGCGTAGTACCTGCCTTCCCCGTGCTTGGCCGGGATCGACAGCAGCCGCCGATGGGCCTCAAAGTCGCCTATATCGCGAGTTTTAGGCCCGTCGGCGGGGATCAGGTCGATTTGGCGGCAGGTGAAGCGCAGGCGCTCGTTCAGCAGCAGGGCGCCGGGGAGCAGGCCGGCCTCGCAGAGGACCTGGAAGCCGTTGCAGATGCCCAGCACCGGGCCGCCTTCGGCGGCGAACTCGCTCACCGCCTCCATCGCCGGCGAGAAGCGGGCGATCGCGCCGGCGCGCAGGTAGTCGCCGTAGGAGAAGCCACCGGGGACGACGACCGCGTCGATCCCGTCCAGGCGCCGCTCTTCGTGCCAGACCAAGCGCGCCTCGGCACCGGTCCGCTCGCAGGCCGACAGCGCGTCCCGCTCATCGCAGGAGCCGGGAAACTGGAGCACCCCCCAGCGCATCAGGCGGCGCCGTCGAGCTGCTCGATCTCGTAGTCCTCGATCAGCGGGTTGGCGAGCAGCTTCTCGCAGAGCTCACCCAATCGCGCCGGATCGTCGGCTTCGAGCTCGACCATGCGACCGACTCGCACGTGCTCGATCCCCTCGAACCCGAGCGCCGGCAGCGCCCGCTCGACCGCCTTGCCCTGGGGATCGAGAATCCCCTCCTTGGGCCGGATCAGCACCCGGGCCCGCGGCACTAGAAGGAGAGCTCCGTGATCCGCTCGTAGGCCTCGACGTACTTGGCTCGCGTCTGCTCGACCACGTCGGGCGGAATCTCGGGGGCGGGTGGGGTCTTGTCCCAGCCGCTCGCGGTGGCCCAGTCGCGCACGTACTGCTTGTCGAAGGACGGCTGCGTGCTGCCCGGCTGGTAGCGGTCGGCGGGCCAGAAGCGCGAGGAGTCGGGCGTCAGCACCTCGTCGGCGAGGACGATCTCGGCGCCGGCGTGGCTGCCGAACTCGAACTTGGTGTCGGCGAGGATGATCCCGCGCTCGGCCGCGTGTTCGGCGCCGCGCACGTAGACCTCGATCGAGATCCTCCGCAGCTCCTCCATCAGCGCCCGGTCGCCGACGATCTCGGCGGCGCGGTCGAAGTCGACGTTCTCGTCGTGATCGCCGATCTCGGCCTTGGTCGCCGGGGTGAAGATCGGCTCCGGCAGCTTGTCGGACTCGAGCAGGTCGGGCGGCAGCTCGATCCCGCAGACGGCGCCGCCGTTCTTGTATTCCTTCCACCCCGAGCCTGAGAGGTAGCCGCGCACCACGCACTCGACCGGGTACATCTCCAGCCGCCGCACCCGCATCGCCCGTTCCGCCACCTCTTCCGGCACGTCGGCGGAGATGAAGTGGTTGGGCACGATGTCGCCGGTCAGCTCGAACCAGAATTCCGAGATCCGGTTCAGCACCTTGCCCTTGTCGGTGATCGGCGTCGGCATCACCACGTCGTAGATCGAGATCCGGTCGGAGGCGACCATCAGCAGGTCGTCCTCCAGCTCGTAGATCTCGCGGACCTTGCCCGAGGAGTGGAGCTTCAAATCGGTGAGGGGTGGCATTGGCGCGATGCTAGCGAGGAGCGAGGCGGGGAGGGTCGAGGGAGGCGGGGAAGAGGCGGGCAGGGGTCGGGGGGTCGCTCCCGCGGCGCTGGTTTTTTCGCCTGGGGAGGGGGTGGCCGTCCGAGAATCTCGGTGGGGCGAAAAAGAGGACGCCGCC
>JBIOVV010000063.1:0-24333 GCA_044867925.1 Solirubrobacterales bacterium | reverse complement strand
TGAAGAAGCGGTGGTAGCCCTGGTCGGACTGCATGTAGCCGAACGAGTAGAGGTGGATCAGGGTGGAGACGCCGGTGACGATCAGGACCATGAAGACCGAGAGCGGGTCGACGAAGATGCCGAGCTTGATGTCGAGCCCGGCGACGCTGGCGTAGTCCCAGAGCGAGGAGGCGTGGTGGCGCGCCTCGGGGTCTTCTCCAAGCAGGCTGATCAGCGCGGCGACGCCGCAGAGGAAGGCGAGCCCGATCGCGGCCGTGCCGATCGCCCCGGCGACCTTCGCGGGCAGCGTCTTGAAGCCGATCGCGATCGCGATCGAGCCAACCAGCGGGAAGAGCAGGACCAGCCAGGCCCAAGCGGTGGCGCTCACCCGCGCAGCTCCCTCAGCTCATCGACGTCGAGCGGCAGCTTGCGGCGGAAGATCGCCACGATCAGGCCGAGGCCGATGACCACCTCGCAGGCGGCGACGACCATGACGACGATCGCGAAGACCTGCCCCTGCTGGTTGCCGACCATGCGACTGAAGGCGACCAGGGCGAGGTTGCCGGCGTTGAGCATCAGCTCGAGACACAGCAGGATCACGACCGGACTGCGGCGGATCAGGATGCCCATCGCACCGACGGCGAAGAGCAGGGACGAGAGGACGATGTACCACTCGATGTTCATGCTACACTCCCGGCGTGGGAGGGGGCCGTGGACGGGTCCTCAGAACGCTCGGCGGGAGCCTCGCTTGAGTGTTCTGAGGACCCTCTCGCGACCCCCTCCCACGCCGGGGGTGCCGGGGCGTGAACACCGAGTGGTACATCGTCCTCTCCAGCCTGATCTTCGCCGTGGGCGCGACTGGCATCCTGATCCGCCGCAGCCCGGTAGTCATCCTGCTTTGCCTCGAGCTGATGCTCAACGCCGGCAACCTGGCCCTGGTCGCCTTCAGCCGCATGGTCGGCAACCAGGAGGGGCAGATCTTCGCGATCGTCGTCATGGTCGTCGCCGCCTGCGAGGTGGTCGTCGGCCTCGGCCTGATCGTGGCGATCTTCCGCCGCAAGCTGCCGCTTGACGTCGATGCGCTGAGGGAGCTGCGCGGATGAGCGCCACCGCCTGGGCCTGGCTGGTCCTGCTCTTCCCGCTGCTCGGCTCGATCGCGATCGCGATCGGCTTCAAAGCCCTGCCGGCGAAGGCCGCCGGGGCGATCGGCACGGCGGCGATCGGCCTCGCCTTCCTCTGCGGCGTCGCCGCTCTGATCAGCCTGCTCGGCGAAGACCCCGAGGCGCGCCACCACGCCTCTTCGCTCTGGGACTACGCCAGCGTCGCCGGGCTCGACATCAAGCTCGGCATCTTCGTCGACCCGCTCTCGGTCTTCATGGTCCTGATCGTCACCGGCGTCTCGACCCTGATCCACCTCTACTCGTTCGGCTACATGCAGTCCGACCGGGGCTACCACCGCTTCTTCAGCTACCTCAACTTCTTCGTCTTCTCGATGCTGCTGCTCGTCCTCGCCGGCAACTTCGTCCTGCTGATCGTCGGCTGGGCCTTCGTCGGCTTCGCCTCCTACGCGCTGATCAGCTACTGGTACCGGCGGGAGACCGCGACCAAGGCCGGGATGAAGGCCTTCGTGATCAACGTCGTCGGCGACATCGGCCTCGTCCTCGCCGCCTTCCTGATCTTCCGCGAGCTGGGCACCTTCGACTACGAGAGCGTCTTCGCCAAGGCGCCCGAGGTCTTCAGCACCAACGAGTGGACGATCACGGCGATCTGCCTGCTGCTCCTCGTCGGCGCCTTCGCCAAGTCGGCGCAGCTGCCCTTCCACACCTGGCTGCCCGACGCGATGGAGGGCCCCACCCCGGTCTCCTCGCTGATCCACGCGGCGACGATGGTCACCGCCGGCGTCTACCTGATCGCCCGCACCCACGTCCTCTTCGCCCTCGCCCCCACCGCCGCCGACATCGCCGCCTTCGTCGGCCTGGCGACGCTGCTGGTGGCGGCGACGATCGCCCTGGTGATGACCGACCTGAAGCGGGCGATCGCCTACTCGACGATGAGCCAGATCGGCTACATGGTCGTCGGCGTCTCGATCGGCGCCTACAGCGCCGGCATGTTCCACCTGATGACGCACGCCTTCTTCAAGGCGCTGCTCTTCATGGCGGCCGGCTCGATCATCGCCGCGATGGCCAACGAGCAGAACATCGACCGCATGTCCGGCTTCGGCAAGGCGATGCGCTTCACCTCGGTGACGATGCTCTGCGGCGGCCTCGCCCTCGCCGCCTTCCCCGGCACCTCGGGCTTCTTCTCCAAGGACGAGATCCTCGCCTACGCCACCGCCCGCGGCGGCATGTACCTGATCTTCACCGTGCTCGGCTACTTCGGCGCCCTGCTGACCGCGATCTACACCTTCCGCCTGATCTTCCGCGTCCTCCCCGGCAGGCCGTGCCCGGAGGCACAGGAGCTGATCGACAGCGGCCACGTCGCCCACGGGGAGCCGCGCAACCCGGCAAGCGGCGAGATCGAGGACACCGAGGTCGGCTTCCCCGGCGCCGAGCACCACATCGCCGAGCAGTCGGCGCCGATGCGGATCGCGATGGCGGTGCTCGCCTTCGGCGCCCTCTTCCTCGGGCTGGTCCAGATCCCAGGAGTCGACGGTGTCGTCGGCAAGTTCCTCGACCCCGTCTTCGAGGCCGGCCCGGTCCTCTCCCACGTCCATCCCTCCGTCGGCGCCGAGTGGCTCGGCCTGGCGATCGGCGCGGCGATCTCGCTGGCCGGAATCGGCATCGCCTACTTCCTCTACGTGGCGCGGCCCGAGACCCCCGCGGCGCTGCAGCAGCGCTTCTCCACCTTGCACACCTTCCTCTACAACAAGTGGTACTTCGACGAGGCGATCGACTTCCTGATCGTGCGGCCGGCGCTGGCGATCGGCCGCTTCGCCAACCGGGTCTTCGAGCGCCTCGTCGTCGACGGCCTGGTCGACGGCACCGAGGACCTCGTCGGCAGCAGCGGCCGTCTCGTCCGCGTCGTGCAGAGCGGCTTCGTGCGCAGCTACGCGCTGCTGCTGCTGGTCGGCTTCGCCGGCCTCGCCCTCTACTTCCTGCTCTCGAGCTCATGACCAACTCGCTGCTCTGGACACCGCTCCTCTTCGGCTTCGTCGGCCTCTTCCTGCCGCGACGCCTCGCCGGCTGGTGGGCGGTGCTGGGAACCGTGGCGACGCTGGGCATCGCGATCGCGATGCTGGCCGGCTTCGACTCGGGCGCCGCCGGCCTGCAGGACACGGTCGACGTCAACTGGATTCCCGGGCTCGGCGTCGACTACAGCCTCGGGATCGACGGGCTCAACGTCTTCCTGATCCTGCTCACCACGGTGCTGTGGACGGCGGGCACCGCCTTCGCCGCCTTCCGCGAGCAGGAGCGACCCCACCTCTTCTTCCTGATGATGCTGATCGGCGAGACCGCGACCCTTGGCTCGTTCCTGGCCCAGGACCTGCTGCTCTTCGTCCTCTTCTTCGACCTGATGCTGGTGCCGTTCTACTTCCTCTTCGGCGCCTGGGGCAGCAACCGCGAGGGCGGGCCGACGGCCTCAGCGGCGACGTTGAAGATGATCGTCTACACGCTGATCGGCTCGCTGCTGATGCTGGTCGCGGCGATCGCCACGGCGATCATCGCCGCCGACGGCGGCCAGCTCACCTTCTCGATCGCCGAGCTCGCCAAGCAGCCGCTCGACATGGACAGCCAGCGCTGGATCTTCTGGTTCTTCGCCGCCGCCTTCCTGGTCAAGATGCCCGCCTTCCTCCTGCACGGCTGGATGCCCGACGCCTACCGGGCGGCGCCGCTGCCGGCCCTGGCGGTCTTCTCCGGCGTCCTGGCCAAGGTCGGCGCCTACGGCTTCCTCCGCGTCGTGCTGCCGCTCTTCCCCGACGCCGCGATCGAATTCCAGGAGGCGATCCTGGTCATTGCCCTGGCCTCGATCCTCTATGGCTCGGTGATGGCCTTCACCCAGACCAACATCAGGCTGGTGGCCGGCTACTCCTCGGTCGCCCAGCTCGGCTTCATCACCGCCGGCATCTTCGCCCTCTCCGCCGACGGCTCCGACGGAGCGATCCTGCAGATGGTCAACCACGGCCTCGTCGTCGCACCGCTCTTCGTCATCGTCGCGATCCTCGCCGAGCGCTCAGGCACGGAGGACCTGCGCGAGATGGGCGGGATGGCGATGAAGGCCCCGGTGCTGGCCGCCCTCTTCCTGATCGTCACCCTGGCGACCCTGGCGATGCCCGGCTCGGCCAACTTCGTCGGCGAGTTCTACATCCTCAACGGCCTCTTCGACTCGAAGATCGTCTTCGCCTGCGTCGCGATCAGCGGTGTCGCGATGAGCGCCTACTACGCGCTGCGGCTCTACCAGCGCACGATGCACAACCGCAAGCCGGATGGCGTCGTGTCGCGGGAGATCGGCTGGCGGGACGGGATTGTCCTGGTGCCGCTGGTGCTCTGCATCCTCGGGCTGGCGCTCTACCCGCAGCTGGTGCTGAAGCGAACCGAGAAATCGGTCGAAGAGCGGATCTCGATCGTCGAGGACCAACCGCCGGCGAGGCTGGCCTCGCGATGAGCTTCGACGCCCCCCACATCGACTACGCGGCGCTCTCACCCGTCCTCGCCCTGACCGTCGGCCTCTGCGTCGTCCTGCTCAGCGGCGTATTCAAGCCGTTGAAGCGCATGGTGCCTGGACTGACGCTGATCGCGCTCGCAGCCACAGCGGGGCTGCTGATCTGGCAGTGGGGAGATGCGACAGAGCTCGTCTCGGGAGCCTTGCGGCTCGACGACCTGGCGATCTCGATCGCGCTGATCGCGATCCTCACGGCCGCCTTCGCGGTGCTCTTCTCGATCCGCGAGCCCGCCGCCGAGCAGGCCGGCCGCGGCGAGTACCACGCGCTGCTGCTCGGCTCGGTGCTGGGCATGGTCCTGCTCGCCCAGGCCCAGAACCTGGTCACCTTCTTCGTCGCGATCGAGACCCTCTCGATCCCGCTCTACATCCTCTGCGCGACCAACATGCGCCGCGAGAAGTCGCTCGAGTCGGGTCTGAAGTACCTGATCGTCGGCTCGCTCGGCTCGGCGACGCTGCTCTACGGGATGGCCTTCCTCTACGGGGGCTCGGGCTCGACCGACTTCAGCGGCATCGCCGCGGGCATCTCGAAGCAGGGCGTGCTCGGCGATCCGCTCGTCCTGGTCGGGATCGCGATGACCGCGGTCGGCCTCGCCTTCAAGACCTCGATCGCCCCCTTCCACCAGTGGACGCCCGACGTCTACGAGGGCGCGCCCACCCCGATCACCGGCTTCATGGCGGTGGCGACCAAGGCCGCCGCCTTCGCCGTCTTCATCCGCTTCTTCGACCTCGCCCTGGCACCGCAGGCGGACGAGTGGCAGCCGGCCCTCGCCGTGCTCGCCGCGATCTCGATCGTCGTCGGCAACGTCGGCGCCCTTGGCCAGGACTCGCTCAAGCGCCTGCTCGGCTACTCGGGCATCGCCCAGGCCGGCTACATCCTCGCCGGCCTCGTCGTCGCCAGCGAGGCCGGCGTCAACGCGCTGGTCTTCTACCTCGCCGCCTACGCCTTCATGACCCTTGCCGCCTTCGCCGTCGTCATCGCCCGCGAGCGCGAGACCCCCTACGGCGACGACATCGCCGCGGTGCGCGGGCTCGGCGCCGAGCGTCCGCTGCTGGCCTGGCCGCTGACGATCGCGATGCTCGGCCTCGCCGGCCTGCCCGCGACGGCGGGCTTCATCGGCAAGCTCTACCTGATCGAGGCCCTGGTCGAAGGCGCCTACACCTGGCTCGCCGTCTTCATCGCGATCGGCACGATGATCTCGCTCGCCTACTACCTGCGGGTCGTCGCGGCGATGTGGATGAGGAGCGAGTCGGCCGGGGTGGAAGCGGCGATCGCGGGGGCGTCGCCGGAGGCCGATCCGGTCGACCCCGAGGCGGGGCGGCGTCCTTATCTCGTCGTGCCGGCGTTGCTTGCGGCTGCCGCGACGGTGTTCTTCGGGGTCATCCCTCAGCCGCTGGTTGAGTTCGCGGAACACGCGGGCGCTTCGCTGTTCTGAGCTGAGCCAGACGTCTCGGCGCGGCGGGTCCTGTCGCCGCAGGAACCCCCACCCCTTCCGGTAGCTAAAGCTTCCTCAGGGGCGGGTCCCCCTACGGCGCCACCCCCCGCGAGAGGCGTTGTATGTTCAGCATGTGAGCGAGCGGCCAAAAGCACTTCAAGCGGGAACGATGTGCGAGGCGTTTCAGTGGACGTCCGAGGAGTGGGCAGAGAGTCCGGCGCTGCGGTTCAAGGACTCGGACTACGAGGCGAGCTGGGGGGACTATGCCGAGGCGGTGCGCAAGCGTGCCGCTGGGCTGGCGAAGCTTGGGGTGGGACGGGGCGACACGGTTGGGTTCATGCTGGTCAACAGGCCCGCACTTCATCTGACCGACTGCGCCGCGATGCACTTGGGGGCGACCTGCTTCTCGATCTACAACACCTCCTCTCCCGAGCAAGTCGAGTACGTGGTGCGGGACGCGGAGAACCGGGTGATCGTCACCGAGCAGGCGTTCGTCGAGACCGTGCTGGCTGCGCGCGATGCCGTCGAGACGCTCGAGCACGTGGTCGTCGTCGACGGCGAGGCTCCGGAGGGGACGATCTCGATCGAAGAGCTGGAGGCGATGGGCGACCCCGACTTCGACTTCGAGGCCGCCTGGCGCGCGGTCGAGGCCGAGGACGTGCTCTGCCTGATCTACACCTCGGGGACCACCGGGCCGCCAAAGGGGGTGCAGCTGACCCACGCCAACATGGTCGCCGTCTGGCGTGCCTGCGACGCGGTCCAGCCGACCAAACCGGGCGGGCGGATGATCTCCTACCTCCCCAGCGCCCACATCGCCGACCGCTGGGCCGGGCTCTACGCGCAGATGATCTACGGCAGCTGCGTCTACTGCTGCCCCGATCCGCGCCAGATGGTCGCCTACTCGATCGCGGTCAAGCCGACGGTCTGGGGCGGCGTGCCGCGGATCTGGGAAAAGCTGAAGGCGGCGATCGAGGTCGGCATCGCGGCCGAGCCCGACGAGGCGAAACGCGACGCCACCGTGGCCGCGATCGAGCTCGGCCGACGCCGTGCCCGTGCCCAGATGGACGGCGGCGTGCCTGCCGGCCTCGAAGCCGAGTGGCAGCGCGCCGACGAGCGGGTGCTGTCGACGATCCGCGCCATGCTCGGCCTCGACCAGGTCGAGTCGTTCGTCGTCGGGGCGGCGCCGACGCCGCCCGAGGTGCTCGAGTTCTTCCTCGCTCTAGGGATCGAGATCCGCGAGACCTGGGGGATGTCGGAGACGACCGCGATCACGACGCTCAACCCGCCCGGCGGCGTGCGCGTCGGCACCGTCGGCCCGCCGATCCCCGACACCGAGGTGAAGCTGGCCGAGGACGGCGAGGTGATGGTGCGCGGCCCGCAGGTGATGAAGGGCTATCGCAACATGCCGGAGAAGACCGCGGAGGCGCTGAGCGAGGACGGCTGGCTGCTGACCGGCGACGTCGGCGAATTCGACGAGGCCGGCTACCTGCGCATCGTCGACCGCAAGAAGGAGCTGATCATCAACGCCGCCGGCAAGAACATGTCGCCGGCCAACATCGAGGCGAAGCTGAAGGCGGCGACGCCGTTGATCGCCCAGGCGGTCGCGATCGGCGACAACCGCCCCTACAACGTGGCCCTCTTCGCGCTCGATCCCGAATCGCTGGCCGCACGTGGCGTCGCGCCTGGCGATCCTGCCGTCGCCGAGGAGATCGCCGCCGCGGTCGAGGCGGCCAACGCCCGCCTCTCCCGGGTCGAGCAGATCAAGCGCTTCAAGATCCTCTCCAGCGAGTGGGTCCCCGGCGGCGAGGAGCTGACGCCGACGATGAAGCTGAAGCGCCGCCCGATTGAGCGCAAGTACGAGAAGGAGGTCGAAGAGCTGTACTCGTAGCCTTCGGCCCGCGGGTCCTGTCGCGGCGGCCCTCCCCCATGTGCTCGGACGCGCTGCGCGCGCCCTGCGCTATGGGGGACCCCCGCCACCGCGCCACCCGCGGGAGAAGCGTCTCGGGTGGACCGCCCTACGGCTGCGGGCGTCGTACATGCGCTCTTGGCTTGAAGCTTGAAAGGGTCCCCCGATCGGGGTCCTGCTGACAACCGCGGCGATCGTGATCTCAGTCGGGATCGGGGTCGCTTCCGAGCATCGCTGGCCGGCGGGCGCGGCGGCGGCCTCGCGGCGGGCGCTGACGCTGCTGCTCTACGTCTTCCTGCCGCCGGTGATCTTCTTCAACATCGCCGCGGCCGACATCGACCTCGGCCACGGGGTCGGCTTGATCCTGGGAATCGTCGCCTCCTCGCTCGGTGCCCTGTTCGCCTACCTGGTGGCGAGCAGGGTCCTGAAGCTGCCCCGCTTCCAGGTCGGCGCCGTGGTCTGCACCGTGCTCAGCGTCAACACCGGCTACCTCGGCTACCCGCTGGCGGTCGCCCTGCTCGGCCGCGACCAGCTCTCGACCGCGGTCCTCTACGACGTGCTGGTCACCGGC
Source organism: Solirubrobacterales bacterium (assembly GCA_044867925.1). Taxonomy (GTDB): domain Bacteria; phylum Actinomycetota; class Thermoleophilia; order Solirubrobacterales; family 70-9; genus VRUE01. The sequence goes on along the minus strand of JBIOVV010000063.1, from coordinate 15,785 downwards.
CCCTGCCTGCTGCTCGGCGCCTTCGCGGTCGGCGCCGCCTTCGGCACCAAGGCAGGAGAAACGCCGCGCGAGCGCGTCGGCGCCTTCTTCACCCGCAACCCGCCCCTCTACGCCGCGATCGCCGGCATCCTCGCCCCCGAGGCGCTCGCGCCCGACGTCCTCGTCGACGTCTCGCAGGCTCTGATCGTGGCGATCCTGCCGATCGGCTTCTTCGCCGTCGGCGCCACCCTGGCCGAGAACGCCGAGCACGGCGAGCTGCCGATGCCGCCGCCGCTGACCCGCCCGGTGGCGCTGACGATCGTCACCCGCCTCGCCGTCGTCCCGGCGCTGCTGATGCTGCTCGCCGCACCGCTGATCGAGCTACCCGCCGCCTACCGGCTCCTCTCCGCAATGCCTTCGGGCCTTAACTCGCTGGTGATCGCCCATGCCTACGGACTGGACATGGAGATAACCGCTGAGGCCGTCACCTGGTCCACCGCGATAGTCGTCGGCGCCGCCCTGCTCTCCCTCGTGTTCTGATCTCCGCACGAGGCTCAGGTCGACGCCGGGACGGTGGAGCACGAGCACGGTCGAGGAGCGGCAGGTTGGCGTGTCGTGTCCGGCAGCCGGGAAGCCGAGGGCGGCCCAGAGCAGCCCTCCCGCAAACGCCAAGCCGATGATGACGATCACCAGGCGAAACCAGACCCGATACTTGAAGAGGCTCACCCACCCCTTCTCCTCCTCGGGCGGGGCGAGCTTGATCCTGGTGCCCCTCTCCATCTGCCGCAGAGCGCCGATGCTCCGTTTCACGAACATTTCGTTGCGAAAGTCGATGGCGAGGAAACCGATCGAGACGATCATCCCGACGAGGCCGAGGCACAACCCGAAGAGCCTCCACTCGTGCTCCACCGTCTGCGCGTAGGCGACGAGAAGGAGGCCGACGATGACCAGGAAGAAATTGAACGTGATCAGGCGCTGAGAAGCACTGTGGTGGAACCAGGCCCAGGCGTAGTCGAGTTCGGCTTTCGACTGCTCGTTCCCGCTTCGTCCCGTCCGACTATTTTTCCTGAGCATTTGGGAATCATCTGCCAAAGGGCGGACGTGGTCCCTGGTCGATGCGGCAACGGGTGTGCAAGGCTGGATCCGTGTTGCACCACGTCGGGGTCGAGGTCACGCCCGCCGAGATCGAGCGTTCGGTCGAGCTCTGGCGGCTGCTCGGCTTCGCGCTGGTCGAGCCGCCCGAGTCGCTGAGCGAGTTCACCTGGCTGGAACGAGAGGGGACACAGGTTCACCTGATGCCGACCGATTCCCCGACGGTGCCATCGCGCGGCCACACGGCGATCGTCGTCGCCGACTTCGATCGCACCTTCGCCGAGCTGGCCGCGCACGGCTTCGAGGTCGAACGTCGCCGCGAGCACTGGGGAGTGCCGCGCGCGGTCGTGATCGCGCCCGCCGGCCACCGGGTCGAGCTGATGGCGGCCGCACCTTAGGGGGATTTTCCCCGATGGCCCCCGCCGCAGCTGCGTCTACGATGCGGCGGTGCGTTACCCGGTCGAAGACTTCACCGCTGCCGAGCGAGCCCTGCTCGCCCCTCATTTCACCAACCTCGACCGTCCGGTCTTCGCCTTGGTCAATCTGCCGGAGACGGTCAAGGGTGCGCTTTTTGCCCGCTATTCGCGTTATTCCGGGACCGTGCGCAGGCTCTACCTGGAAGAGTTCGCCGAGGATGCGCAGGCCGGAGCGCGGCCCTTCGACGGCGCCGAGGGGGAGCGTGCCGCGGGGCTCTACGAACGTGTCTTCCTCGGCTACGGCGATGACTCGATCGCCCAGGTCGGCGGCGCCCACATCGCCTGCGAGTGGGTCTCCAACGTGCTCACCAAGGTCCTGCAGCGCGGCCGGCTCGCCGCCTACCTCGAGCAGTCGACCCGCTATATCCCCTACGACGAGCCGATGTCCGAAGCGGGCGGCTACCGCTACTACCGCAGCGAGCAGCTCGGCCCCGAGTTCGGCGCGGCGATGGATGAGGTCTTCTCGATCTACTCTGCCTCGCTGCGCCAGGTCGAGGAGTGGGCGGCGCGGCGCTGGCCTCGCGGCGACGGCGAACCCGAGGGGCCGTGGCAGCGCTCGATCCGGGCCAAGTCGCTCGACCTGCTGCGCGGGCTGCTGCCGGCGGCGACGCTGAGCCACGTCGGCATCTACGCCTCCGGCCAGGCCTACGAGCAGATGCTGCTGCGGCTGATGGCCTCGCCGCTGCCGGAGGCACGCGAGTACGGCGGCATGATCCTCGGCGAGCTGAAGCAGGTGATGCCGAGCTTCGTCTCCAGGGTCGAGCGACCCGACCGCGGCGGCGAGTGGGTCGCCTACCTGCAGCAGCGCCGCGAGCGGACCGAGCAGTGGGTCTCGCGCCTCGGCCTCGACCGGCGCGGCGATGGCGAGGCGAGCCCATCGGTCGAGCTGGTCCACGTCGACGGCAGCGAAGAGAGCCTGCTCGCCGCCTGTCTGCTCGAGTCGGCCTCGGTGCCCGAGACCGAGGTCCTCGCCCGCCTCGACGTCCTCGATCGCGACGAGCGCGCCGAGCTGCTCGCGGCGATGGTCGGCGAGCGGCAGAACCGCCGCCACCGCCCCGGCCGCGGCTTCGAGGCGCTGCGCTACCGCTTCGAGGTCGTCTCCGACTACGGGGCCTTCCGCGACCTGCAGCGCCACCGCATGCTGACCGTGCAGTGGCAGCGCCTCGGCCCCGACCTCGGCGCCGGCATCCCTGAAGAGGTCCAGGAAGCCGGCGCCGGCGACGAGTTCGAGCGGGCACTGGAGATCTCCCGCGCCGAGTACGAGCGGCTGGCCGCCGCCGGCCTCGGCGATCAGGCCCCCTACGCGCTCAGCCTCGCCTACCGCATCCGCTACACGCTCGACCTCAACGCCCGCGAGGCGATGCACCTGATCGAGCTGCGCTCAGGCCGCGAGGGCCACCCCACCTACCGCGCCGTCGCTCAGGCGATGCAGGAGCGGATCGCCGCGATCCACCCCGGGGTGGCCGCCGCGATGAGCTTCGTCGACACCTCCCAGGAGCCTCGATTGGAGCGGATTCTCAGTGAGATTCGGACTCAGAGGAAGCGGAGTGGTGCGGAGCAATCCCGGTAGGGGTTCCGCTTAACTTTTTTGGTGGGTCGGCTGCCGCCGTCCGAGAACGAACCGGCAAAAAAGTACAAGACGCTCCACCCCTACCGGGATTGCTCCTCTTCGAGAGGTTTCTCTGGCTCCCCAGCCTGGAGTTCGCTTTTGTCCTCAGCTTCGGATGGAAGCTCCGCGGCCGCTTTGTCGCCCGGCGTTGGCCAGGGGATGGCTTCGCCGGCGGCCCAGGCGGGGGGTTGGCTGTCGCGGCGCAGCAGCAGGATGCCGAGGTAGACGAACCAGAGCAGGGCGAACTGGAAGAAGATGAAGGAGACGGCGCCGAGGGCCATGCCGAGCGAGCCCCAGAAGCGGGGCAGCAGGCCGACTCTCATCGCGTAGAGGCAGGTGTAGACCATGCCGATGGCGAAGCCGAGCTGGCCGCCGAGGCCGAAGCCCGCGGCGAGCGGTCGCAACGGCGCGTCGCTGATCATCTCGCTGGCGATCTCATCAGCCCGGTCGCTGTTGAGCGCGACGCCTTTGGCGACCAGGCGGGGCACTTCGCTGGAGACGAAGTCCGAGGCCGCGTGCAGGGTCGAGAGGCCGCTGAGGATCGCCAGCACGGCGAGGAAAAGAGGTGCCGCGACGACGACGCCGACGAGCTGGCCGCGCATTCGCTCGCTGCGCGCGTTGGCGCTGCGGAAGAGGTAATAGAGCGGCGCGGCGAGCAGTCCGACGCCGATCGCCTGCAGGATGCTGGAGATCAGCTGCGCCGAGCGGTGCGCGTCGACGTTGCGCAGCAGCTCGGAGTCGCCGTCGGCGCCGCCGACTCCCTGACTGGCGACGACGATCGCGGCGACGACGAAGGCGACGGCGCCAAGGGCGGCGAGGGCCGCCGGCGCCGACCAGCGCTCCTCCCAGCTCACCACCTGACTGCGATTCATCCCTAGCCCCGCTCGCGGAAGTAGAACTGGGGCAGGGCGCCTTCGATGACCTCGGCGGTCATCCGCTGCGCGACCTCGAGGTCCCCGGTGCGCACGGCGATGTCGTCGAGCGTGACGATGCCGGCGAGCCTACCCGCATCGACGACCGGGAGCCTGCGCACGCGGTGCTGGACCATCAGCGCAGCCGCCTCGTCGAGCCCCATCGCGGGCTCGCCGCAGACGAGCGGCCGCGAGGCATGGTCGCCGACCGCGGTCTCCGGGTCGAGACCCGCGGCGAAGACGCGCAGGGCGAGGTCGCGGTCGGTCACCATCGCCAGCGGCGAGCCGGCGGCGTCGACGATCACGACCGAGCCGACCCGGCGATCGCGCATCTGGCGCGCCACCGAGACCGCGCTTGCATCCGGCCTCGCGGTGATGACCCCGGCGGTCATGAGCTCGCTCAACTGCACTGCGCGTACGCTACCGGCGATGAGTTCCCAGCGAGCAGGCACGCGGTCGACCCGCGGTGGCCACCGGCGCACACCGGTCGTGCCCCTGGAGGCGGGCGCAGGGCCCGAGAACCCGCCCTGCCCGGCCTGCGGCGAGCCGCTCTTCGGCTGGATCGACTCGCGGCCCGGGCTGAGGGGCCCGGTGGCGCGTTGCGAGAGTTGCGGCCTTGGCGTGGTCGGTGAGCCCGGCGACGTCGGCGACGCGCTCGCGGCGCTCGACCGCCTGGACAGCGCGGCTCAGATCCGGATCGCCGACCGGTCCGGCTTCGCCGCCTGGATCGGCGGCGCGGGATGGGCGGGCCTCGAACCCGACAGCCGCTACCTGTTTACGGCCGAGGCGGTGCAGCGCCTCGTCGCCAACCGAGACCAGGTCCTCACCCGCGCGCGCTGGTCGCCCGGGGCGGGCATAGCGACGATGTGGCAGACCGTGCTCAACGGCTTCACCTTCGGCCGCAACGTAGCCCTCGGCGCCCTCGGCCGCGGCAGCGCCGCCCCCGCCGAGCGCCTCTGGCAGCGCCGCCTAGACGCGATGATCTGCATAGTCGTAGCGATCCCGGCCTTCCTCGCCGCGGTACCGCTCGAGCTAATAGCAGCAGCTCTACACCGCGGGAGCGCGAGGACCCTCCGTCTCGATTTGCTCTGATCCAGAGTCGTCCCGGTAGGGGTGGAGCGTCTTGTACTTTTTTGCCGGGCCGGTCCTCGGACGGCCCCAGCCGTCTCACCAAAAAAGTTAAGCGGAACCCCTACCGGGACGACTCTAGGACAATCCCTCGCGGGCCTCGCGCACCAAGGTGACCGCCTCGGGAAAGAGGACGCGGATCGCGTCGCGCACCTGCATCGCCTGCTGGTCGGGGCCGCCGGAGAGCTCGAGGCGGCCGATCGAGGCAACGGTCATCTCGACCGCGAGCTTGATCGCGTTGTCGGCCCAGGCGACGCGCTGGGAGGACTGCATCTGCTCCGAGAGCTCCTCCATGCGGGCGCGGAACTCGTCGGGGTCGCCGAAGAGGTTGAAGGGGCTGCCCTCCATCGGTTACATCAATAGCAGAAGGCAGAAGCAGGCCAAAGTCGTCACCCTCTGCGCACCACCCGCGCGCCCGTCCCTCCTAGCGTCGTCGACATGCTTCGCGACGGGGAGAGAGAGCGTGGATCGGCGAGCGTCGAGCAGGCCGGGCTCCTCGCCCTGATCGCTCTGCTGCTGCTCGCCGCGATTGCGGCCGTCGCGGCGGGCGGCGAGATCGACGCCGGTCGCGACCTGGCCGGCACGCTCTCCAAGCGCCTCATCTGCGCGCCGCGACTGCCCGACGAGTGTCGCCACCACCCGCTCGTCCCGGCCTACGGCCGGCCGCTGGCGCGCCTGGCACGTGCCCTCGCGCCCGCACCCACCGCCGAGCTCGGGCCCGGTGGCCTCCCCCTCGTCCCGGTCGACTTCCGCTACTGCCGCCGCGAAAGCTGCGCGGTCGCCGCCGGCGCGCACCTGACCGCCTCGCGCCGCCGCACCACCGCCTTCACCCAAATCGACGACCAGCGGCGCTCACGCGGCTGGGTCGAGCTGACCTACTGGCTCTATCGCCCCGGCCTCGGCTGGGAGCGAGTCCTCCGCCGGGCAGGCCGGGCGGAGGTCGAAGCTGCCGGCGGAGTTGCCGTGCTTGTCCGGGACGACCCCGCCCTGGTCCCGCTCGAGACCCTCCCCGGCCGCAATCACTACGACTTCCCCGCCTCCGAACGCCCGCCTTGGCAGTGGCAGCTTGCCGGTCGCTATCCGGGCTGGTCGAGCTGAAGCATCGAGACAGCACTCGATGTGACACGGCGCCGAGCTCTGCTCCAGCGACAACGACTTCTCGCGTTTCGAGGGCGTCCGCTGGGTCAATCCGCTGGCTCGCTGAGCCGGCTAGCCCCAACCCTCCCCCGCCTGGGTCCGCTCCCAGCCGACCCAGAGCGCGTTCATCGCCGTGGCGACGACCCGCTCGCGGGGAACGCCGGGGTGCTCGTACCACCACATCGCCAGGCCCTGGAGCACGCCGCGCATCACCACCCAGGCCATTTCCAGGCCCTCCTCGAGCTCCGGGCCGATTACCTTCTCGACCTCGGGCCGGCCGGCGAAGAGGCTCATGATCGCGTCCCGGCTGCTCGCCGCCACCTCCTGGTGCATCGCCTCGATCCTGGGATCGCCGGTGGTGTCGCGGAAGAGCAGGCGACCGGCGAAGGGGTGGGCCTCGATGTAGGCGAACCAGGCGTCAAAGGAGCGGGCAACGCGGCGGGCGGGCGGGTCCTCGCCGGCGAAGTTCTCGCGCCAGACCTGGCGCAACTCGGCGAAGTGACGCTCCAGCAGGCGACGGTAGAGATCCTGCTTGGAGGCGAAGTGGTCGTAGATGACCGGGGGAGTGACGCCGGAGCGACGCGCGATCTCGCCGATCGACGCTCCTCGGTAGCCGCGCTCGGCGAACACGCCGGTGGCGGCGGCTTCGATCGCGACGCGCCGCCCGGCGGCGCTCATGCGCTTGCGTGGTGTCGGCTCGGTCTTCAGTGCGCTAACCTAACGATCGCTAGGTTAGCTCTCCAAGGAGGCGGAATGCTGCTCTCGGCCCACATCTGCGACCTCGACCTGCGAGACGCGTCGCGGATTCTGCGCCGCCCGCCGAAGCCCTCAGATGTGCCCGGCCTGCGCTACGCCGAGACCGCGATCACGGCGCCGCTCGGCGGGCGCCTGCTCCCCTCGCCGCGCCTCAGGCCGGTGGCGATGATCGCCGCCTGGGAGAGCGATGAGGCGTTCGAGGCCTTCTTCGCCGGCCACCCGCTCGCCCGTCAGCTCGCCGTCGGCTGGCAGGTGCGCCTGCAGCCCCTGCACGTCTACGGCAAATGGCCTGGGCTGGACGACCTGCCCAAGGGCGAGGTCAAGCTCGGCGCCGAGGAACACGTGGCGGTCCTCACCCTGGGCCGGCCGCGGCTGCGCCGCCTGCCCGCCTTCCTCAAGGCAAGCGCTCGCGCCGAGGCCGAGGCGGTCGCCGACCCCGACGTCCTCGCCTCGATCGGCCTGGCCCGACCGCCCCGCTTGGTCGCGACCTTCTCCCTCTGGCGCAATGTCGGCGCGATGCGCGCCTACGCCCGCGGCCACAGCGACGGCGCCCACCCGGCCGCGACCAAGCTCGACCGGGCGAACCCCTTCCACCACGACTCCGCCTTCATCCGCTTCCGCCCCTACGCCTCAGCGGGAAGCTGGGACGGCCGCGACCCGCTCGCGTTTGACGACTAGCGAGGCGCGGAAGGCGCGCCGGGCAAGGACGCGGGACCCCGAGCGGCAGCGCTAGTCAGGCGACTGAGGACGCAGCATCGCGGCCTCCGCGTCCGCCTCGTCCTGGGCCTGGCGGATCAGGCCTTTCCAGTCGGTAGTGCCGAAGACGAGCAGGATCGCGGCAAAGCCGAGGAACACCGACCAAGCCGCCATCGCGATCTGGGTTCCCACCGAGAACGAGAGGACAGCCGAGCGCGACGGGCCCTTCAAGGTGGCGACCAAAAGTGCCTGCTGGGCGCCGGCGCCGCCGGGAGTGAAGGGGACGATGTTGGCGATCGCCTGCACGCTCATCACCAGCATCACGCTGCCGATCGAGCCGCCGATGCCGAAGGCCTCGAGAAAGAACCAAAAGGCGAAGAAGCGGCAGAGCCAGCCGATCCCCTGCCAGGCGAAGACCTCACGCAGGTAGCGGCGCGGCTGCCCGAGAATTACCAGCCCCTGCCTCACCCGTGCCCAGAAACGCCGCACGCGGTGGGCGAGAAGGTAGATGCCGATCGCGATCGCCAGCAGCAGCGCCCCGGTGAGGATCAGCAGGGTGCGCGGATGGTCGGCCCAGAAGGAGATCTCGAAGGCCGGCAAGTTCGGCAGCTGGGGCAGCGGTGGCAGCAGGCCCTGGGTGATCGCGTAAAGCAGGACCAGGATCCCGACGCTGGTGTCGAAAATGGTCTGGACCAAGAAGGACGAGGTGACGGCCGGATAGGAGGACTTGGGGATCTGGCGCTTGACCAGGAAGACCTTGGTCACGTCGCCGGCGTGAGCGGGGACGATGGCGTTGATGCCCGCCCCGGCCAGATAGGCGGCGGCGAGGTGGGTGTAGGAGATCGGCTCGGCCGGGTAGGAGGCGCGCAGCACGTTGCGCCAGGCCCAGGCGCGGCAGAGCTGCATCGCCAGCAGAAAAGCCAGGGCGATCAGGAACGGCGTCCAGCGGATATCGGAGAGGTGCGCGAAGAACGAGCTCGACGCGTGAAAGAAGGAGTTGAAGCTGGATCCGAGATCGGCGTAGGGCATCGCAGCTACACTAGCCCGCTCGTGTCAGAGGCCGAGACCCAGATCGCCGCTGAGCAGGCCCCCCGCGACCCCGCCGACGAGGCGATGTGCGGGCGTGCCCGCGAGCGCTACACGGCCGACCGCAAGAGCCGCTTCCGCCGCCGCCGCAAACGCCATGCGGAGCTGCCCAACCTGATCATCATCGGCGGCCTCAAGTGCGGCACCACGAGCATCCACCACTACCTCGGCCTGCATCCCGAAGTCCAGATGTCGAAGCCGAAGGAGCTCAACTTCTTCGCCCGCGAGCTCAACTGGGACCTCGGGCTCGACTGGTACGCGAGCCGCTTCGACGACCGCTTCCAGGTGCGCGGCGAGTCCTCCCCGCACTACACCAACCTGCCCCGCTTCAGCGGCTGCGCCGAGCGCATCCGCGAGCACTGCCCGGACGCGCGCCTGCTCTACATGGTGCGCGACCCGATCAAGCGGATCCTCTCCCACTGGGTCCACGCCACGGGCGCCGGCTATGAGACCGGCGAGCTGGTCGCGGTCCTCTCCCAGCCCGAGACCTCCTACATGAACCGCTCCAAGTACTGGATGCAGCTGCAGCCCTACCTCGAGCACTTCGAGCGCGAGCAGATCGAGATCATCACCCAGGAGGAGCTGCAGACCGAACGCGAGGAGACGATGCGCAAGGCCTTCGCCTTCGCCGGCGTCGACGAGAGCTTCACCTCCGAGCAGTTCGACCGCGAGTGGGAGAAGTCGAGCGCCAAGCAGAGCGACAAATACCAGTTCATGGAGAAGCTGATCAAGCTCCCCGGCTTCCGCTCCTTCGACCGCAACTTCGACCGCCTGCCCGAGTCGATGCGCTGGATCGTCGAGAAGGTCGTCCACGACCCCGAGAAGCCCCCGGCCCCGAAGCCGAAGCTCCCCGACGATCTCTTCGAGACCGTCCGCGCCCGCTTCACCACCGACGTCGCCGCCCTGCAGAAGTTCGCCGGCCGCGAGTTCGCCGGCTGGCACGACTACTCCTGATCCGCCGCTGACTTCCTGGTTTTCCGCGGATACCACGAAGAATCGGGAAGTCACCCCAATAGGCTCCATCCGATGCGGCGCCTGATCCCGGATCCCGGCGAGACCACGGTCGAGCGGCAGCTCGACGACTACCGGCCGTGGGAGCTGGCGCTCGAGGAGCGGCCGTTGGTGGCGATGAACTTCGCCGCCACGGTCGACGGCGGGGCGACGATCGGGGGGGTGTCAGGACCGATCGGGTCGGAGACCGACACCGCGATGCTGGTCGGGTTGCGGACTCGCTTCGACGCGGTGATGATCGGTGCCGGGACGATGCGCGCCGAGCGCTACAGCGGCCTCGAAAAACGCCTGATCGTGGTCGAAAGCGGGCCCGAGGGCCGCGTCGACCTCCCGGCGCTGCTGGGCTCGCTGCGCTCGGAAGGAGTGCGGGCTCTGCTCTGCGAGGGCGGGCCCATCCTGCACGCCGCACTGCAGGCGGCCGGGCTCGTCGACGAGCTCTTCCTCACGATCGCCCCCAAGCTCATCGGCGGCACGGCACCGCGCATCCTCAACGGCGAGCTGCCTGACCCGCTGCCGCTGGAGCTGGCCTGGCTGCTGGAGCAGGACGGCGAGCTCTTCGCCCGCTACCGCCGCCGCTGAGTTAGGTTTCTCCGATGGAATTCGCGCCCAGCCCCCAGGTCGAGACCCTGCGCGAGCGCATCCTCGACTTCATGGACGCGCAGATCTATCCGCAGGAGCGGGAGATCATGGAGGCGATCGACGCCGAGGTCTCCCCGGGCGTGCCCTATCCGAAGATCCTGGTCGAGGTGCGCGAGCGGGCCAAGGCAGAGGGTCTGTGGAACCTCTTCATGCCCGAGGAGCGCTTCGGGCCCGGGCTGACCAACTGGGAGTACGGGCTGCTCTGCGAGGAGATGGGGCGCAGCCCGGTCGCGGCGCCGATGGCCTTCAACTGCGCCGCACCCGACACCGGCAACATGGAGATCCTCGCCGAGCACGGGACCGACGAGCAGCGGGAAAGGTGGCTGGAGCCGCTGCTGGAGGGACGGATCCGCTCCTGCTTCTCGATGACCGAGCCGGCGGTCTCCGGCTCCGACCCCACGCTGCTGCAGGCACGAGCGGTGCTCGACGGCGACGAGTGGGTGATCGACGGCCACAAGTGGTTCACCTCGGGCGCTGTCGGCGCCGAGCTGGCGATCGCGATGGTCGTCACCGACCCCGAGGCCAACCCCTACGCGCGCGCCTCGATGATCTGCGTGCCGACCGACAACCCGGGCTTCAACCTCGTCCGGCCGATCCCGGTGATGGGCCACTCTGCCGGCCCCGGCCACTGCGAGATCCGCTACGAAGAATGCCGCGTGCCCAAGGCCAACCTGCTCGGCAGCCAGGGTGGCGGCTTCGTCGTCGCCCAAGACCGCCTCGGCCCCGGCCGCATCCACCACTGCATGCGCGCGATCGGCACCGCCGAGCGGGCCCTGGAGATGATGTGCCACCGCGCCAACGAGCGCCAGGCCTTCGGCGGCCCGCTGGGCGAGAAGCAGTTCGTTCAGGAGGCGATCGCCGCCTCGCGGATGGAGATCGACCAGGCCCGCCTGCTCACCCTCTACGCCGCCTGGAAGATGGACACCGAGGGCAAGCGCGCCGCCCGCCAGGCGATCTCGGCGATCAAGATCGTCGCCGCCAACATGGTCATGGACGTGCTCGACCGAGCGATCCAGATCCACGGCTCGCTCGGCATGACCGACGACACCCCGCTCGCCGCGCTCTGGCGCTTCAGCCGCATGCTGCGCTTGGCCGACGGGCCCGACGAGGTCCACAAGATGGTCCTCGCCCGCCGCGAGCTCAACCGCTGGGCCAAGCGCGCCGAGGCCGAGGCTGCCGGCGAGCTGGATCCCAAGCACGCCCGCCGGGCGATCTAGAGCGCTCCTAGTAGAGGATCAGGAAGAAGCCGGCGTCGGCCGATTCGGATTTGGTGCTCGAGGTTGTTTTCCTCGTGTTGACGAACGCCTGGGTGCCGACCGGGCAAACCGGCCCCTGGCCGGTGTCGAACTGGATCAGGATGTTTTCGCCGGACTCGGAGTAGTCGAGCGTCGCCACGCCGCCGGCCGGAGCGGGGCTGAGGCCGGCAAGACAGTAGAAGCCGATCGAGGTGTGGGTGACGTTGACCTGGGCGATGCCGAGACTGCCGATGAGGATCGTGCCGCTGGCAGAGATATTGGCGGAGCGGGCGAGCCTTTCAGCCGTCGGCGCGACGAAGCCGGGCACGAGCTTCGGCACCGTCACCGAGCCATCCGCCAGCTTGCCGTTGGTAACGGCCCCGTCGGCGATCTTCGCCGTCTTGACCGAGCGCTTCTTGATCTTCGAGGCGGTGACGGCGTTGCGCTTGATCTTCGCGGTCGTGACCGAGGCGCCCTTCAGCCCATTGGTGCCGATCTTCCTGGCGGCGACGGCGGTGGCGCCGCCGAGGACGAGGAAGACGGCGAGCGAGGACATCACGTTCGCGTAGGTCAGGCGCTTGCGGATCGGTGCCACGGCGGCCGACGATTGCAGGGGCCTCCCGCGCTGTCAAGGCCGCGTTGGGCCACGCAGCGAAACGCGAAAGGGCCGGGCATTTGCCCGGCCCTTTCGATCCACCTGGCTGGAGTGACCTAGCGGTAGAGGAGGACGAAGAACGGCAGATCGCTTTTTTCCGGCGTCGCCCCACCGGTCCAGGTGAGAACCTGAACTGCGGGCGAGGGGCAGTTGCCCGTGTTGATGTTCAGCTGCGCCGTCGTTCCGCCGCTGCCGCCGAATATCGGCGTCACCTGGCCGCCGCGCGGCGTAAAGCCTGCCGCGGTCACACAGTAGGTGCCGTCGGTCAGGCGAATTGAGCTGGCGATGTTCTTCGAATTCGCGGTGTCGACGGTACCGTTGGTGTTGATCGACCCGAACGCCTGCGGTTGCGCCGATTCGGCTGAGACCGCAAGAGCCGCCTTCGGAACCTCGCCGAGTGAAGACTCCCTGACCTTGTCGCCGGTCACCGCGTCATCGGCGATCTTCGCGGTGGTCACCGCGTTGTTGGCGATCTTGTTGGTCGTGACCGCGTTCTTCTTGATCTTGGCGGCGGCCACGGCTTCCTTCTTGATCTTGCCGGTGGTGATCGAGTTGCCCTTGATGTCGTTGCTGCCGATCTTCTTGGCGGCGACGGCGGTGGCGCCGCCGAGGACGAGGAAGACAGCGATCGACGACATCACGTTTGCGTACGTGAGCCGCTTGCGAATCCGCTTCACAGGGGTTCTCTCCTTGGTTTGGGTGCGAAGGACTGACGAAGCTCGAATGCATCGTCTTCGCGGTCAACCGGCGAGACCCTTCTGAGTTGCGGGCCGACAATGAAAAGAGCCGGGCTCTTCGCCCGGCTCTTTTCAGCACTTCACACGCTGACTAGATCAGCCGATCTTTTGGACCAGTCCACCGAAGTAGCACTGACCCGGGTGGCCGGCGATGTTGAAGCCGATGCTCTCGTTCTGTGTGACGATTGCCGTCCCACTTGGAGCCACGGCGATCAGACCTGGTTCTGTAGCGATCTCGATCTCGGGATTGCCGACGGTCGTGTTGTTGAAATACAGTTCAGCCGGACTGTCGGAGACATTGAACACTTCGAACTCATCTCCATTGTTGTCGTCCATCGCAGCACCGTTAACAGACGTCAGCAGCTGAAGTTCGCCTTCGTCTTCACCAACGTTGTTGATGCGGCACACGCCCTGGATCGTGAATGGCGCAACCGTCACGAGGGTGTGAGTACCTGGACCGGTGAAGACAGAGAACGGTATACGTCCGACCACACTATTCGCGACGTTTGCGGTGTTGGCCGTATTCGCACTCGGAACCGTGCCGAGCGTGGTGAGATTGATCTTGGGGCCGGTCACAGCGCCGTTCTTGATCTTGGCTGTGGAAATCGCGTTTTTCTTGATCTTCGACGTGGTGATCGCGTTCTTCTTGATCTTGCCGGTCGTGATCGAGTTGCCCTTGATTTCGTTCGAGCCGATCTTCTTGGCGGCGACGGCGGTGGCGCCGCCGAGGACGAGGAAGACGGCGAGCGAGGACATCACGTTTGCGTACGTGACGCGCTTGCGAATCTGCTTCACAAATACTCTCCTTGGGAATTGAGGGAACGAGAGGCTTGTGCGCCTGCTCAGTTTTATTGCTGCAAACCGACCCTTTCAGGTCCGTCGGAACAATGTCAAGCCAACTGGACCCTCTTCAACGGCCGCGCCGCTCGGCCTGCTCGGCGGCGTCGGCGAGGCGCTCGACCAGGCGGGCGAACTCTTCTATGCCGGGGTCGGCCTTGCCGTACTGACCCGCCGCATAGCGGGCGTAGACGCCCTCGAGGATGATCGCCAGCTTCCAGTAGCCGAGGGCGACGAAGAAGTCGAGCTGGGAGAGATCGCGGCCGGAGCGCTCGGCGTAGCGGGCCTTCAGCTCCTCGCGACCGGGGAAGCCCGGTGCCATCGTCGCCGGCTGGCCAAGCGAGATTCCCTCCTCCCCCGGCTCGGGCCAGTAGACCATCAAGAGGCCGACGTCGGCGAGCGGATCGCCGAGCGTGCAGAGCTCCCAGTCGACTACCGCGGCCACCTCGCCCCGCGGGGTCAGGATCATGTTGTCGAGGCGGTAGTCTCCGTGGACGATCGTCGCCGGGCCCTGCTCGGGGATGCGCGCGGCGAGGCGCTCGTGCACGGCGTCGATCGCCGGCAGCTCGCGGGTCTTCGACTTCTCCCACTGGCCCTGCCAGCGGTGCAGCTGGCGGGCGACGTAGTCCTCCCTGCGCCCGAGATCGCCGAGGCCGACCGCATCGGGATCGACCGCGTGGATCTCGACCAGCGTGTCGACGACGCGCTCGCCGATCGCCCGCCGATCGCCCTGGTCGGGAAAGACATCGGCCTCGGCGAGGCCGCGCAGGATCGGGCCCTCGACGAACTCCATCACGTAGAAGGGAGCTTCGTTGACGCTTTCGTCCTCGCAGAAGCCGGCGACCGGTGCCACCGGCACGGGAGTGCCGGCAAGCGCCGAGACGACGCGATGCTCGCGCCCCATGTCGTGGGCGGAGCCGAGGCGCTTGCCGAGCGGCGGCCGCCGCAACGCCCAGCGCCTGCCGGCGGCATCGCGTACGCCGTAGGTCAAGTTGGAATGGCCGCCCGAGATCCGCGCGAAGTCGAGCGGCAGCCGCACGCCCGGCACATGCTCGCCAAACCAGGCCTCGACCCCGACCCGATCGATGCCCTGCGGCGCCTCCGCGATGCCGTCGGCCGTGCCTGTAGCCTCGTCTGCCATTGAGGGGCAAGCATATTCCGGACGCCGTTTTCGCCTCAGCCCATCGCTCGCCAACCGGCTGACGATCGGCTTTGCGATCGCCTTTGCCGTGCTGACCGGCCTGGCTGTGGTCGGAGTCGCCCGCTTCCTGCAGCAGCGCCAGGACTTCGAGGACGCCACCGCCCGCTCCTACCAGGTGGAGATCGCCGCCCGCAACCGGCTCGCCAGCGGCACACGCCCGGCCGGCTCCCGCGCCACGATCCTCGCCCAGCAGCGCAAGCGCCAAGTCCTCCGCGACGACATCGGCGGCGAGACACGCGACACCGCGCTGCTGGTCGGGGCCGGCCTGATCGCCGGCCTGACTGGTGCCGCCCTGCTCTTCAGCGGCCTGATCGCCTCGATGCGGCGCCCGCTCGAGGAGCTCGTCGAGGCATCGGGCCGGCTCGCGGCGGGCGACCTCAACACGCGCGTCAAAATCGGCGGGCTCTCGGAGACCGCCTCGCTGGGGGCGGCGTTCAACGAGATGGCCGCCGAGCTGCAGCGCCGCGCCGGCGAGCGCGACCAGCTGGAAACGATGAAGGACGAGTTCGTCCTCACCGCCTCCCACGAGCTGCGCAGCCCGCTCACCTCGGTGCAGGGCTTCGCCGAGCTGCTGATGCTGGAGCGCGACAAGCTCAGCCC